>JBDUDA010000260.1:0-4130 GCA_040003205.1 Acidobacteriaceae bacterium | reverse complement strand
TTACACTCTTTATCAATCTGTAATTGATCGCATACAGCAGGAAGGCCGTATAGGAACGGCCAGCAATTATAGATGCAGCATGCACAGTTTGCAATCATTTCGTAATAAACTTAAATTCAGGGATATTACTGTTGATTAATTACGTGAATGAGCGCGAGTAATGCTATTAGTTTTAAACTGAGGTGAATGATGGATTCCAAAACTGCCGGCGCTCCGCAAATTACTCCGCATGATCCTGAACATTCCGGCAGCCGCCGCGATCCGGAAGAGCGTCCAGTTGAGAGCCATATCGAGGGAAGAGAGAAGTCCTTCGATAAAACTTTGGCGGATTCTTTTCCCACCAGCGATCCGCCGTCCTCGATTCCTGATCCTGGAGGAGAACACGCGGCCGCGCAAACTGCGGACGCGGAATCGCACGTAAAACTTCTGGCCAAGCTACCGGAAGGAAGCTGGGCGGCATTCGCCGTCGAAGGCCATAAGCTGGTCGGGACCGGTGCCACGCGCGACGAAGCCGAAGAAGAGGCGAAGAAAAATTCGACAGGGATGCTGGAGTTGGTGCAGGTTACGCACCAAGGGAATGATGCGATACATCAGGCGTCGTGAATCTTGATTCAACCCCCAATAAATTGCCCAAGGTACCCGTGCTGGGCTGATGGGTGCGAACCAACAAAACATTGAGCCGCCCGCCGCCGACCCAACTGAACCCCTGTCATCTCGACCGATCCAGATGCGAAGCATCTGGCGAGTGGAGGGACCTGCTGTGTTCCCACTTCTCTCTCAACTAACCAACAGCAGGTCTCTCGACTGCGCAAAGCGAAAATCGCTTTGCTCCGCTCGAGATGACAATCAATGTTTAAATATCCAGATTCTTAACATCCAGCGCATTGTCTTCGATGAATTTTCTGCGCGCCTCTACATCTTCGCCCATCAGGGTGGTGAAGATGGTTTCGCACTCGGCGATATCTTCAAGCTTCACGGACAACAATGTGCGACGCTCGGGATCCATGGTGGTCTCCCAGAGCTGCTGCGAGGTCATTTCGCCCAGTCCTTTGTAGCGCTGCACGATGAAATCAGAGCGGCCCTGGGCTAGTACGTACTCGAACAACTCTCGCGGCGTAGTTTTTTCTACGGTCTCCGTTTTCGCCTGCTTTCGGGACGCAGGCTTCTCAGAAACATCTTTCGAAGTTTTGTCGTCTTCTGCGATCTCTGCCTCGGTCACTTCTTCGTTCTTCGCAGGCTTCGCAACACCTTCCACAATGAACGGCGGCTCCATGTAAGGCTCGATCTGTTTGTACTTTGAAAGCAGTTGCCGGAATTCGGCTGTGGAAGCCAGCTCCCAATTGATGAGGTGTTCGGCGCCTTGCGAATTCACGAAGCGCACTTCCCACAAGTTGTGTTCTTCGTCGAAGCGGCTTTCTACTTCCTGAAAGTTGCGTTCTTTCTGAAGTTTCTTGAGGTCTTTTTCCAGCTTCTCAAGTTTCTTCGGAGGAGACTTCTTCTCGCCCTCGAAGTCCGCGCGCTTCGAGAGATCGAGCTTGGGCAACATCTCCGTGACGCGCTCATCACGCATGCGCTTGGTCACTTTATCGTAGAACGACAGATACTCATTCAAGACAGTGATGAACTTCGCGAGGTTCGGACCTTCCAGCTTGGCGGCGCCTTCTCCATAACGCACAATCAGTCCATCGGACGCGCGCTTCACCATCACCTTCACAAATTCGCGATCGTCTTTGATGTACTGCTGAGTCTTACCTTTTTTGATCGAATACAGCGGCGGCTGCGCGATGAATACGTTTCCGCGCTTGATCAGATCCTGCATGTGGCGGAAGAAGAATGTCAGCAGCAGCGTGCGGATGTGGCTTCCATCCACGTCAGCGTCGGTCATCAGAATAATTTTGCCGTAGCGCAGCTTCGCGGGATCAAAATCTTCCTTCGAAATTCCGGTGCCGAGCGCGGTAATCATGGCCCGAATTTCTTCGTGCGCCAGCATCTTGTCGTAGCGCGCCTTCTCAACGTTAAGAATTTTCCCCTTCAGTGGCAGGATTGCCTGGAAACGGCGATCGCGCCCCTGCTTGGCGGTCCCACCGGCGGATTCGCCCTCGACCAGAAATAACTCGCAGCGCTCGGGCTGACGTTCGGAGCAGTCGGCCAACTTTCCTGGAAGGCCTCCGCCATCGAGTGCTCCCTTGCGGCGCGTCAGATCGCGGGCCTTGCGTGCCGCTTCGCGCGCCCGGGCGGCGTCAATGGCTTTATTGATGATCTTGCGGGCGACCGTAGTGTTTTGCTCGAAATAGGCTCCCAGCCTTTCATTCAAAAAAGCCTGCACAACTCCGGCGATATCCGAATTCAACTTGCCTTTGGTCTGGCCTTCGAACTGCGGCTGCGGAAGCTTCACGCTGATGACGGCTACCAGCCCTTCGCGCACGTCGTCGCCAGTCAGATTTTCTTTGAGGTCTTTGAACAGGCCCATCTGCTGCCCGGCATAGTTAATGGTGCGGGTCAGCGCCGTGCGGAATCCGGAAAGATGGGTGCCCCCGTCGGCAGTGTTGATGTTGTTAGCAAAGCTGAACACCGACTCGGAGTATCCGTCGTTATATTGCAGACCGATTTCCATGGCGACGGTATCTTTCTCGGCCTCCATGTAAATCGGCTTGTCGTGCAGAACGGTTTTGCCGCGGTTCAGATGCTTAATGAATTCGCCGATGCCGCCGTTGTATTTAAATTCAGCAGTCTTGGGCTCGCCGGTTTTCGCGTCGGTAGTGCGCTCATCGGTGAGCGTGATCAGCAATCCTTTGTTCAGGAAGGCGAGCTCGCGCAGACGCTGCGCCAGAGTATCGAAGTTGTATTCGGTGACGGTGAAGATCGTTTTATCGGGGATGAAATGAACTTTGGTGCCGCGCTTCTTCGTCGCTCCAGCTTTCTTCAACTTGCTGGTCGGCACGCCCTCCGAATAAGTCTGCTCGAAAGTAAACCCATCGCGCCAGATTTCCAGATCGAGCTCTTCGCTCAAAGCATTCACGCAAGACACTCCAACGCCGTGCAATCCTCCAGAAACCTTATAGGTCGAGGAATCGAACTTACCGCCCGCGTGCAGCGTGGTCATCACAACCTGGGCGGCGGGAATCTTCTCGCCGTCAATATCCATGGTATCCACAGGAATTCCACGGCCGTTGTCTACAACTGTGACCGAATTGTCGAGATGGATAGTGACTTCAACTTTGTCAGCGTGCCCTGCAAGAGCTTCATCAACCGAGTTATCTACGACCTCGTAGACGAGGTGATGCAGGCCCATATCGCCGGTGGACCCGATATACATTGCGGGGCGTTTGCGGACGGCCTCCATGCCACCAAGCACCTTGATCGAGTCGGCGTTGTAATCGCCATTGCTGCCGGCAGCCTTGCCGTTCTTATTTTTTAAATCGGCTTTCGCGCCGAGTTTCTCGTCGGATTTTTCATCCGATTTTTGGTCGACGAGAGTTACCGCGTTCAATTCTTTCGTAGCCATTCAACTCCGTGTGAACTGCCAGATTTGACCTTCAGCGCATCGCGCGTTGCAGACTGCCCGCGCAAGGGCTCTGAAGTCGCTCAAATTACTGAAATTATTGCTACTTACGGCCAGTGGAAGATGTACTAATTGTAGCACGAAACCACTGAAATTTCCGCCCCGTATTGGATGGGTAAACCCCCTGTTTCCAACAATTCCCGACCACCCCAAGTAGGCTCAAAAAGCAGTTGAACTTTCCGGCACCCTGGCATCATCTAACCACTTCAAGCTGTTAGCATAGAGGCTTACTTTAAGATAGAACCCCGGCTGTCGGTTCCAGGAGAAATTGTTTTCATGAGTGTCCCGATTTCCCAGATGTGGACGGTGGCGTCCTACGTAATTGGTCAAAAATTGGCTCGGCGCAAGCAATATCCGCTGGTGCTGATGTTGGAGCCGCTTTTCCGCTGTAACCTGGCGTGTGCAGGCTGCGGCAAAATTCAATATCCCGCCCACATTCTCAAGCGCCAGCTCAGTCCCGCGGAATGTTTCAGCGCAGTGGATGAATGCGGAGCGCCCATGGTGTCCATCCCCGGCGGCGAGCCGTTGATGCATCCCGAAATCGCCCAGATCGTTGAAGGCCTGGTGG
>JBDUDA010000049.1:0-14033 GCA_040003205.1 Acidobacteriaceae bacterium | reverse complement strand
TGATCTTAAGCGTGATCTCAAGCGTGTACTTCTATTTTTGCCAACTGCTTCTCGATCGCGTCGTTGATGTTGTGTTCGGAAAACTCCGCCGCCACCCGAATCGCATTCTTGATCGCGTTTGCATTCGACGATCCGTGAGTAATAAAACATATGCCTTTGATGCCGAGCAGCGGCGCGCCACCATACTCCGTGTGATCGAGGCGCTTCTTGAAATCAGAAAATGCGCGCCGCGAAAGTAGATATCCCACTTGGCGCGTGATTGTGGCGCGCAGCGTTTCTTTCAGTGTGTTGCGGACCAGATGCGCGACGCCTTCGGAAATTTTCAGCGCAACATTGCCGACGAATCCGTCGGCAACGATGACGTCGACTTCTCCGTTATAAAGATCGCGGCCTTCAACATTGCCAACAAAATTTATCGGGAGCCGCTTCAAGAGCTGAAATGCTTCGCGGGTTAGTTCGTTGCCCTTGGTTTCTTCTTCGCCGATGGACAGCAATCCCACGCGCGGACGCGCCGTCCCAAACATGCTGCGAAAATAAATTTCGCCCATGACCGCAAATTGTTCGAGGTTGTGCGGCTTGCAATCCACGTTGGCGCCGACATCCAATAGCGACGCTGCGGTACCGAGCGCAGTTGGAAACACCGCTGCGAGCGCCGGGCGATCCACACCTGGAATTGCGCCCAGCACCATCTTCGCCGTGGTCATGGCCGCGCCCGTGTTGCCGGCGGTCACGAAGCCGACAGCGTGTCCATCACGCACCAGCCGCAGGCCTACTCTCATGGACGAATCACGTTTGGCGCGAACCGCCTGCACCGCTTTGTCATCCATGGCAATGACTTCGCTTGCGTGGACGACGCTGATGGGAAGTTCGGCTGCCGGAGGATAGCGTGCTAACTCCGCGCGGATGGCGGGTTCGGGGCCAACAAGGATGACTTCGACGCCATGGTGGCGCACAGCCTGGATCGCACCTTCGATCTCAGGCTTGGGCGCGCGGTCGGAACCCATTGCGTCCAGGGCGATGACGCTAGGCATGGAGTGGTTGGTCTAGCTGGCTTCCTTAACGTTCAAAACTTCGCGGCCTTTGTAATGACCGCATTTGGGGCAGGCACGATGCGGCATTTTGCGCTCGTGACAATTAGGACACTCGGAAAGCGAATGGGTGGTCAGGGCATCGTGCGCGCGCCGGGTGCTGGTGCGCCGCTTGGAGTGCCGTCGTTTGGGATTAGGCATCGAAATTCCTTTTCGTTTTAACTTATGGTCGCGGCCCGGGCAGACGCCGCGTTCAAAATCTTTTCAAATGTTGCAAGAATTTTAGTGGTGATTACAGCAACTAGCAAATGCGTCAGCAAACTAGTGTTCTAACTTACTCCGTAATTCTCTCAGCGCTGACCAACGAGGATCTTCCATCGGCACCGCGCACGAACACTGCTCAAGGTTAAGGTTCTTGCCACAGTGAGGGCACAGACCCTTGCAGTCGTCCCGGCATACAGCCTTCAAAGGCGCGGCTAGCAACACCTGTTCCTGGACGGCATCCTCCAGCAGCAGACCCTTGCCTTGATAATAACTGACCTCAGCCTCGGCGGCGGTGACGGAAAGCTCTTCCCGTCCCGAATCTGAACCAACTGGGCGGTACAGCAAATCGAACTTCCGCTCCAGGTGATGAGTAACTGGATCCAAACAGCGCGCGCAAGCCATCTCAAGCGAAGCCGTCAGGTCGCCAGCCAAGCGTATGTCTTTGATCTTATTATGCTTACCGTGATGTTCTTCGACCAGTTGAGCTCGGCCTGTGGTCAAAACAGCCCCGTGTTGCTGATAGTCAGGACCTAAATCCAACACGCCGGGTTCATAGCGCTCATCCCAATCAATGGGCTGAATTTCCAGCTCGGAAATTTCAATGAACATCGGGATTCCTGCGCCCCCCGGCTGGCGCCTTCAACGAGGAAGGCCTTAACAGGCCCGACCTTAAGGATAAAGTGGGGGCTGGAGGGTGTCAACTTTGAGAAGACCGAATGCTAGAATCCAGAGGCTTCGTGACCTCAGATAGATCGCCTCATTTCGTCCCCAGGAATTTGTTGCCCCGGCTTTCTGAAGTTGTCGCGTACTTTTTCATTTTCGGGGCGCTTTTATTGCGGCTGCGGGCCTCCTGGGGAACATTCCTCAACCCCGACGAAGCTCTGCACTTTCTGCTCGCAAATAAAGCCTCATGGTCCCTCGCATATCAGGCCAGCCTCACCAATGCGCACCCTCCACTGCTGACTTTTGTGCTTCATGCACTGCGAAGTTTTGGAAGTTCTGAATTTTTTCTGCGACTGCCGTCCGTAATCGCAGGGACGGCTTTCTGCTGGGTCTTTCACAAATGGCTCACTCGCATCTGCGGCAGTGACGTCGCTTTGATCGGACTGCTATTCGCCGCCTTCCTTCCTCCACTGGTTTCGATTTCGGCTGAGGTCCGGCAATATTCCTTGCTGCTATTTTTTCTAGCAAGCTGCGCTTACTTGCTCGAAGAAGCGTTCGACAGAAATTCGCCGGTACTGCTGGTGTCGGCGTTTTTTCTGTGTCTCGGGATGCTGACCCACTACTCGGCGATCCTGTTCGCGGTCGCGATCAGTGGATACGCCCTCCTGCGCTTTGCAAAAGGAAAATATTCTTTCCAGCTAAGGGCCGGATGGGCCCTAGGGCAAGCTTGCGCTCTCGGCCTTTTGATTTTTCTTTATCAGACGCATATCTCCAAGTACCGGGGCAGCGATCCAGCCGACCTGACCGCGAACGGATGGGCCGGACTCTACCTCGCAAATTCTTACTTTCATCCCGGACGCGATCATCTCTTGCTGTTTATTTTCGCCAGAAGCTTCGGAGTCTTCCAATTCTTGTTCGGACAGCTTGCCCTAGGCGATGTCGCGGCGTTGATCTTCGTGGGCGGAATTGTGTTGCTGCTGAAACGAGATCGAAACGCGAATTCTCAGAAAACAAACCTTGCGCCGATGGTTCTGCTGATACTTCCATTCATCATCGGATGCGCAGCCGCCATCGTGGGGAAATATCCCTACGGAGGCACGCGCCACTCCATCTACCTCAGCCTGTTTGCAATTGCGGGCGTCAGCATAGCGCTCGCCCGGCTACACAAATCTTACGGATTACTTCTCGCAGCACTCATGGTGGTGCTTTGTTACCTTTTTCCGCAGCCGCACAGGCCGTATATTTTGCGCGCCGACCAGGATCACAAGCAAATGGATGCGGCCATGACCTACATCCAGCAGCACGTTTCGCCGAACGATGTAATTTTCGTGGACTACCAGTCCAGCCTGCTATTGGGACACTATCTCTGCCATCAGCAGCCAATCGCGTTCGATGATTCAGTTGCCGGGTTTGAGAGTTTTAGCTGCGAGGGAAAGAAAGTCATCTCTTCCAATTCCGCGACCTGGATGTACACCTCCGACAACTTTTTAGATTTCTTGCAACGGATGGTGCGTAAGTTTGAACAGCCTTCCGGCGGTAATGTTTGGGTGGTTCAGGCAGGATGGAACATTGATCTTGCAGCCCAACTAAAAAATAAATTCGTAGAGTTTCACGACATCAAGACGACTTCATGGGGACGGAATATTCAGGTGTTCGAATTGCCGATGTTTTCCCCGACTTTGTCGAAAGTCCAATTTTGATCGCTGAGTTATGAGAAGTCGAAGCAAAGCATTTCTAAAAGTGCGGGCACTACTTCAGGCCAAAATCGGCAGAGCCCGCACTCTCTTCTTCGTGGCCGCATACATCGCATTGCACAGCGCCGGCGCCAGAGGAGGTACGGAGGGCTCTCCCACTCCGGTGGGTGCTTCCGTGCTGGTCACAAAATAAGCTTCAACGGAGGGTGCTTCACCCATGCGAATAGGCGCATAATCTCCGAAATTCCCCTGCACGACCCGACCTTTATCAATTGTGATCTGAGCGCGCAACGCATTTGTAAGGGCGAAAATTACGCCGCCTTGAAGTTGTTGCTCAAGGATATTCGAATTCACCACCTGTCCGCAGTCAACGGCTCCCACGACTCGATGCACCCGCGGCTTGCCGTTCTCCATCGAAATCTGCACGACCTCCGCCATGTAAGAACTGAAGCATCCGAAACAAGCTATGCCCTGGAAATGTCCGGCCGGCAGTGGCTTGCCCCATCCCGCTTTCGCGGCGGCAAGTTGCAGTACGCCGCGCATTCTCGCGGTATGCCAGGTGGCGTCGAAATATTTGATGTCTTCGTCTTTCGCCAGCAGGTGAAGGCGATATTCCAGCGGATCTTTGCCAGCCGCCGCAGCCAGTTCATCGATGAAACATTCACTGGCGAATCCCACTTGAAGGGCGTAGACGGAGCGCATCCATCCCAGCGGGACCGGAGTTTCGGTCATAACGTACTCAAGGCTCGCATTCGGCAGAGAGTAAATCAGCGGAGCCTCATCTTTCAGATCAGGATCAATACCGCCTTCGATAGGAAACCCTTTTTGTCCGCTAATCGAGGGCGCTACGATGCGATGCGTGAATGCGATTGGCCATCCCTGCCCGTCCAACGCAGCGCTGAGTTTGTGATAGCTTGCGGGACGATACGAGGAAAAGCGCATGTCGTCTTCGCGCGTCCACAAAACTTGTACTGGACCATTGATGGCCTTCGAGACCAGCGCGGCTTCAACCGCATAGTCGTGTTCCAGGCGACGGCCGAAGCCTCCGCCCAGCAATGTGATATTTACTTTTACCTGGTCGGGATCGAGTCCGAGCGCCTGCGCAGCGGAGTCGCGGCAGTCCTGCGGCACCTGTGTGGGTGACCAGATTTCACACTTGTCTCCCTGAAAATGCGCGGTAGAATTCCCTGGCTCCATGGGCGCATGAGCCATGAACGGAAGCTGGTAGGCGGCCTCGACGTGGCGTCCAGAAACTTTTGTGGTGTCGCCGACCGAATAGAGCGTGACCGCCTTGCCGGACGCCGAGTTTTTAAGACCATCGAAAATCGCCGCCGAATTTAAATCTTTGTTGGGACCATCGTCCCAAGTGACGTTGAGGACGCGCCGCCCTTCCATCGCGCCCCATACGCTGTCGGCTACCACCGCGACCGCAGAATCGCCCACCTTGCCGACAAAGCTAACTCCGGAAATCTTCTTCGATTCCTGATCATTAAAACTCGCGACCTTGCCGCCAATGACGGGAGAGCGCGCCATTACAGCATGCTTCATGTCTGGCAGCCGAAAATCAATTCCGAAGACTGCATTCCCCGTCACTTTCGCGGGCGTATCCAGGCGTGGGATTGGCTTACCTACAATTTTGTAATCTTTCGCCTGTTTCAGCGGCGGATCAGAGGGAATCGGTAGTGTCGCAGCGCGATTCGCCAAGGCTCCGTAGGTCAAGCCAGTGCTGGTCCCGGCTTTCCACACGCTTCCATTTTCGGCCTTGCAGGCCGACCGCGGAATTCCCCACTCAAGCGCGGCCGCGCTGATCAGCATCTCGCGCGCGGCTGCGCCGGCTTTGCGCATGGGATCCCACGTGGTTCTTACGCTAGCGCTTCCGCCTGTGGTCTGATCTCCGTATAGCGTGCTGGCACCGGCTTGTTCAAACGAAACCTGTTTCCAGTCGGCTTCCAATTCTTCGGCCAGAATCATCGGCAAAGCGGTGCGAACTCCCTGACCCATTTCTGAGCGGGCCACGACGACGATTATTTTTCCATCGGGCGTGATCTTCAGATAGGCGTTAGGAGAAAAAATTGTGTTCGAGTCACCGAAGGGGGAGCCGAAAGACGATTTGTGAGGAAGATAAAAGCCAACTACCAGGCCAGCACCGGCGGCAGCCGTGGCGCCGAGAAATCCGCGTCGCGAGATCGGGCTCATTGCGCACCCTGTTTCGTGGATGCACCGGCCGCACGATGGATCGCCCGCCGTATGCGGTCATAGGTTCCGCAGCGGCAGATGTTTCCCGACATCCCTTGGGAAATCTGATCTTCGGAAGGCTGAGGATTTTTTGCTAAGAGCGCGACCGCGCTCATGATCTGTCCGGTCTGGCAGTATCCGCACTGCGGAACTTCTTCTGCGATCCAGGCCTGCTGTACGGGATGTAATCCACTCGCGGCCAGACCCTCGATCGTCGTGATGTTTTTGCCCGCAGCATCGGACGCAGGAGTTAGGCACGAGCGCACCGCCGAGCCTTCCAGATGAACGGTGCATGCGCCACACGATCCGATCCCACATCCAAACTTCGTCCCCGTCATCTGCAACGTGTCGCGCAGCACCCACAGCAGAGGCGTCTCCGGAGAGACATTCACCTTCCGGTCAGCCCCATTGATTTTTAGAGTGATGTCCGCCATAGAAGTTTTAAGGAAACACATCGTACCAAAGAGAAGGGAAACGGGACAGTTTTCGAATAATTTGTCTCTGGAAAAACCTTACGGCTGATCGAATGCTGGGCGAGTCGCAGGCGCCAAGTCGGCGAGGAGAGTCGCTCCCCTCCAGGCTCACGATGACATAGGGATCCCTTCGACGCAGAAAGCCATTCGCAAGCGAATGGCTCTCCTTGCTCAGAATGACAGGGGGTTATTTGATTTCGTTCGACTTCTGCGACGCGAGCTGCGCTATTTGCGATGAGGGATTGTCCTTCTGAATCTGCGCATACACCCGTTTGGCTTCGATGGGCTGGTTGTCGGTCTGATACGTTGCGGCTAACGCCATCTGAGCAGCTGCTTTGCTGACGGTGGAGGTAGGCTTATCGGCCAACTTTTTGTAAATCTCAATCGCATCTTTGTTGCGATTGCTATTGCGATAGACGGAAGCCAGGGAAAGATTTGCCAGCGCCGCCAGGTCGCTGTTGCTTTTTGCCGCTACGTTCTTCAATTCGCGCTCGGCGGCCCCGTTATCCCCCAGATCGGCGGAGGTTTGTCCTAAAAAATAATGGGCAATCTCAGCAGAATGAGTGTGCGGATACTTATCTACGATTGCATGCAGTTGCTTCTGAGCCTGGGTCGCGCGCTCCTGGGAAGATCCGAAGCTGACATAATCCGGCTGGGAAGGCATGCCGGCGGGGCGCAGCGGGGTGTCTAAAGTTCGTACAGCCTGCGTCAAATCGAAACTGGCTTTTTCGTCCTGCTGATTCATGTAGAACCATCCGCCGAGGACCGCAGCTAAGAGCGCGGCGGCAATCACTGCGCCCAGGATGAGATTCTTCCGGTGCTCGACCGACCAGTGGACAGTCGCTTCCGCAGCCTCAATGGTCGCCCCTCGAAAACGATCTTCTTTCAACTGATGACGGGTCTGTGCGCGCACGTACGTCCCTTCTAAGTGCAATCCTAGTGAGATGGCAAGCTCTCAGTTTAACAGCCAGAATTCAGCAGCGTCAAAGCTGTTTGTGCATAACGACACTACGCGCTGAGTGTCAACCCGAGCGAAGTCGAAGGACCTGCTTTTACTGAGTAGCCTCCCGGCAGCGAGACACTGCGTGGTCAAATGCAGATCGACTTCGCTCGGAATGACAGCTCACAATGCGCTAAAAGGAAAAGCCGCAGGGTACCCCGCGGCCCGGTCACACTGGCGGAACGCTTACCGGGATGTCTCTTCCAAAATTCCCTGCTCAACTTTTTCCTGACATTCAATGCAATGCCGCGTCCAAGGGACAGCCTCCAGACGCTTAGCATTGATCTCCTTGCCGCACGCAATGCACTCGCCAAAAGCACCCTCGCGGATGCGAGACAGCGCGCCCTCAACCATCGCCAGCAACTGGCGATCATTATTGCTCTGGTGGAAAAGGAATTCCTTGGTGTAAGAGCTGGCGGCGCGATCGGCAATATCTTGCGCGGAGTCTTCGTCAACGGTGCGGCCATCCTGTTCTATGCGCGAAACCGTGCGTCGTAACTCCTGCTGCCTTGTCTCCAGCCGCTTCTTGAAGTAGTCCAGTTTCTTTTTATCCATGAATATTGTGGGGAAATAAATGCGGGCCCTCGGCCCCTTTCTAATTCCTATTAGCCTTGGCTAAGACGGAAATGATATGCGTTCGAAATAAGATGCGTCAACTGGCCTTGGGGATTCGAGACAGCGAGGAATAGTGCGGTGGTTTCGGTCTGCGCGTTGCGGGACTTAGGCTTACGCCTGCGGCACTTTACTGGACAAGGCGCAGCATGAAGGTCGAATTTCTACAGCGTCGCCAGGGTCCGGAGCGAGCCAATTTCTTCCAGGGCGCGATCAATCACGGATTGCATTTCGCGCGCATACCTGACCTCGCGTCCCTTGGCCAACAGCTTGCGCGCATGATCCGGAGGAAACCACGTGGGATTTCGCTCTTCCTCCTGGGGCGGGGCGGTCCGCTCCACTTCCATAAGAAATGCCTTGACGACGAATTCGCGCACTCCCGGCGGCTTCCAGAACACGCCCTTGGAATAGAGATAGACGTGAAAATGGCGGGGCTCAATCCATCCTTTGGCACCAGCTTCTTCCAGGGCCTCGCGCGCGGCCGCCTGAGAGTGCGAGAGGGATTGCGCAGGCGCGCCTTTGGGGAAAGTCCACTTACCTCCTCCGGTGGTATGAACGAGGAGAAATTCGACTGAATCATTTGCGCGCCGATAGCAAATGGCGGCCACCCGTAGGGGCAGAGCGAAACTTAGATAACGGGATGCACCCATGCTTGCGTCTCCGTAGCGCGCGCAACTAAATTGATAATAATCCTGAAATGTTTCAAAAGGATTAATTGCCACTAAAAAGGTGCAGTGCGCAGGTTACTTGGGGAATACCCGGATTGGGGTAGGGTTGTTTCTATTTGGCGACCTCGACTTCCCGCTCTTCGAAATCGGTGAAGGTTTTGCCGGATTTGTTTTCCAGCATTCGCATTGTGCCCAGGATGGTGCTAAGAACGTTTTCGTTTCCGATCGCGGTGTTGACCATCAAATGGTAGAGCGAGCGCGTGGGCCAGTCAGCTCCGAAGTAATGCTTTATGAAAGTGATGCGGTCGCGGTCCACGGTGTTGACCATTTCTTCGATATTGACGTTTTTGGGGATGCGACCACTCTCTTGCAGGCGGCGAATTTTTTCTGAGCGGGGGGCGTAGAGAAATACGTGAAAGGTGTCAGGATGCTGACGCAAAAAATAAGGCGCGCCGCGCCCGACAATCACGCCGTTGCCTTCGCGGGCCGCGTCTTCCATCACGCGTTGTCCGACTTCGACCATGCGGTCGGCGTCGAACGGGGCACTGGCGGCGTCAATGTTTCGCTCGTAGCTGCCGCGTAAAAATATTTTGGCAAGCCGGCGAAAGGCGCCGTCCACGCGCTCCTCGCAACGTTCCACCGCCGAACAATCCACTTTGGCAAGTTTGGCAATCTCTTCGGTTAGAGCATGGTCCCAAAGTTTCCAGCCGAGTCGTTTGGAAAGTTCGCAGGCAATCTCTCCGCCGCCGCTTCCGTATTCCCGTTCAATCGTAATGACTCGATACATAAGGGCCTCAATGGACTGGGATTTCGCCTCCCCGGCGCGGCTTCTTCATCACAAACACCACCGGAACCATGGCCAGGATCGCTATGGCGAGCAGCCAGAAGTCATCAATATAAGCCAGCATGGTGGCCTGGCGGAAGACCATACCTTCGATGGTGGCGTAGGCGCGATGCATGCCAGCGGCGGCATTACCGCCTCCCAGCCTGGATGCCGCGCCCAGCAGGGTATTCCGCATGTTGGGATTCGATGCCGAAAGGTGGCTGGATAGGTGGGTCTGGTGAAACTGGGCACGCCGGTCAAGCATGGTGGTCACCACGGAAATCCCAACGCTGCCACCGATATTGCGGGCCAGGTTCATCAGTCCAGAAGCGGCATTATTCTTCTCGCGAGGCAGATAAGCATAGGCTGCGGTATTAATGGGCACGAAGAGAAAGGCCAGCCCGACCGCCTGGATTGTCCTCGCGATCACCACCGTGCGAAAGTCCACACCGAGTGTGAAGTGCGTCATGTTGTACAAAGAAAACGACAGCACCAGCAGCCCGAACACCATCAGTTTTCGCGGATCAACGCGCGACAGCAAAAATCCCACGACCGGCATGAGTACCATGATGGCAAAGCCGCCGGGCGAAAGCCCCATTCCAGCCTGCTGAGCGGTGTATCCCAGCAGCGTCTGCATGAAAAGCGGCAGCAGCAGTGTGCTGCCCAGCAGGGCAAAGCCCAGCATGAACATCATTAAATTCGCCGACGCGAAGGTCCGCTCTTTATATAAGTGCAAATCAATGACCGGATCTTTGTGGTGCCACTCCCAAAAAGCCACGAAGACCAGAGAGACTACCGAAATTACTGTGAGCGCCAGAATGAAGTGCGACTCGAACCAGTCATCGCGTTGACCTTTGTCGAGCACGACCTGGAGCGTGCCGAGACCCAGAGCTACGAAGCTCAATCCAACATAGTCAATACGGGTTTCGGAGAGCTTCTTGCGCTTGAAGTCGGGAGGATCCTGAATCAGCCGCGACGTCAGGATGAGCGAGATGATGCCAACCGGAATGTTCAGCAGGAAAATCCAACGCCAGGTGAAATTATCGGTAATCCAGCCGCCCAAAGTTGGACCGATTGCCGGAGCCATGACTACGGCGATTCCGTAGACAGCGAAAGCCATGCCACGTTTCGCGGGCTCGAACGTGTCCGCCAGAATCGCCTGTTCACTAGGTTGTAGTCCGCCTCCACCGATGCCTTGCAGCACGCGAAAGAAGATCAACATGCCGAGATTAGGAGCCAACCCGCACAGAAGTGAGCTGACAGTAAAAATAGCAACGCAGCTCATATAAAAACGCTTGCGGCCGATGATGGAGGATAGCCATCCACTAAGAGGCAGGACGATGGCGTTCGAAACCAGATAAGAAGTGAGCACCCATGTGCTTTCGTCGGTTCCTGCGGAAAGGCTGCCGGCGATGTGCGGGAGGGAAACGTTGGCGATGCTGGTGTCCAGCACCTCCATGAAGGTAGCCAGGGTGACGGCTACTGCGATGATCCAGGGATTGACCGCAGGCCGCCAGGCGGCGGAATCCATGGTCGCGACCGCCGAACTCATCTTATCCAGACCTTGGGCTCGACCGACATGCCGGGACGCAGCACGTGTTCTTTGGTTTCTCCCTGATCAAACGTGATCTTTACCGGGAGCCGTTGCACGACTTTCACAAAATTTCCGGTGGCGTTTTCCGGAGGCAGTAAGCTGGTGATTGCTCCGCTGGCGCCGGCCAGACTCTGCACGTGTCCCTTGTAGTCTTTTCCATTGATATCCACGTGGATGTTCACAGGCTGTCCCGCCTGCAAATGCCGTAGCTGCGTTTCTTTGAAGTTCGCCGTCACCCAGATGTCGTCGAGGTTGATGATCTTCATCATCTCCTGTCCGATTTGGATGTTTTGGCCAACTTCAACGGTTCGGTTGGTGACGATACCGCTTACAGGAGCCACGATTTGCGTGTATTGCAAGTTCAGCTTGGCCTGATCAAGCGCGGCTTTCTTGAATTGCGCCTGCGCATCGGCGGACTGGGCTCGTGAGCGAATGGCTTCCACCTGCTGCGGGGCAGTTTGGGACGAACGCAGATTCGACTCGGCCTGCGCCAGTTTTGCCTGTGCCTGACTGATTTGCTGTTGCGCGGAAGACGCCATGGCTTTCGAAGCTTCTACCGTCGCTAAACTCGCCTGTGCAGCGGCAACCGCCTGATCGTATTGCTGCTGAGAAATTTCCTGCTTGTCCACCAGTTGCTTGTAGCGGACAAGATCACTCTGCGCTTTCGTATTGTTGGCTTGCGCCTGCGAAATCTGGGCGATGGCTGCCTGATGCTGCTGACGGGCAGAGCTGATTCCGGCTTCGGCATTTTTTACGTCCGCCTGCGAGGTGGAAAGCTGGCTGGCCGTGCCCACCGAAGTTATGGGGATGTTTACTTTGGCGGCATTCGCCGTCGCTAGTGCGTTCTCGTAGTCTGCCTTCGCGCTCTCGTAAGCGATCTGATAGTCGCTCGCATCAATGTGGACGAGCGGAGTTCCAGCTTCTACATATTGATTGTCAGCGACGAGCAGTTTGTCCACGTGCCCGGAAACGCGCGCGCTGACGGAGTTCAAGTGGCCATCGATCTGCGCGTCGTCGGTGTCTTCGTAGCTGCTGAAATAACGCCATAAGATGATGCCCACGACAATCAGAACGATCACGCCAATGATCAGCGCCAGACGAAACCGCGGATTACGCAAATTAAGCCTGGGCGACCGCAGGTCTTTATCTGAATCGGGCAACGGAGGATGCTGCGGTTGCGGACGAGAATCGGCCTGGGGCGCCGTCTGCGATCCACTTACTGAAGGTTCTGCGGTTTCAGTGTTTTGTGCCATGATTTACTTGCTCTGTAAGTATTGCCGTACGCCCTCTTCTGCGAATCCAATTGCTCGCGCAAGTGAAACTTTCGCGACGTTGTGAGCGTAGAGGCTCGAAATATAATTTTCGTTGGAAGCCGCCAAAGACTCCTGGGCTTGCACCACTTCCAAATTGTCCGTCACTCCGGCCGTGAAGCGATCTCGAGCCTGGGTCAACGCCTGTGTCGAAAGCTCGATGGAACTTCTCGCGACTTCGACCTGCTCGGCGGCCGCGGCGAGGTCCAGCAAGGCGCTGCGTACTTCATAATCAATCTGGCCGCGCATATTTTCAAATTGTTGACGGCTTTGCCGCAATGAGGCCTCGGCTTGCAAGACTTCGCCGTGGGTTCTTCCCCCCGCGAATATGGGAATGGACAATGTAGCTCCCAGTTGGAAAACTCCATGAGAGCTTCCGGGGCGGATGCCGGCGTCACCATAATTCCCGGCAAGGTCGAGCGTCGGAAAATGTTCAGCAGTCGCCGCCCTCCGCAAGTATTCCGCGCTGCGGACGCGCTGCGCTGCCGCCTGGTAATCCGAGCGCTGGGAGTACGCCCGCTGCAAAGCCTGCTCCAGGCTCATCGCCGCCAACGGTTCGTATGGAGCTTTGTCGCTCAGGGCAAATTGTTGACCGACTGGAAGTCCGATCACTCGCGCCAGCACGAGTTTTTGCTTGGCATAATTGTTGCGCGCCACGATGAATTGCTGTTGCTGGCTCTGCAATTCAACGCGGGAACGGAGGGCATCAATGGCGGGTATGACTCCAGCCTTCTGCTGGTCGGCGGATTTATCGGAGAGCGCTTGAGCCGTTTCCACTTGTGCTTGCGTAGTCTCGACTCGCGCTTGTGCGGAAAGCGTCTCAAGGTAGGCGTTTCCTACCGCCAGAACAACGGTGTCTCTCGCGTCTTTATAGGTATATTGCGCAACCTTCTCATTGGAAGAAGCGGCCCGGTTGCGGTCAATCGCGTTCAAGTCAAATAGAGATTGCGTCAGAAAAACGTGAGTCTGAAAAATTCCGATTGGGCCAATAACGTTCGGTACTCCGCCCAGAGCGTTCTTAAAGCGAAATCCCTGCGCCGCCAGATCAATCTGCGCGACGCTTTCGTTTACGTTGGCGCTTAGATTGGGGAGCAGCGCGCTCAATTCGTGCCACTTTTGTCCTCGTGCAGAGAGGCTGTTGTCGCTTTCCAGCAGGATGCCGAGGTTGTTCCGCAATCCGCGATCGATCGCGTCTTTAAAAGAAAGCGAGATAACGCCGGCGGTGGCTTTGGCCTCGGGCACACTTCCGGAAAACGAGCTTTGGCCCAGGAGGCCGGTTGCGGAGCTTCCGGTGCCGGTCCCAACTCCGGGAGTTGCGGAGCTAAAGCTGCTGGCGTTATCTGTGGAACGGTTTGCCGGCGCGAGTGTGTTTCCTGCTGAGGCCTGACCGGGAAGATTGAGTGGAAGAATGAGAGCGCACAGCGCAAGCATGCCGGCGACTATCGGGATCGTCATCACACGATGTTGCGAGACCAAAACGCCATTCAGAGGTCGACCTATGCGCATGAGAATTCCGGGCAAACTATTTCGATTCGTTTACCGCCTTCATAGATGCAAATGATTCTAATGCAGTTATTTCATCAACGGTGCTCAGTGCGAATGAGGGTTACCAAATTACAGGCAAAAGCAGGTCCCTCGGCTGCGCTCGGGATGACAGATTTCGAGCTCT
>JBDUDA010000259.1:0-4148 GCA_040003205.1 Acidobacteriaceae bacterium | reverse complement strand
GCGCTCGGGATGACAGATTTCGAGCTCTGCTGCGGATGATAAATCTGCTACCGGGATGACGGAACCATTTGCTGGGCAGCGTCCATTTCATAATAATGAGTCGGTCATCTCATAATATTAAAGCCGGTCATCCCGAGCGAAGCCGAGGGACCTGCTTTCCGCTCGCTCATTCAACGAACCATCGGCATTTACAGCTCGAGCCTTACCGACCCCTCACAAAATGAAGCTTGGCGGGAAGAGACAGAGTCTAATGTCTCAGTGAGTCATCCAGCCAGATATCCCTCAGAGCTTCGGCCACCAGACCTTCGCCCCGTTAGCCACAAGCTTCGCGCCATCGGACCAACTGTATGGGAGCTGATCCGCCCCCGTCGCGGTTTGCTCGCACTCGGATTGCTGTTGATGATTATTAACCGTGTTTCCGGGTTGGTGTTGCCCTACTCGCAAAAGTACCTCATCGATGGCGTCATTATTAAGCATCACACGCAGCTTCTAAAACCTCTAGTTTTGTGGGTGTTGCTGGCTACCGCCATCCAGGGGCTGACGTCATTCTCATTGACCCAATTGTTATCGAAGGCCGCACAGCGCCTAATTACCGAGCTGCGGCAAAAAGTGCAGGCCCACATCGGACGCCTGCCGATTTCTTTCCACGACGCTACCAAGAGCGGAACTCTGGTATCGCGAATCATGAGCGACGTGGAGGGTGTCCGCAACCTGCTTGGCACCGGACTGGTTGATCTTGCCGGGGGATTGCTCACGGCTAGCATCGCGCTCGTGGTGTTGTTTCGCATCAGCGCACTCATGACAACGCTGACGTTCGCGTTTCTACTGTGTTTTGCATTCGCTTTGAGAACAGCTTTTACCACTATTCGTCCCATATTCCGCGAGCGCAGCCGGATCAACGCGGAAGTCACCGGACGCCTCTCCGAATCGCTTGGCGGCGTCAGAGTTGTGAAGGGATATCACGCGGAAAAGCGCGAAGAGAGGGTCTTTTCTTCAGGAGTGCTTCGCCTTCTGAACAATGTGATGAGGAGCCTGACGGCGACTTCGGTGATGAGCCTTTCCGCCAGTTTATTACTGGGCGTAGTGGGCGCGGTAATTATGTACGTGGGAGCGCGACAGATTGCCAGTGGCACTCTCACCATCGGCAGTTTTTTTACTTATACCGCATTCATGGCTTTTCTTGTGGCTCCCATCATGCAGATCGTACAGATTGGGACACAACTTACCGAGGCATTCGCGGGACTGGAGCGCACGCAGGAGATTTTGAACGAGCGCCCCGAGGACGAAGATCCGAAGCGCACTGTGACTCTGAGCGAAATCCGGGGCAATCTGGAATTCGATCACGTGGATTTCAGCTACGACGGCAAGCGCACGGTGTTGCACGATGTGTCGTTTCGCGCCGAGCCGGGAACTGTAACTGCGCTTGTTGGCTCCTCCGGTTCCGGAAAGTCCACCACTATCGGCCTGATTTCGGCTTTCTATGTTCCGACCCAGGGCAAAGTTCTTATAGATGGAATCGACCTCAGCACGGTGCGGCTTGATTCCTACCGCACGCGCCTGGGGGTGGTGTTGCAGGAATCATTTCTGTTCGATGGCAGCATTCGCGACAACGTATCTTTCTCGCGCCCGGCCGCCAGCGAAGAAGAGATCATGCAGGCTTGCCGGATTGCCCGCGTTGACGAATTCGCCGAAGAGTTTGCCGATAAATATGACACCGTAGTTGGCGAGCGCGGAGTGAAACTTTCGGGCGGACAGCGTCAGCGAATCTCCATCGCCCGCGCAATTCTTGCCGACCCTCGAATTCTGATTCTCGACGAAGCTACCTCGAGTCTCGATTCGGAATCCGAAGCCCTCATTCAGCAGGGGCTCTCACACCTCATGCGCGGACGCACCACGTTCGTGATCGCACACCGATTGTCCACCATTCGGCGTGCTGATCAGATCCTGGTGATCGAGCAGGGACGAATTGTCGAGCATGGCACTCACACTCAACTCTACGATCTTCACGGGCGATATTACGACCTCTACACCCGGCAGCATGGGCTGGAGACGAATCTTTTTCTGGCGCCGGGCGAAGGTGACAAGGTAGGCGACTCAGAAATCTCTCGCAATTCTCTCGGATCGAATGGGAAAACTTCTGGGAACGATGAAGATGCCGACTCTCCCGACATTGAAGATGCGCTCCATCTGGTCAAGGGGGAATCGCGCAGATGACCACGCCTGTCGAAGCGCTCGACCCTGGCGCGCACGCGGGCATTAGCGTACGCCATGTCTGCCGCCACTTTCGCATGGGAGAGGCTGTCATACGCGCGGTGGATGACGTTTCCATCGAAGTGCCCCGGGGAGAATTCATGGCCCTGCTCGGCACCTCGGGTTCCGGAAAGTCTTCTCTACTAAATTTGATCGCGGGGATGGACCGTCCAACTTCTGGATTGGTCGTCGTACTTGGCAACGATTTGGCCAAACTTTCGCGCGATGAGTCCGCCAAATATCGCCTGCGAACTGTGGGGATGGTTTTTCAATCGTTCAACTTAATTTCGAGCATGACTCTGATAGAAAACGTGACGCTGCCGTTGCGCTTTGCGCAGATAGACCGAACGCAGCGCGATAAGTTGGCACGGCAGGCATTGGATCGCGTTGGGCTGGGCGGCAGGCTGAATCATCGTCCTACGGAACTTTCTGGTGGAGAGCAGCAGCGTGCTTCGCTGGCGCGCGCGCTCATCAATCAGCCGCAAATTCTTCTGGCGGATGAGCCGACCGGCAATCTCGATTCGCACACCGGCACCGAGATCATGAATTTCATCCGCGAATTCAACCAATCGCTGGGGATGACTATCGTGATGGTGACGCACGAGCGTACGCTCGCTGAGCGCTATGCCAGCCGCATGATTTTCCTTGCGGACGGAAAGGTGGTGGCCGATCAGCAGAATGCTGGGATCGCTTCTCGTTCTGAGGTCGAACAGGCCCCCGCAATTGCGAAAGGCACATCGTGAAGTTTCAGGACTCCGCGGAACTGGCATATCGCAACCTGCGCGAATCGTTGCTGCGCAATTCCCTGACGACGGTAGGTATTTCCGTTGGCGTCGCATCTTTGGTAGCCATGCTTTCCCTCGGAATCGGCCTCCAGCAACTCGCCGGACGCCGCCTGCAAAAGTCAGGGCTTTTCGACACTGTCGTTGTCACGTCGCGGCGCGATCTTCGAAGCTTTAGCCGCGAGCAGGATGAGAATGGTCCCGCACCCGCTGAGAGTCCCGCGCTCGATGAGCCGGCCCGACAAACAATCGAGAAACTTCCTTCGGTGGTGGAGGTCTATCCCGACATTCGCTTCATTACAGACCTTCGCTTTGAAGGTAAACCACACCTGGCGATGATCGCAGGTCTTCCTTTTTCAGCTCGCAGCAACGACGCCTTCGAGGGCATGCAGGGCCACTACTTTTCTTCGGAGGATGCGCCCGAAGTAATCCTACAGAAAGTTTTCGCTCAGGAATTGCTGGGAAAATTGCCGAAGGCAGGCGCGGAGGACGTCAATGTCGCAGAGTTCGCGAAGCCGCTTTTAGGCAAAGACCTGGTGATGCGCTACAGCGAGCGCAATGCGTCTGCGGGCACCGCGTATTCCGTTACCTCGCGCGAGCAGACGGTAAAGATTGTCGGCATTGCCGACCTCGATCCTGACAGCATGCGCGGGCAAGCTCGGGCGCGCGTGTTTTTGCCGCTCAAGCTGGCCGAGCGTCTGCACGTCGTGCAGCCTTCTGATTTCCGTGATTCCTCCCGCAACGCCGGCAGCGGTCCTTCCTATGCCACCGTGAGTGTGCGTGTTAAAAATCCCAATGACGTTCTTGCCGTGGAAGACAAGATCAAGAAAATGGGCTTCAACACGTTTTCCATCGTGGATGCCACTCGCAGCCTGCGCCAGTTTTTTGCCGTCCTCGATCTATTTCTAGGCATCTTCGGCAGCCTCGCGCTGGCCGTCGCCTCCATTGGCATCATCAACACGCTGGTGATGGCAATTCTGGAACGGCGGCGCGACATCGGAATCATGAAAGCTCTGGGCGCGAGCGATGCGGACGTGAAAGGACTTTTCTTCGCTGAAGCCGGAGCGATGGGAATCTTTGGGGGCGTGCTGGGCGTGGCTCTGGGCTGGACGATCG
>JBDUDA010000048.1:0-14213 GCA_040003205.1 Acidobacteriaceae bacterium | reverse complement strand
TACTTAATAGTTAACACCGAGGTAAAAAATGCAAGAAAGCATCGTTGCACCCGCGACAGTGAGCCCGGCCTTGACAGCTGCCAGTGCGGAAATTAGAAACGAGGCCGGATTTGCGCCAGAAACGCCTGCAGAGGCTCGGCATCCTTGGGCGACATCTCAGTAAACTGAAGTCCGATCCCGTAACCGGGCGTGCTGCTGACGACCCGCGCGGTAGCCCACAGTTTCACTTCTGCCACCCACAGGCCAATTTTTAAAACCGTACCCTTTTTCAGCGGGATCGCCATCTCAACGAAGCAGCCGCCCAAACTGATGTCAGCGGTTTTGCCCCATACAACGGCGGTCCCCTCCATGTGTAGTTCCACGGAGCCTGCATGCTTCAAGCGGGGGTGCTTGCGTCGTTCTACCGGCTTTGAAAAGAACCCGTCTTCGGTGGCTACGGGAAAAGTGGTGTCCCACATCGGCGCTTGGCCCGGGACGCTGCTTAAGCCGACCCGGCCGGCGGAGGGGTTGCCTTTTTCAGGAAGCCATCGAATTTGGAAGCGATTCTTCTTCTGTCCGTAGGTGAGACCGATTATTTCGTCCATCTTAAGTTCAGAACTAACTCCGTCAAGCAGCACTCCACCGGCACCAATATTGATAGTGAAAACGTTCTCGGAAAAAGGATGTCCGTGGACGTCAGTTCCGAAGATCCGCACCGGAAGCCTTATGTCAACTCGCGGATGTCGACGTTTCCCCATAGCCTCCAGACCTGAGCGGTCGAAGTAACGAGATCCTGATTTCCTGAGGGGCGATTCGGTCGTACAAGAGTCTATCTGAAACTTGATGGCATGGTAAAAGGGTGCAAATGCTTGCATTCAGATTCACCGCGTGTCCCGCAAGCGTCTACAAGTTTCATTGTGACAAGCACTTGTGACCTGTGAATAGCGGCGCGGAGATTGCTCTATAGCATACGGAAGTCACAGGGTGCCGCTACGGAATATCCAGCACTGCCGCAAGCAACCCATATCAGATAACTATTACGAGGCCCGAATGGCATACAAGGAAACATTCTGGATGGCTTGCGACTCGACCGAGCAACTGCGAGCAGAATATGGCCCGTTTCATACCCGCGCGGAAGCTGAGGCGGAGGCCGACAAGTTAGGCTTTGGATTCTTGCTTCGCTACGAGCACATGATTGGTGAAGGCGATGAGATTAAAGAAGTGAATTGCGTTTTTATCGAATTGGAGCGCGGCGCACCTCCGTTGCGGGCCATGCGCAGACTTCATACGCGCTGCGCAACCTGCGGCGAGACGGCGGTGCACGACGAGTCGTGGAGGGCGGAAGTGTGGGCAGACATCCACGAGTTTGAACACAGCCGTCACCGAGTTCGCCTGTTCGAGCAAACTCGATCACAAGGATTGAAAGAAATTGGTAACTGGCGCGATGCTTGCGCCTGATTTTTAATTAAGGTTTCGCGCTGCCGGCCAGGGTTTGCGGTAACAGATCACTCGCGGCAGATTCGTCCAGCATCCACAGAAGTTTTCCGGCTGTTGGGCGAATTTTTTGCGCCGGATATTCGCGGGCGCTGTCCTCCAAAACTTCTTTTAGGACGGATGCCTTTTCCGCGCCAGTTACGAGGAATATTACCGAGGCGGCATTGTTGAGAACTGGAAATGTCATAGTGATGCGATCGGTTTTTAATTTCTCAACCCAGTTGGCAACGACTAACCGCTTAGCTTCCTGCAACGCGCGCGAGTTCGGAAAAAGGGAAGCGGTGTGGCCGTCAGGGCCCATGCCGAGAAGCACGAGATCGAAGCGTGGAAGTTTTCCCCCCGACAGGTCAAAGAAGGCTTTAATCGCCTCTTCGTAACTTCTCGCCGCATTATCTGCACTGGCATCTTCGGAAGAAACCCGAAAAATCTGGTCTTCGCGCGCGGAAATCCTCGACAGCAAAGTCTCTCGCGCCATGCGGTAGTTGCTGTCTGCGTTGTCCGGAGGAACGTGGCGCTCGTCTCCCCAGAAGAAGTACGTTTTCTCCCACGGTAAAGAGGGAGAGGCGTCGCTGGCCAGCAGCGTAAACAAGCCCTTTGGACTTGACCCTCCCGATAGAACGAACGTAAAGCGTCCGCGCTCGGCGACCGCTGCGTTGGCGATGTCTGAGACTATTCTCGCTGTAGATTGAAAGAGCGCGGCCTGATCGTGGAAAACGTGGATTTCGGGCTCAGCCTTCAAGATTATGCCCCTTCTTGCGCGGCGCGCCGGGCGGCGCCCAGCAAAGCAATGTTGTCATTGATGATGACATGGACCGGCATGCTTTCGAGTAATGGCTGCATACGACCTTTACCGATGAAAGCCTGCATAAATAATGGACCCGCCAGCTTGGGAAGTATTTTAGGGGCGATGCCTCCTCCAATATAAACTCCGCCCGTCGCCATTATTTTTAAAGCGAGATTGCCGGCCTCGGCGGCGTAAACGGAAACGAATAAATCCAGCGCCTGTTCG
This sequence comes from Acidobacteriaceae bacterium, assembly GCA_040003205.1. Lineage (GTDB taxonomy): Bacteria > Acidobacteriota > Terriglobia > Terriglobales > Acidobacteriaceae > JALYIM01. The sequence continues at coordinate 11,731 of JBDUDA010000048.1, read as the reverse complement.
CACAATCCACACTGGCCTTCGATCGCCGCGCTCGAAATGGCAGCGGCGGGGTCGGTGGACAGCATTTTATCGTGCAGCCATTTGGGTTCGGAGCCGCGCCCAGTATCGCGAAGGAAATTGAAAACATTCAAGAGGCCAGGTCCAGACACGATTCGTTCCCAGCTCACGTGTCCGAAACGAAGGCCGAGATATCGGAAGAGATCAATCTCTAATTCGTTGCGGGGAGCGAAGTCGGCGTGTCCCCCCTCGCAGGCGAAAATGTGATGGCGGGTTCCATCCCAGTACATGCCGGCTTCACCTAGTCCAGTTCCGGCAGCGATTACCGCTCGATTGCCATCGTCAGTAGCCCTAATTGTGTTAAGCGAAACAATTTCCTCAGGGCGAAGCGCGGAGACTCCCCAGGCGTTCGCCTCCACGTCATTGATGAGCACTGCGTGTTTGATTTTGAGGCCTTCGGCGAGCTGCTTGGATTCGATAATCCACGGAAGGTTGGAAGTTTCCACGCGGCCATTTCGCACCGGGCCGGCAATTCCGAAGCACGCGAAGTCAGGACGCACATCAGCGGAGGCGACGAACTTGCTAACGATTTCATCCAATCCGGTATATTCGCGGCTGGGAAAAATTGAGGCGGAAACCAGGCTGAACTGACCTTCGGCGAGATTAAAGAGCGCGAGCCGTGCGTTGGTGCCGCCTATATCGCCTGCCAGTATCATTTCTCGAAATCTCTCCACTGGCGGCCATCGCGCTCGAGCAGATCATCCACTTCTTTCGGCCCCCAGGTTCCGGCCGCATAGTTTGGGAAATTGCGCGGCGGCAATGCCTTCCAAACGTCGAGCGCCGGACTCACCACGCACCATCCTGCCTCAACCATGTCGGCGCGCTGGAACAAAGTCGCGTCGCCGATCATGCAATCGTGCAGCAGGCGTTCGTAGCCAGTGCTGGGCTGCGATCCAAAATAGTCGGCATACTAGAAATCCATGTCCACGGCGCCGAGACGCATGGTGGGGCCGGGAACTTTTGCGGCGAAGCGCAGCGAAATGCCTTCTTCCGGCTGAATGTGCAGGACCAATTGATTCGGCATGAGGCTGTCCACCGGGGTATCCCGAAATAAAACGAAGGGTGCGCGCCGGAATTGAATCACAATTTGCGTACTTCGGCTCGGCAGCCGCTTTCCCGTACGGAGATAGAAGGGAACATCCGCCCAGCGCCAATTATCAATCAGCAGTTTCATGGCGACAAAGGTTTCCGTCTTGGAATCGGTCGGGACATCGGACTCACCGCGATACCCAGGCACGCGCGTGCCGTTCACCATGCCTTCACCATATTGTCCGCGTACTGTTCGGGTCAAAACATCTTCGGAACTCAAGGGCTGAATCGCGTGCAGAATTTTCGCCTGTTCGTCGCGTACGGAATCAGCATGAAAAGAAATTGGAGGTTCCATCGCAGTCAGGCTGATGAGTTGCATGATGTGATTTGGCACCATATCACGCAACGCTCCCGCCTGATCGTAGTAGCTGCCGCGCTGTTCGACACCGACGGTCTCGCCGACTGTGATTTGCACGTGATCTATGTAGCGGCGGTTCCAGATGGGCTCGAAAATTCCGTTGGCCAAGCGTAGGGCCAAAATGTTTTGGACGGTCTCTTTTCCTAAATAGTGGTCAATGCGGTAGATCTGAGTTTCATCCACGACTTTCAGCAATTGTTTATTTAGCGCCTTTGCCGAGTCGAGATCACGTCCGAATGGTTTTTCGACGATGACGCGACGCCAGTGATGTTTGTCCTGCTGCATCAGTCCGACGGCGGCCAGATCTTCGACGATTGATCCGAAGAAATCAGGAGCGGTGGCGAGATAGAAGAAATAATTGCCGTGGGTGGCATGTTCGACGTCTACGGCCGCGAGAGCGTCTCTTAATTTTGGATAGAGTTCTTTGTCGCCGAATTCTCCCGCAACATAGTGCAGGCGACGCAGAAACCATTCCCACAAATCAGGATCGAGGTCGCGGGTGGCGAACTGTTTGATGTCGTCGGAAACTTTTTTGCGAAACTCCTCCGTGGTCATCGCATTGCGCGCGACCCCCACAACCGCAAATTCGCGCGACAACAATTGATTTTGCGCGAGATTGTAGAGGGCTGGAATCAGCTTGCGGCGCGTGAGATCGCCGGCCGCGCCAAAGATCACCATCACACAGGGATCGCCCAGCTTTCCGATCCGCTGCGGGGTTTCAGGCATCACCTCGGTCTTGGGCATTCCGTTCGTCCTCTCGTTGACCAATCGGCTGGGTGATTATTTAGAAGCCTTCAACTCGATGTGGCCGCCAAATTTCTGGCGCATGGCGGACAGCATTTTTTCGGCAAAAGTATGTTCCTGACGGGAACGGAAGCGCGTGTAAAGCGCCGCCGAAAGAACCTCTGCCGGCACCGCCTCTTCCAGCGCCGCCTGAATCGTCCAGCGGCCTTCGCCTGAGTCTTGCACGAACCCTGTGTATTCAGAGAGCGTAGGATTCTCGGCCAGCGCCATCGCCGTGAGATCAAGCAGCCAGGAACTCACGACGCTGCCACGCCGCCACACTTCCGCGATGTCCGCCAGGTTCAATTCAAAGCGATGGTCGGCGGCGACTTCTTTGCTGTTTGCGTTCTTGAAGATGTCGAAGCCTTCGGCGTAGGCCTGCATGATTCCGTACTCGATGCCGTTGTGTACCATCTTCACGAAATGTCCTGAGCCGGATGGTCCACAGTGAATGTATCCGTCTTCGGCCGTAGCAGCCGACGCGCCGGATATCTTCTCGCGGCCGGGCGTGCGCGGAATGTCGCCGCGTCCGGGCGCCAGAGTTTTGAAAATGGGGTCCAGCTTCTGCACGACTTCCTTGGGACCGCCAATCATCATGCAGTATCCACGCTCAAGTCCCCAGACGCCGCCGCTGGTGCCAACGTCCACGTAGTTGATGCCCTTTTCGGAAAGTTGCTTAGCGCGCCGGACGTCGTCTTTGAAATAAGAATTCCCACCGTCTATAAGGATGTCGCCAGCTTCCATGCGGCGTGCAAATTCCTGCACGGTCTTCTCTGTCGGATCGCCGGCAGGCACCATCAGCCAGGCGACGCGGGGCTTGGCGAGTTTGCTTACAAAATCGTCGAGAGAGGAAGAAGCTACCGCACCTTCTTTAGAGAGATTGCTAACGTTCTCCGCAGTCAGGTCGCTGCCGACAACTTCGTGACCGCCGCGCATCAGGCGGCGAGCCATGTTTGCGCCCATTTTCCCAAGTCCGACCATACCCAGCCGCATAGCTACTCCTTCGCGCATCGCTAGTGTTAAATCGTTTTTCTAACAAATGGACGGTCAAGTGTACTGCACGTCACTGACCGTGAGAGGGAATTCACCGCAACGCTTCTGTCAGCGCTGCGGTAAGTTTGGTCAGATCACCTTTTAAATCTTTGCCTAAATGAATTCGCAGCGCGCGCCGCCCGCGGTCGATCAGGACCTGAAAGTCTCCCCGCGCCTGCGCCGCCTTTACAACTCCGAAAGTATACTTTTGTCCGGGGACAGAGAAGTCCACCGCGTCGTCGCAGGTCACTTGCAGGAATACGCCGCTGTTGGGCCCACCTTTATAAGCTTGTCCGGTGGAGTGCAGGAAGCGCGGACCGAACCCGAGGCAGGTGGCAACATGTTTTTTGTCACGTACCGCATGCCGTCCTTTTTGCAACTCCGCTTCGTGCGCATCGTTCATCTCAATGTAGGCGAGCACAGCGAAGTAGTCGCCTTCTGCGATGCGACTAAGATGCGCGCGCAGATAACCGACAAGAGACTTGTGGTTTCCGACGGATTTGCTCAAGGCATCGGTATTCTTCGGATCGGTAAAAAGCTTTATTCCGGTTTTACTATCTTCGAAAAGAGGCTTTTCTACGGGGAGGGAGCCGGTCTTTTCGTAAGCCTCCGTCAATTCTCTTGTGGCAATTTTGCTGGCTTCCACATCAGGTTGATTGAAAGCGTTGATGCCGAGGATCGATCCCGCTATCGCGGTGGCGACTTCCCAGCGGAAAAATTCCTGTCCAAGATCGTAAATATCTCCCAGAGAAATTCGCACAACCGGATGCCCGGCCTTTTCGAGCGTGTCCACTTTTGTGTCTTGATCTTTGTCCGGCGCGGAATCGAGTCGCAGATAGGCGAACAGGCGGTCTTTACCGTACACGTCTGGCGAAGCTAAATTCTCGCGATCAACCGGGACGATTCCTTTGCCCAGTTTGCCCGTGGACTCCGCGATAAGTTGCTCCAACCAGGCGCCCAGGTCTGAAATTCCAGGCGAAGTGATAATTGTGATCTTGTCGCGGCCATGTTTTGCGGCCGTCCCCATGACGATGCCAAGGAGGGCGGCCGGATTTTCCTGCACCGCGACTGAGGCCGCGCAGGCTTCCACCATGTCGTGCGTGCGATCAAGAAAGTTACCGACATCCAGTCCCATCAATGCGGCGGGTACGATTCCGAAATTTGAAAGCACTGAGTACCGTCCGCCGATGCTGGCCACTCCAAAGAATGTGTGGAGGAATTTGTCAGCCTCCGCGACCTTCTGCATCTTCGAACCCGGATCGGTGATCGCGATGAAGCGGCTGCCTGCCTTGTCGGCTCCCAACGTCTGCTCCACGCGTTCGAAGAAATATTGCTTGTAGATGTTGGGCTCGAGCGTGCTACCAGATTTGCTGGAGACAACAAAGAGAGTCTTCGCGAGATTGATTTGTTTTTCGAAGGCTTTGATCTGCGCGGGGTCTGTCGAATCGAGCACATGCAGTTGCGGAAAATTAGCGATGTGGCCGAAGGTTTTCTCCAGCACTTCGGGGCCGAGACTCGATCCGCCCATGCCGAGCAGGAGAATATCGGTATACGCTCCGCCCTTTACTTCATCTGCGAGGCGCTTGAAGTCGGCAAGTTTCGCGATCTGGTCTTCGGTAATACTCAGCCAGCTTAGCCAGTTGGATTCGTCGGTGCCAGTCCAGAGGGAGGCGTCGCGCTGCCACAGCCTGCGCACTTTTCCGGTGGAGCGCCAGTCATCAACATTTGTTTTAACCGCTTTCCCCAAGTCTTCTGGCAGCTTGTAACTCTGCTTGCTGATCTTCGGAGTAGTTTCGGCTTTCGAACTCTTCTCGACCGCTTCCAGAAGCTTGTCAAAGGCGTCGGCAAATTGCTTGACGCCATCGTCGGTCAATTTGTCTGTGACTTCCTTCATCGAGATGCCGACTTCCTTGACGGTTTCCATAGTGCGGCGGGCAGCGTCAACATTCTCTGTGAGACTCTCGCGCGGCTTGCCGTGATCGCGGAAGGCTTCCAGAGTGGCGGGAGGAATAGTGTTGACGGTGTCGGGACCGATCATCTCTTCCACGTAAAGAACGTCGCTATAAGCCGGATTCTTCGTGCTGGTGCTGGCCCATAGCACGCGTTGCGTCTGAGCGTTTGTTGCCGCAATCTTCTGCCAGCGATCTCCGCTGAAAATATGCTGATAACTTTCGTAGGCCAGCTTGCCGTTTGCAATGGCAACTTTGCCATCGAGACTTTTTAGCTGTTCCTGCTCTTTTTCTGTCTTCGCAGTCTTGAGTTTGGCGGCGACCAAAGCTTCGATTGCGCTGTCAATCCGACTAATGAAGAAGCTGGCAACGCTCGCCACGCCGCCGATGTCCGCGCCGGTGGCAGCGAGTTTCTCCAGACCAGCGATGTAAGCCTGCCCGACTTTCTCGTAAACTTCCTGCGAGAAGAGAAGCGTGACGTTGATGTTGATGCCTTCGCTAATCAGTTGCTGGAAGGCGGGAATTCCCTCGGTAGTGCCGGGGACTTTGATCATCACATTGGGACGGTTCACTTCCTTCCACAACCTGCGGGCTTCGATAAGAGTGTTCTCTGTATCGCGCGCGAGGTAGGGAGAAACTTCCAGGCTGACGTATCCGTCGCGCTTCTTCGAGCTGTCATATACCGGACGCAGCAAGTCAGCGGCATCCTGAATGTCCCGGATGGCAAGAATTTCATAACGTGCCTTGGCATCCAGATCTGACTTCGATCGAAGCGATTTCAGGATGTCGGAATAGTCGGTGCTGCCGGCAATCGCCTTTTCAAAAATGGCGGGATTTGAAGTCATGCCGCGCAGGCCATCTTCTTCAACCAGTCGCTTGAGTTCTCCGCTGGTGATCAGGTTTCGGCGAATGTAATCCAGCCAAACCGACTGCCCAAACGTTAGGAGATCTTTTAATGGATTGGTGGCTTTGGCGGTTTCCAGGATTCCGGTGGGCTGCATAATAATTCTCCTATTTCCGATCTCTCGGCCGCGTTAGCGGCGGACAAAACTATTTTGATTTCGCGATCGTTTCTTTGGCCGCTTCGACCACTTTGTCGGGCTCGAATCCAAACTTGTTCAGTAAATCCTTCAATGGGGCAGACGACCCGAAGGTGTGCATGCCTATTGTCTTTCCGGTGGAACCAACGTATTGCGACCATCCGAAGGTCGCGGCCTGCTCTACTGAGACCCGCGCCTTTATTTCCGGCGGGAAAACTTTGTCACGATATGACGCGTCCTGCTTCTCAAATATCTCCCAGGAAGGCATGCTGACTACTCTCGCGCCGATTCCTTCAGCAGTCAGTTTTTCGTAAGCCTGAATACATAGTGAAACTTCGCTACCCGTTCCCATAAGGATGACCTGAGGCTTGCCGTTGGCGGCGTCCGCAAGAATGTAGGCGCCTTTCGCCACTCCCGATGCAGAGCCATATTTCGTGCGATCAAAGGTTGGCAAATTCTGCCGGCTCAAAACTAACGCCACCGGCTCGTGCTTGAGCTGCACGATGACTTTCCACGCTTCCACAACCTCATTCGCGTCCGCGGGACGCATGACGATCAGCCCCGGAACCGCGCGCAGGGAGGCTAGTTGCTCCACCGGCTGGTGGGTAGGACCATCTTCTCCCAGTCCGATCGAGTCGTGAGTGTAGATGAAGATGCAGGGAAGCTCCATGAGCGCAGCCAGCCGGATGCTGGGCCGCATGTAATCACTGAAATTAAAAAATGTCCCGCCATAGGCCCTCAGCTTGGATACCGCCAGACCGTTTACAGCCGCGCCCATCGCATGTTCGCGCACGCCGAAATGCAGGTTGCGTCCGGCGTAATTGTTCGCCTGAAAATCTCCGGCATTTTCGGATTTAAGAACAGCTTTCGTCGAGGTAGCGAGATCAGCCGATCCACCAACCAGCCAGGGAATGCTCTCTCCCAGAAGGCTGATGATCTTGCCGGAACTCTCGCGGGTCGCCACGCCCTTTGCATCGGCAGGAAACGTCGGCAGATTCTTGTCCCAGCCATCGGGCAGCTCGCGCCGCTGCATGCGATTGATTTGCTCGGCCAGTTCAGGGTTCTGCTTGCTGTAATCCGCAAAAAGTTTCTTCCATGAAGCTTGCAGTTCATGTCCACGTTTGCCTATGCCCTGACGGAAAGAATCCAGCACGCCGTCCGGCACAAGGAACTTCGCGTCTTCCGGCCAGTCGTAAAATTTCTTCGCCAGCTTGACCTCGTCGGGGCCCAGCGGCTCGCCGTGCGCGGCGCTCTTGTCCTGCTTGTTAGGGGAGCCATATCCAATATGACTATTCACGACGATCAGTGTTGGACGGTCCTTTGTCTCCAGGAACGTTTCATAGGCTTTCGACAACTGACCGAGATCGTTGGCATCGGTGACATGAACCACATTCCACTTGTAACCTTCAAAACGTTTACTGACGTCCTCGCTGAATGACAAGCTGGCAGGTCCGTCGAGTGTTACGTGATTGTTGTCGTAAATCCAGCAGAGATTAGGAAGTTTCAAGTGGCCCGCAAGAGACGCAGCCTCGCTGCCCACGCCTTCCATCAGATCTCCGTCGCCGCAGATTGCATAAATGTTGTAATCAAAAATTTCGAAACCGGGACGGTTATAACGCGCTCCCAGCCACTTGGAAGCCATCGCCATGCCCACGCTGTTGCCGATGCCTTGTCCCAGCGGCCCCGTGGTAGTTTCGACGCCGGCGGTCATGCGATATTCGGGGTGGCCCGGGGTTCTGCTTCCGGCCTGACGAAAATGTTTGATGTCATCCAGCGTGATTGCAAACTCGCTGATCTTCTCGTATTCAGGATTGATGCCGCGAACTTCCGCCAAGAACAGCATCGCGTAGAGAAGCATGGAGGCGTGTCCGTTGGAAAGAACGAAGCGGTCGCGATTCGGCCAGACCGGATCTGCGGGATCGAAGCGCAAAAATTGCTGCCACAGGCAATATGCAACGGGAGCCAGCGCCATAGGCGCTCCCGGATGCCCGGAGTTCGCCTGCTGCACACCATCAATCGCCAGCGTGCGGATAGTGTTGATACTTAGCAAATCCAATTGCTGCTTCGTCAACGAACTTTCACTCACCACCATGGGAAACCTTTCTCATTACTGCACTGCTCGCTATTAAACCTTTATCCACATCGTCGGGCAGTCGCGACGATTTATGCTGCAAGTTTAACAACTTCCGATGCGCTGTGCCGTCGCGGGGCTGTGTCTTCGAGAAGAAATCAATGCAATTCCGATCAGTGAATGGGATGAAGCCGAAGCAAGTAAGGATTCACCCCACTGCTCAAATTTGAAGACCATCATTACGAGAAAGTTTTGTTTTGCGGCATTGGCAGCCGTGCTCGCATATTTTATTTCTCTAATGACACTTCAGCATGAAATGGCATCCAAAAGCCACTCGCATCACCTGCAGGTAGTGGCTCAATTCAAAAGCTACAACCGAAGGTTGTCATCTCGAGCGAAACCAAGCCGCTTGGCTTTGCGGAGTCGAGAGACCTGCTGTTAGACGGGGGAAAAGCAGGTCTCTCCACTCCGCGGTGTCTTCGCTGCGCGAAGCCACGACTCCGGTCGAGATGACAGGTTATTTTGAAATTGAGCCACTGCCCACCTGCATAGATCCGGGTCACGAACAGGTACGGGGGTAACTCGCACCTGCCGGCGGTCGCAACTAAGATTTAAAACATGGGTTCAGTTCCCGGCGGGAAGCGATCTCTTGAATTGTCTCTAATTCCGCAATGCCAAACAGAATGAAAAAGTTGAACTCCGCAAAGTTTGCTAGCCAAAGGTTTTTGAGAACCGCTGTCATGGCTTCGGCTTTGTTGTTGTCTTTGTTTTGGAATGTGGGTTTTGCGCACGCCAGCGCGACCTTGCTACTCGCAGAGCCCTACGGCCACCTCGGCGCCTTCAACGCCACCGGACATTCAGCCGTCTACCTTTCGCGGGTGTGCGCCGCTTCGCCGCTAACATTGCGGCGCTGTGCTCCCGATGAAGCCGGCGCGGTAATCAGCCGCTACAACGGGATTGGCGGATACGATTGGATCGCCATCCCGCTGATTCCATATCTTTATGCTGTTAACACTGTGGACGACGTTCCTTTATATTCCGATCCTAAGCTGGTAGCCTTTTTGCGGAACCAGTACCGGCGTCAATACCTGCTGAAGATTGCCCCCGACGGCACCAATGGGGAAACTCCGGAAGGGAATTGGGTGCAACTCGCGGGGTCGTCGTACGACCGCACGATTTACGGCTTTAATATCGAGACCAGCGAGCAGCAAGACGACGAGTTAATTCGCCAATACAACTCGCATCCAAATCGCGCCCGGTACAAACCGTTGTCCAGCAATTGCGCCGATTTTGCGCGCCAAGTCATTAATTTCTACCATCCCAAAGCGCTTCGTCGAAACATCATCGTGGACATGGGAATCGCGACGCCGAAGCAGATGGCGAAATCACTGGTCAAATACAGCGTCCGACATCCGGAGCTGAGTTCTACGTCGTTCGTCATTCCGCAGGTGCCGGGTGCGGGGCCTCGCGGCACTGCTGTGCATGGGGTAATCGAGTCGGTGGTTAAGTCGAAAAAATATTTGCTACCTTTGGCTGCTTTTCATCCGATATTCGCCGGGTCTCTGGCGGTCGCATACTTCGGTGGAGGACGCTTCGATCCAGCAAAACATGCCATGATCATGAATGCGCAGCACGACCTGGAATCTCCGCTGAATAACGCGCGGAAACGTTCATATCAGGCGCAACTGGATCTTCTTATGGCGCGTGAGAAGCGGTCGGTTGTTGGCGCGCCATACGAAAAGGACTGGCATCACCTGGAGGCGGCCGCAATGCCGGGTCTCGATGATTCGGGTAAACCAGTCTTACAACTCAAAGTCGGTGCCAGGGTGGTGGACGTACGCGTGGCCCGCAGCAATATTCTGGATGACAACAAAGTTTCTCCGCTGGCGCAAAAGCTCATCGCTGCGCGGTTGCGAGAAGAACTCAGTTCCGGAGCAGGCGCGAGGACAACGGAGAGTGATGTAGTTAAGGACTGGACTTTGCTGCAAAACGCGATGCCCGAAATCCCCGGACAAAACTAACCGCCACTACCCATCAAATTTCCTGAAGTTATTGCGGCGGACTGTCCTGCCCTGGCGGCTGGGCCTGCACCCCAGGCGAGAGAGGTTTGCTGGTAGGACCGTCGATAGGACTGGGAATCCCTCCTGGCGGCTGCTGTCCGGTGGGTGCCACGGCGTTCTGCAAGGGCGGTTGGTTTGGAGTCATTACCAGACCACCGCGATCGGTCGTGGGATCGTAGATAAATTGCCATTGATTGTAATGGTCTTTTTTATTGAAGGCACGGATCGTGGCGAGCTTGCTTGTACTCGCGACCCCCACAATCGCTCCGCCGCCATAAACCGCGTTACCTGAACCGAATCCTGACGGCTGTTTTCCTGAATTCGCCAAGCCCGGTTTCCCAAGGCCCTGGTTGTTCTGCCCTGAATTTGCCAGGCCTGTACCGGATTGCCCTGAGTTGGATGGATCGGGCGCAGAATCATCTGGCTGGGGTGTGGGATTGGAATTCACATCAACACCGGATTGTGCGGCGCCCGCTTGCATTTGCGACGCGGCCGCCAGCAGAGCTGTCTGACCACCCAATCTTTGCGCAACCGAATTCACGCCTGCCCCCGTCGCAGCGGCGCCCGCGAGGTTTGCCGCGGCACCAGAGTTGAAGGCCATCTGCACGTCCTGCTGGTGGAGAATCTTAAAATCCTGTCCGGTAACCGGGTCTTTGTAGCGCTTGCGCAGAAAACGCAAATGGTTGGCGCTTTCCAAATCCTCAAGCCGGGTCGGATAGCGTCCTAATTTTTTGTAGTAGGCCCGAACCGCACGGGAATACTGCACGCCGCGATGAACCAGCTCTTCTTCACGGTCGCGTTTCGCCTGGAAGACTATCGAAGGCGCAATGGCCGCCGCTGCGATAGCCAGCAGGGCAACGAAAAGGATCATCGTAAGCAGGATGTAACCCCGCTCAGAACGTCTCGAAGTCGGTAGCTGCGAAGATCGCACGTGGGCCATATGGATCAACAAGAGAGTTCACTTCTCAAAATGCTTTAGCGCCGTGTGCGCTTTCTATCCCTGTGTAAGTGGAATGCTCTGCCGGTTACTGTTCAATACATCTTCCACTTCTACTGAAACCGGAGAGATGCGCAACACTCTGTATCTCCGGTCAACAATGTCACCTTCCGCTGCGATGAATACATCCTCGCCCTGTGAAAGGAAAACCTTCTTTGGTTCGCCCGGCTTGTTGGCGAATCCAAAGAATTTCAAGTTGATCGGAGGTGGAGGCGGTGGGCCCGGCGCGGGTTGCGGCGCAACGGGACCAGGCCGGGGCGCGCGGATAGGCTTCGGAATATCCACCTGGGCCTGA
>JBDUDA010000047.1:0-14234 GCA_040003205.1 Acidobacteriaceae bacterium | reverse complement strand
ATGATGGTGCCGCCGGGGACGACCTGTCCGCCAAACGCCTTGAAGCCGAGGCGCTGCGCGTTGGAGTCGCGCCCGTTTCGCGACGAGCCCTGTCCTTTTTTATGTGCCATAACTCAGTTCCTGCCTAAATTCGGATTTCAGTTCTATTTCTTCTTCTTGGGTGCTGATTTCTTCGCCGGAACCTTCTTCGCCTTTGCTCCCGCCTTTTTCTTGGCGTGGGACGCGGCGGGCTTGGCATGCGCATGCACTGCGGGTTTTTCTACTTCTTCCGCGGCAGCTTTCTTAGGCTTGGGTTCTTTCTTCGGGAGCTCAGGGGCGGAAAACTTCTTGCCGTTGTATCCAATTTCGGTGATGCGGACGGCAGTGTAGCCCTGACGATGTCCGCGCAACTTCTTGTACTGCTTTTTGCGCTTGTAATGGAAGACCAGAATTTTCTTGGCGCGTCCCTGCTCGACCACCTGGCCGACGACGCTGTCGTCGGACTCGGGACGGCCGATTTTTCCCTCGCCATCGGACATCGCAACGATGTCGCTGAACACAATATTGCCGTCAGTTCCGTCGCCTTGATTCTCGACGCGGATTACGTCTCCGGGCGCCACCCGGTACTGCTTTCCACCGGCGCGGATGACCGCGTACATACCTATGCCTCCGTAAAAAATCATCCCATCGCAGGTTAACTGCGAATCGGGACCCTGAATATTTGCTGCATTTGCTACTGACCGAGTCGGATGCTTTCAAGCAACGAGTGCGGGCGGTTCCAGACCGGAACCACGGCTACAGGCAAACTCAATCATTTTATCGTGTGCTGTGGAAAAGCGTCAAACCGGGACGTTTATCCGATTTGCCTCTTTGAGCTTTTCGTGTTCGTATGCGAAAATTTGTCGCTAAACTGGAGGCCCCATGCACCGACGTTCACTAGCCATCTTGATATGCGTTTTCACTCTAAGTCTTTCTTCTGTTGCTGCCCACTCGCACAAACATGCACCAAACAAAGTTGCGGGAGGCCCGCCTCCCGATAGAGCCTTCCTACAAAAAATATGGGACGGCTGGGGGACGCTCGACGCTGCCCATCAGGCCCAGTTCTATGCTCAGGGAGATCACACTTTCTTCGACGTGGCGCCTTTGAAATACAAAAACTGGCAGGAGTATCAGGCGGGCGTTGCCAAGGAATTAGCCGGCTACAAGTCTGGCACGTTCACTGTGAATGACGATTTAGAGATACATCCAGCGGGGGAATATGTCTGGGGCACGTCCACCATTAAAGAAGATGCCGTGATGAAAACCGGCAAGCGGGAGATGGGGACGTTTCGCTGGACGTTTGTACTGGCGTGGCAGGATGGCAAGTGGCTGGTTGTGCACGAACATGTTTCGCAACCTGCGGAGTGAGAAAATCATGAAAGAAACAGCAGGTTCCTCGACTGCGCTCGGAATGACAGCCTATAGGGAGCTTCTCTAAATTTCCTGTCATCCCGACCGGAGCGAAGCGCAGTGGAAAGACCTGCTTTCCCCGATTTCCTCAATATGCCCGCGTAAAGAAGTAGATCGTCATGCTGGTTCCAACCAAAATTACAAACCAGCGAATCCAAATTTGTGGCAGACGAAGCGAATATTTCGCTCCGAAATACCCTCCGAGTAGCGCTCCTAGTGTCATGACCGCCGCGTGCGGCCAGAAAATGACCTTGGAAAAAATGAATACGATGACCGCTACTCCGTTGATCGCGCTGCTGAGCACGGATTTGAGCGCATTCATTGCGTGAATGTCCGTCATGCCGACGGCCGCCAGCATGGCAAGATTCACGATTCCCAGGCCACCTCCGAAATAGCCTCCATAGATAGCCACAAAGAACTCAAATAAGGACGCCCCGACGATGGCTGCGTTGGTCGCCTGCCACCCCACACTGGAAGTGCGTTTTCCCGCCAGCATGCGTCCGAAAATGAATAGTAGCGTGGCCCCAAGCATCAGCCAGGGAAGCAGCTTGGCGAAGGTATGCTCGGGAGTCTTTAGAAGCAGCAGGGCACCTAAAACTCCGCCCATAACTCCCGCGATCAGCAGAGGCACGAGAACTTTTACGGGTACATCAAACTGTTTTCGGTAAGCGCCACCGCTGGCGGTCAGTCCAGTCCAGAGGGCAACGGTGTTAGTCGCGTTGGCCGGCACTTGTGGAACGCCGACAAAAACCAGGGCAGGGAATGCGATGAAGCCGCCTCCACCGGCGACGGCATTCAAAGCGCCGCCTAATATACCTGCTGTAAACAGAAAAATGGTGTGGGCTAGAGTCAAACTACAGGTTTACCACAACCGCTAGCTTCCTGATGAACGCGGCGGAAGCCCCGAAACGGCACGCCCCTGCACCCGAAGATGCGGCGGGCGTGCCCATGGGGAGGTGAATTCTCAGAACTGTCCGAAGCTTACGCTCCGTAGGTTCCGGTAGCGGACTCCGCCTCACGGGAGAACCGGTCACGTACTTTCTCGCTGAGATCTTGTACCTTGTCGGCGAGGTTGCTGCGAGTTTCTTCGCCGCTGGCCGGAGCTAACAGCAGGCCAACGCCAACTCCTATTGCCACACCGATCAGAACTGCGGCCGCGCTGCCCAGACCAGGATGATCTTCGCCGCGAATGATGTCAGCTGCGCGGCTGACGCGGTCAGAAGCCATGTCATATGTGTCTTGGGCTTTGCTCTTAAATTCTTCAGTTTTGTTGGACGCGCCGCCCTTGAGCGATTCGAGCAGGGACAATCCAGCGCCGAGCAACACATCAACCAATACGTTCTCTTTTTTGAATTTCATGAATCCTCCAGGACATTGATATCGCAGGTATGAAGATGCAGAAACTCGCCTAACCGTTGGCAGATATTTAGCGAGCCGCTCATAAGGGACATTAAAATTCCCTAAAAGGCGAGAAGCAGAAGCCTGATTTCTTTATCTGGCTTCTGCTCGGAAGGTGGGAAAATTTGTGGGCAACTGTCGCTAAAGTATTCCCTGCTCTGCTATTCCACAATCCTGCGGAAACTGTACTTCGAGTCGCGATCAATCTGTAGCGTAAAGATTTTCACTTACAGAAGAGTTTCGGCCGGTAAATGAGCAACGAAATGGCGCGGGGGATGAAACCCGCGCCCATTTCGCCAGCTAACTCTGAACCAGCTATTGAAGTTGGGAGCTGAAGAACAGGAAAAAGTTGGAAGGAACGTCTCCCAACGCTTTTCCAGACTGCTGTGCGGCCCGCAAGGCTGGCAAAGACGTGATCCCTTTGGTCCCGTCTTCGGTTGGCCAAGCATTTCTATCAGTTACCAACACGACAATCACCTGCCACCATTCAGGATGCTCGGTCGTATGGTCCAGGATATGGCTATGATTCACGGTAGGCGTGATCACAAGCGTGTTCGGCGGAACCTTACCCAAAGCTGCAAGTACCGGTCCGAGGTCAAGTTGAGTTGTGTGCATTGTGCAGGTTCCGGCCATGCCTTTATGAGCGGTTTCCGGACGCCCGGGTTCTGGACACTGAACTGCTACTCCGGGGTGAATCTTGAATGCGTCGGGCACGATTCCAAATAGCTGTTTCAGAGTCGCGCCGAGTTGCGGTGTGAATGCCTGCTCGGCAGGATTGGTCTCGAAAAATGGCACCAACACCCACAGCTTGTCGGTGGTAGAGACTGGGGCTCCCGTTGGATCTATGGTGGGGTTGATTCCTACGGCGCAAATGGGGCGTTGAAATTCCTGGGGATCTACGGCTGCGACCTTTCCATTGTGGTTGAGGTCAGCGAAAGCCTCGTGGGTGCAGTAAAACTGTTGTTGATAAGTAAAAGCCAGCGACTTGCCTTCCGCGAAACCTTCGGTCTGGTTGACTTTCAGCGTGGGACTGCTTTGAGCAAAAGCGCCGAGTGTGAGCGCCAAAAGCGCAACTCCCGCCAGCATGGGCCGTGCAAATATTTTCCGCATCTAGAGCCTCCAAGGAGATATTGAACTCATGAGCAGTACGGAGGCGGGCAGGAGTTTGGATTGGACGTGGGGCGTGTTGCGAAACTAGTCTGTGTAATTACCCGGTGGACGATGTTATCAGTTCTTGAGCCTGAGTGCAGGCCCTAAGCCAGACAGCAAACGAACTTGAAGGGAGCTTATAGGTTCCTTTTGTGCCGGTCTTTGGGAGTACTATTCCTTTGGCTTTGAGCGCGCTCAAAGCATTATCAAGAGTAGAGGCCTTGATGTGTTTTGTGTCCTTTCTTATCTCAGACTTGGTTACCCACCCATCGAAGTGCTTGGCCATAACGCGAAGAACCTGTCGATATTCATCTGAATTGATCTGGTCGAAATACTGCTTCTGGAAATACTTAAGCCCCAGCTGCTTCAGCGCACCATTGTCGCCGTAAGAACCCTTGAGTACATCATCGTCGTCGATATTATTGTCGCGGTCTGCATCAAATGCACAAAATGCAAATTGTTGAATGAAATGTGGGTATCCTTCCGTTATGAAAGCTATATTAGCCTCGGCCTCGGGGACGATTGTCACGTCGAATCCGTTCTTTTCTTTTGCCGCGTCCAGCCCTCTTCGAATTGCAACGCTGCAGTCTTCCGAAGACAAGGGCTGTAGAGCAAAAACTTTGAAAAGACGAAGAGATGACTCGTGACTTTTGAGTAGCTTTCCTCTGACAGCTGTCAAGCCAGCTAGGCCAATACATACCCGATCACAGCCACGTAATTTAAGCCTCTCAGTGAGTAACTTCACAAATGCCCCGAGGTTGGCGGATGCTGGGGGCTTGTCTGCTTCGTCGATTAGGATCAAAACGCCATCGACATCCGAGCCTAGATTTCTCAGGGATTCCGCGATTGCAAAAGCCAGGTCCTCAACCAGTTCCGTATCCTTAAGCGCTTTCGCATCTTGGTCTCTGTACTTGACGCCGCCCACTTCCAGCTTCTTCACGAACTCCCAGGTCGCTTTTGCAAGTTCCTTTAGCTGATCACGAGTTGAAATTTGTCTTTTCAATTCGGACGCGATACTTCGAACGATATCGCCGTAAGTATGGTTGGAATCTAGACAGACACTCACCGTTATGAAATTGAACCGCTGCGATTCTTCGAGGGCGCTTACCTCGCCCGTAGATGTCCACGCAAGATTCAAAAGAAGCGAAGACTTACCAATCCCACGCTCGCCATCTATTAGGAAGTGCGTAGGGTTGCCGTGCTTTGTTTGAAATAGCCCCTTCTCCAAAGCAAGCAATTCCTGGTACCTACCGGCAAACATTCCCGGATGCACGATTTCGTTCGGACGGAATGGGTTGAACTTCAACAAGCATTCACCTGCCGCTACTGAATCAGCCCTCCGCCAATCACCGGCTCTTCCCCAGGAGGAATTACCACTGCTGCGGCTACTCGGTCTCCGGCTTCGATGTTTAGCAGCCTTACACCCTGAGCCGAGCGTCCTGATTCGCGGATGAATTTCGATTCGATACGGATGATCTTGCCGTACTGGCTGATCAGCATGACTTCGGAGTCGTCCGCTACCTGCGAGATTCCGACCACTTTGCCGTTGCGTTCTGTCGTCTTGACGTTGATCACCCCCGATCCGCCGCGATTCTGGAGACGGTATTCTTCCGCCGCGGTGCGCTTGCCGTATCCATTTTCGGTCACGGAGAGGATGAGCGATCCTTTTTTGGCTACATCTTCCACTTCGCCTTCGACTTTGTCTTTTTTGACGCCGGGCTTGATGGTGGTGGCCATCCCGACGATGTAGTCGCCCTTGTCGAGCTTCATGCCGCGAACTCCTGTGGCATTGCGGCCCATGGAGCGAACGTCGTTTTCGTCGAAGCGGATGGCTTGTCCGCGAGGCCAGGAAAACAATCTCCTGTCCGTCGGTGACGCGGGCGGCTACCAGTTCATCGCCCTCGTCAATGCTGATGGCAATGATTCCCATCGAGCGCACGTGTGAAAAATCTTTCAACTCGGTCTTTTTGACGGTGCCGTTGCGGGTGGCAAAGAAGATGTAGCGATTCTCTTCTTCCAGCTTGCGGACACCCAGCATGGTGCGAACCGTCTCGCCGGGTTGCAGGCCGACAAGATTGCCGACGTGCTTGCCTTTGCCCGCAGCGCCCACGTCCGGAATCTCGTAGACCTTAAGCCAGTAAACGCGGCCGCGGTTGGTGAAGATCAGAATGTAAGCGTGCGTGGACGCAATGAAAAGATGCTCGACGAAATCTTCATCGCGCGTCTTCATGCCCATTCGTCCAGTGCCTCCGCGGCGCTGGTTGCGGTAAGTAGAGATCGCCGTACGCTTGAGATAGCCGGTGTGGCTGACGGTGACGGCCATGGGCTCGTCCGCGATCAGGTCTTCCAGGCTGATCTCGGCGGCTTCGTCTTCTATGACCGTGCGACGCTCGTCTCCGTAAAGCTTTCTGACTTCTTCGAGCTCTTTGATGATGACTGCGCGCAGCTTCTTTTCTGAACCTAGAATTGACTCGAACTCGGCGATGTTTTCGCGCGTAAGCTTCAATTCCTTGGTGATTTCATCAATGGACAGACGAGTCAGGCGATGCAATTGCAATTCGAGAATGGCGTCGGCCTGAATCGCAGTGAACGGCTTCTCTGGACTAAGCTTCGGCGCCTTGCCGCTGGTGTTGATGTCTATCTTTTTCCCGGCGAAGTAGGCGATCAAATTGTCGCGCGCCTCGGAGCGATTGGCACTTCCGCGGATAATCGTAATCACATTGTCGAGGTGATCGAGTGCGATGAGGTAACCCTCGAGAATGTGCTCGCGGTCTTTGGCTTTGGCTAGCAGGAACGCAGTGCGGCGGCGGACAACGTCCACGCGATGAGCGATGAAATGCTGCAATGCCTGAATGAGGCCCATCTCCTTGGGCTGTCCATTGACCACTGCCAGGAAGATCATGCTGAAACCCTCCTGCATGGAGGTGTGCTTGAACAATTGATTAAGCACGATCTGAGGTTCAGCGCCGCGCTTGAGCTCGATCACAATGCGCATGCCGTCGCGATCACTTTCGTCGCGAATGTCGGAGATGTCGTCCACGATCTTGTCGTTCACGAGTTGCGCGATGCGCTCGATCAGGCGCGACTTGTTGACCTGGTATGGGATCTCGGTAACGACAATCGCCTCCCGGTCTTTGTTGAAACTTTCAATGCCGGCCTTGGCGCGCATCATGAAGCGTCCGCGACCAGTGCGGTAAGCTTCGAAGATTCCTGCTTTGCCGTGGATAATTCCCGCCGTAGGGAAGTCGGGTCCCTTAACGATCTTTAAAATCTCAGGAAGCTGCGCGTTCGGATTTCCAACGAGTGTGATGGTCGCGTCAACGATTTCCGTCAGGTTGTGAGGAGGGATGTTGGTAGCCATTCCGACTGCGATGCCGTTCGATCCATTCACCAGCAGATTCGGAATTCTAGTTGGCAAAACATCAGGCTCGATTTCATTTCCGTCGTAGTTAGGACGAAAATCCACGGTCTCTTTATCTAAGTCTTCCAGCAACGCACTCGACACGCGCGTCAGCTTGGCTTCGGTGTAACGATCGGCCGCCGGCGGATCTCCATCCACGGAGCCGAAGTTGCCTTGCCCGTCCACAAGGGGATAGCGCATGGCGAACGGCTGCGCCAGACGGACGAGGGCATCGTAAACCGCAAGGTTACCGTGCGGATGGTACTTGCCCATCACTTCTCCGACGATCCTGGCGCACTTACGAGTAGACCGGTTGTGGGCCAGGCCCATCTGCTGCATGGTGTAGAGAATGCGGCGATGGACGGGCTTCAATCCGTCACGTACGTCGGGCAGCGCACGCCCAATGATGACCGACATCGAATAGTCGAGATACGACCGGCGCATCTCCTCTTCGATATTTACGGGTTGAATATTGAGCGCGCCGGGGTTTCCGCCCTCGCCCGGCGGAGGCGGTGTTAACGGTAGTTCTGGATTCTGATCGTCTGCCATAGGGTCACTTTTGGGGGCCTTGAAACTCAGTCACAACTCATCGGTTGAATATGAGCTAACTGATTGTTTTTATAGGAAGTTATGAAGGTAATTATATCACGTCCTCAGGCGGGGAATTGCCTTCTGACTGATGACTAAAAGTAGTCTGCATGCCCACCCTTCTGTCATCCCGAGCGAAGTCGAGGGACCTGCTATTTTCGAACGCGCCGCATAAAAGAGTGGAGAAAGCAGCCGATTGGGAGCGATAGGGATTCCTCGGCTTCGCTCGGAAAGACAGGCAATAAATGAAGAGATGTCATCCCGAGCGGAGCGAGGGATCCCTATTTCAGCAAATGGTGACGGGCCCAGAGTATTTGCCTGTCCCCACCCAAAGCAGTCCCTCGACTTCGCTCGGGATGAGATTGTTAGTTACTTGCCAATACAAAACCGGCTGAAAATTAAATTTAGGATATCGTCGGTCGTGGTCGCCCCGGTAATTTCGTCCAGCGGACGCAGAGCGCTGTAGAGATCGAGCAAAAGCATCTCGTGCGGAACTCTGTTGGCGATGGCGGATTGCGCGGCATCGAGTCCAGTGAGGGACGCGCGAACTAGTGATTGGTGCCGGACGTTTGTAAGAAATCCGCTTTCGGCGCGGCCACCAGACTCCCTGCCAATGTGGCGCATGATTTCACTTCGTAGCTCAGGAATTCCTTCGCCCGTCAGAGCAGAAGTTCGCACTGTTGGGAGAGAATGCGAATCGGACCAGGCCGATAAAGCCGCGTCCGCCAGATCGGCCTTATTCCGAACAAGAATGGCCGCATGCTTTCCCGCCTGCTCAATAATTTTCTGATCTTCGGAAGAAACGGGTTGGGTCGCATCCAGTACCACCAGAACGAGGTCAGCATCGGCCAGCGCTTCTTTAGATTTCCGGATGCCTATGCTCTCCGCTTCGTCGAGCGCGCGCCGAATTCCGGCAGTATCAATCAACTTCACCGGAATGCCTCCGATTGCGACGGTTTCGGTCACCAGATCGCGCGTCGTCCCTGGCATGGCGGTGACGATAGCGCGCTCGCGCTCGACCAGACAGTTAAAAAGGCTCGATTTGCCGACGTTGGGACGTCCGACGATTGCCAGCGTTAGTCCCTCGTGGACAATTTTTCCGTATGCAAAAGACGCGGCGAGCTGCTCAAGCGGAGCGCGCACGTCGCCAATTTGTTGCAGGATTTTTTCATCCGGCAAAACAGAAACATCGTCTTCCGCGAAGTCCACTCCGGCTTCGAGGGTCGCGATCAACTCAATAAGAATTTGCTTTGTGGGTTGCAAGCGCCGCGAGAGTGCGCCGTCCAGTTGTTGCGCTGCCACCTTTGCCTGATAAAGCGTCTGCGACTCGATCAGGTCCCGGACGGCCTCTGCCTGGGTGAGATCAATGCGTCCATTGAGGAAGGCGCGCATGGTGAATTCCCCCGGCTCGGCGAGGCGCGCTCCCCGCGCCAGCGCGAGTTCCACTATGTGCCGCAGCACGACGGGCGAGCCATGCGCGGCAATTTCGATAATGTCGTCGGTAGTATAGGAATGCGGCTTCGCAAAATAGGTAACCACCACTTCATCAATGCGCTCTGGCTCGTGTGGCGCAGGCGCCCCCGCCCGCGAAAAAGGTGGCGTCGATTCCCGGGACAGCTTCCCCGCAAAAATCTCGCGGGCGAGGGCGCCCGCGCCACACTTTGATTCTGATGGTTCAACTAATTCTCCGAAGATCGCCCGGCCAGGTTCTAGCTCGTGCTTCAGCGACAATATCGGCGTGGCGATTTCTTTCGCCTGCGATCCTGCCAGGCGTACAACACCGATCCCGCCCGCACCCGCAGGCGTGGCAATAGCAACGATGGTGTCGTCCAGATTCATGATGCAGGCTGGAAGAGATTGTAGCGGTTAAGGAAGAGTTCTACGGGCGGGCCTGCTGGTGGCAGGTTTATAGTCTTTGGGGAAAACCACCAGACAACGTCGCGATCCTTCGCCCTGGCTCTCGGTATGCAGATCAGCGTGATCGCGCAACGCTAAATGAACGATGCGCCGCTCCCGCGATGACATGGGAGCGAACTCATACGGCGCTCCCGACTTGCGAACTTTCTCGGCTGCGACATCGGCGGCAATGCGCAATTCTTCAAGCCGCATGGCGCGATGATTCATGCAATCGAAGCGAACTTTTTCGTGCTCGTTTCCCGGCAGCCGCAAAATTTCGAGGGCCAATAATTCCAACGAACGCAGCAGCTCTCCTCCACGTTCGAGCACCAAGGGAGAATCGGGGCCGGAAAGGTCCACAAGAATTTCGGGATGCTCCCACTCGCGCTGCTCCGGCAACGGAGGATCCACCATGATGCGGTAGCGCAGCCGCAGGCCTCCCTGATTCACGACCAGCTTCAGGAACTCGTCAATCTTTTTTGCGGCAGCGACTTTGTCAGCGATGGGCATAGCGGCGGTTCCGTACTCGTTAATTTTCTTCTTCTACTTACTTCTTCTACTTACTTGTCTTTCTTTCTGGCCCGCTTCAGCGCGATTTCTCTCATCTCGCGTCCCAGAGTGGTGCGGTTCATGATGTACTGCTGCACGATCGCAATCAGGTTCCCCTCCGACCAGTAAAGGCATAAGCCGGCGGCCAGATTGAAGCTTATGATACCCATCATCATCGGCATCATGAAAGTCATCATTTTCTGCTGGGCAGGATCCATTCCCGCTTGCGGAGTCATCTTCTGTGTCAGCAGCATGGTAACCACGATTCCGATCGGCAACAAATAAATCGGATCGGGCGACGAGAGATCTTTGATCCAAAGCCAGTGCGCGTGGCGAAGGTCGAGGGCCGCTCCCAACATGCGGTAATACGCGAACAGAAACGGCATTTGGATGATCATCGGCAAGCAGCCACCCGCCGGACTCACTCCCTGCTGTTTCATCAGGGCTGCGATTTCCTGATTCATCTCCTGCTTGCGGGGATCGCGCATGGTGTACTTCTTATATTTTTCCTTGATCGAATTCATCTGCGGCTGGATCTTCTGCATCTTCAACGCGGACTTCATGCTCGAAATTCGCAGCGGCAGCAGCGCAAGATTAATAATTAAGGTCTGGATGACGATGGCCCATCCCCAATTCGATACCACGTGGTCGTACGTCCACTTCAGCCATAGAAACAGCGGCCGGGCGAGCACTCCGAGAAATCCGAAATTAACTACCGACCGCAGGTCGGGGGGCGCACCTGAAAGACTTGGCACCGGGACGGATTCCAGTACCTGCAGCGATTTAGGGCCGACATAAAGGCGTCCGCTGCTGACTCCGCGAGGATTTCCCACCGCCACACCAAGAACGTCCACCTTCGTCAAATCCTGGTTAGGTTTGCGCGAATCTTTCGGAACCTCGATAGGATTGCGCAGCGTTACAGTGGAGGCACTTTGCGGATCGTCGGGGAGGAAAATAGCGGCGAAATACTGGTCGCTCATCCCAACCCAGTTAAAAGGACCGGCTAACGTGTTACCTCCACTAATTTTCTTAAGGTCCAGGCGCTCGGTGTTGTTGTTGTACTGATAAGCGATCTCACCGGAGCGATAGGCCGCGAGGTTCGCCTGGTCCCCTAGGCCGGCGGGCCAAGAGGGATAAGCGGCGATTGCAGATCCGTTGGAAGTGACGGAAGTCTCCACATGCACGGAGTAGTTGCTGTCGAATCGCAGCGCCTTATGCACGGCGACCTCGGCGTCCGCATAGTCGAACACCAGTTCTGCTGGAGCTATCATTGCTCCCGACGAGGCAGTCACAAAGAGCGCCGAGTTCAGCTTGTTACGCAGTGTCTCGTCGTAGGTCCACAACGAAAGCGGAGCGCCGTATTTGTCGGCGGCTGCGGCGTTCACCAACTCGAGCGGCTGTCCCTTATCGTCGTCAAACTTTTTCAGCACCCACGACTTTATCTTTGCGCCTCGATTGCTGAAGGTAATGCGATAGAGATCGTTTTCAATGACCACCTCAGCTTCCGCGGCCGCCTGCTTTGTAACGGCACCGCTGGCGGTGAGCGACTGACGCTGGCGGGTATCGGGAGTGGGCGCGGAAGTTTCTACTGCCGGAGCTGAGGAATTTTGCGTCTGCTTTTGATTCTGGGTTTGCGCCGGAGGAGTTGGGGGCTGCGGCAAATATTTTTTGAGGAGCGGCTGGAAGGCGACGATCACAAGAAATGTGAGCGCGAAGACCAGCAGCAGCCGCCGCTCCATTCCAGGTTCTTGTTGAGGACTCTGATAATTAGGCAAATTTAGGACTCTGTCAGTGCAGTTTCAATGTTTGCATTGCTTGAAACCACGGGCGTTCTGTTTCGCAAGTGTTCGTCTTTGATCAATGGAGCCACTGGATCGTATCCGCTCTTCGCAAAGGGATGGCATCGGAGGATGCGCAAGAGCGCCATCCAGCAACCCCGCAATACTCCGAAACGCTCAACCGCTTCCATGGAATATTCAGAACAAGTTGGAACATAGCGGCAGGAGGGCGACAACACGGGAGAAATTAGTTCCTTATATCCACGAATTAAGGAAGAGACAGCGACTCTTGGGGCATTCTCCCAACGCGTATTGAAAGTTCGCGAATTCATTTGTTGGCCGGTCTTGCCTTACTGGATCCTGAAGCCTTGCTTCCCGCAGTCGCACTCTCGATCACTTGAAAAGCACGGACGATTTCACGTCCGAGAACCGCGAAATCTGCAGTCAACAACGATTTCTTAGGATTTATGACGACATCTACAGGAAATCCGCTACCCGGACGATTCAGTCGAACTGCCTCTCTCAATCGCCGCTTCATTCGATTGCGGACTACCGCGCCGCCCAGCACACGTCCCACCGTAAAACCTACCCGGACATCGCCGCCCCCATTGATCTTTTCGCGCAGAAGGTAAAACACCGTCATGTGCGAGGCGAAGTGGCGACGCCCCAGCTTATAAACCTTTTCAAAATCAGCATGGCGAAGAAGCCGGCCACTCGGCGGAAACCTGGCTCGCTTGCTGGAACTGGAAGAATCAGCGTTGCTGTCTGCGGTGTTTGCGCTCACGACTCACGATCCGCGCTCAAATCGCAGGTTTGCAAAGGAGCTGCGGGAATTGACCTTACTCACGGAATCCGGGCTTCACCGCTACACGCTTGCGGCCCTTCGCGCGCCTGCGCGAGATGACCGCCTGGCCGTTTTTGGTTTTCATTCGAGTTAGAAATCCGTGCGTCTTCGCGCGGTGACGACGGTTGGGTTGGAATGTGCGCTTGGGCATGAAACTTGCTTACTCCTGATTCTGAATGGGCTTGAAAGACGAAAGAGAAGTATAAATGACGCAGCGCAAATGGGGCAAACGGAGTACAGTCGGGGGAAACAGCGCCCGCAAGAAATTTGGGAATAAAATTCTCGCGCGGAATCGCGTTGCACCAATCGCGCGACAGTTTATAAGTCTGCTACTTGACAGAGTTTTTTGTTGAGTTTTGAATCGTGAATGCCGACGAAAATTTCTCGCGGAAGTTTTCCACACAGCTAAAATTTTTGTGCTAGTATGCCGGACTGATCAAGTAATTGTTTCCAGCGCCACGCACGGTTTTTGAGGCTTTTCGAAGTTAAAAATTCTTTACTTTTGCACTACTAATACCGACAGCCTTCTTCTTGGCGGCTGCCCATAAAACGAAATCTACTATGTCTGTTCCAACACCTACGCTTACCCCCAATCCGTGGTTGCGCATCCTGGATGCGCTCGAGAAAAAAATCAATCGCCATTCTTACGACACCTGGTTGAAACCGACTCGTTACAGCCATGCCAGCGGCAGCGTGCTTTTTGTGCGCGTGCCGACCACTGAATTTCGCCACGTAGGTGATAAATACGCGGACTTAATTCAGGAGGCGCTCGACAATCTCGGGCTGGAATATCAGGAAGTCCAGTTCGTAACCCCGGAGGACGATCCCGCTACCATTCCTGTCCGGCACGACGGGGGACTGTCGGCACGTCCTGCGCCAACGCCGATTCATCCATCGCAATCGAGGTTCGACTGGGATAGCGCGGCGCAGCTGAATCCGCGTTACACCTTCGACGCATTCGTGATCGGCAACGGAAACCAGTTTGCACACGCTGCCTGTCAGGCAGTCGCCGAGCGGCCTTCAAAAGCCTACAACCCACTCTTTCTCTATGGCGGTGTCGGCATGGGCAAGACCCATCTGATGCAGGCCATTGGACACGAGATCAAGCGCCGTCAGCCGCAAGCGGCCATCTGCTATGTCTCCAGCGAAAAGTTCACCAATGAAATGATCAACTCGCTGCGTTATGACAAGATGATCAGCTTCC
>JBDUDA010000046.1:0-14362 GCA_040003205.1 Acidobacteriaceae bacterium | reverse complement strand
GGTTTAGGATGACACGGCGTAAGGATCAGGATGACACGGTGGTAGGGCTTAGGATGACACGGCGGTAGGCTAATTGGCTGCTGCTCCTACGGTTTTCTCGGCTGGGGAACTTTTCAAGGTTCTGATAGTCAAATCTGAACATTCTTGCAATTTCTGCAATGGCGCTTTAATCGCCGTCGCCTCTTTCTGGCTGCCGTGCTGTTGAGCCAGGTTCATCACTCTGCGCGCATTCTCTCCAGCAGCGCGTCCAACTTCCAGCAGCGTAATCAGCGAGTCTGCGTGTAATTTCCACAAAGAAGGCGAATTTCCGACCCGCTTCATCTCTTCGAGTTCAGTCGTGAAACGCGCAGTTACGGCGACCAGGCGCAGCAGAACACGGGCGACCCCGGCGCGAATGGATTTTTCTTCCAGGTAATCGGCACAGTAAGCTTCCGCTTCGTCTGTAGTCAGCGTGAGATTAAAGAAGCGCATCGGAACTACCTGACGAAACTTCGGGTCCGCCACGCGCATAAATATGCGGATTGATTCTTCAATGCGCGAGAGTTTTGCCTCTTCGGCTGCGATCTGCTGTGGGGTAATGGAGGCCCTGAGCGCCAAGACGTCCACCACCGCCCGCACCGGAGTGGGTTCCACGTTAGCAACAGGTTTGGGTGCGGCGACTGGCCTTGCCGTTCGAGATGACCGGCGAATTGGGGGCCGGCGCTCTAAAACTTGTTTCAATCTTGAGACGCGGCGAAATTTCTCCAGCGCCGTGTTGTAATCGCTGCCCAGCAACTCGGCTTCGTGTATCGCGGAAACGTGGTCCACGGTTACATCTACCCCGTCCACATTGCCAAGGATGCTTCCGCCCTGTTCCTGCAAAGCTTCGGCAAAGCTTTTAATTTCTGCGGCTGCGGAATGAAAGAGAGAATCGAACTGTTTGCTGAGCGCACAGTTGTAAGCGGCGATAGCTGCCAGGACTCCGGGGTGGTAAAAAGATATTTCCAGTGCCTGCTTGATCTCTCTCGCGTTCTGGATAATTCCAGATTCGATAAGCGCATTGAGGTCGCGATATTCGCCGGCTTGTTCCTGTAGGGGATCGAAGCGGCGCAGAAGTTGTACGTGTTCTTCCGGGAGTGAAGGAATATCGGTGTCCGCCAGAATTTCGAGCAGCGCTATTTCGAAGGGCGAAAGCGGTAACGCGCCGTCGAGTCCGTAGCCGCGGCGCTCCCACTGTCCTGCAACTCGGGGGTGACGGTAGAGAAAGGTCACCACCAGATCAGTTTTGTCGCGGTTGGCGTCGCTGCTATCTTTTTTGCGCGTGAAGTAGCGCAACATCGCCTCTGCGATTTCTGGATCAACTTCGCTGGTGAAAGCACGCCGCAGCATGGCCGGAGTAACCGCCATATCCAGCAGTCGCAGCCAGCGCCGCATGCGTCCCAGCGTCTCGTGTACATCGCCCTCGCTTTGTTGCAGGGAGATTGCTTCGAGACCGCTCGGCACGGGCACTTCGCCATCCACGGAGTCCTGTAGCAACTTTTCGTAGAAGCCTTGCACGGTCGCCAGAATGGCAAGCTCCCACTTGGGATCCTCTACCAAATTAAGCTCCTGAGATTCATGCTCTCCAAGTCATTGACACGAAACGCACACAGCCCCTAGTTGAAACTAAGCAAGGCTGCCGCACAAGCCTGCCAAACGGTCATGTACCCAAGTAGGAAGCGGTGGCAGGGCATGGGATATGGAGTTTTTGCGGCCGATTTCAGGCGAAAACTACGGTTTTATTCCCGTAAAGCAGGATTCGGTTCTCCAGTTGCCAGCGCACGGCGCGGGAGAGGACCACTTTTTCGAGGTCGCGTCCTTTTTGGAGAAGGTCATCGAGGGTATCGCGATGGGAGATGCGGACAACATCCTGCTCAATAATCGGGCCATCATCGAGTACTTCGGTCACATAGTGGCTGGTGGCGCCGATGAGCTTTACCCCGCGCGTGAACGCCTGATGGTAGGGTTTGGCGCCTACGAAGGCCGGCAGGAACGAGTGATGGATATTGATAATTCGGTGTTGGTGCTGTTGCACAAATTCGCTGCTCAGGATCTGCATGAAGCGCGCCAGCACGAGGAAATCGGGGCGGACCTGTTTTAGTAGGGCGAGAATTTTGTGCTCGTCCTGTACTTTACTTTCTTTTTCGATGCGGACCGTCGCGTAGGGAATGTGATAGAAGTCGGCTACCGGTTGGTTGTCAGGATGGTTGGAGATAATCAGCGGTATTTCGCACGTCAGTTCTCCGCTTTTGTGACGGTAGAGAAGATCAACCAGGCAATGATCGTACCGAGAGACAAAAATCACCATGCGCTGACGGTAATTGGAGCGCGCCAGCCGCCAGTCCATGCCGAACTTCTGCGCCACGGGAGAGAAGTGCTGAGCGAAGTCATTGAGGCTGATGTCGAAGCCAGATGGATCAAACTCCACGCGCATTAAGAATTTGTCGGATTCGGAATCGGCGTGCTCGTCGGCGTGCAGGATGTTTCCGTTGTGGCGAAAAACGAAATCCGAAATCCCCGCCACCAATCCCTTTTGGTCGGCGCAGCTCAGAAGAAGAATTGCGGTATCTTTCATTTTTATGAACGCGGGTATCGAAACGCCTAATTCACAACCGATCAAAAACTTTTTAGCGGCGCAGATCTTTGATTATTTCCCGCGCGGCGTTGGACCCGGAGCCGCCCGTTAAACCTGCTCCGGGATGAGTGCCCGATCCGCACAGATATAAATTCTGGAGCGGAGTGCGGTAGCGTCCCCAATCGAGTAAAGGACGCATGGTAAAGAATTGATCCAATGCTAGCTCACCGTGGAAGATGTGACCGTCAGTGAGACCGTACTGTTCTTCCAAATCTTGCGGCGTAATCACCTGGTGGCGCAGGATCAATTGTGGCAGGTCGGGAGCATATTGCGCGAGAGTTTTGACCACGGTGTCTCCCAGCGCCACGCGCTCATTCTCCCAATTGCTGCCCTTAAGTTTGAAGGGCGCATATTGCATGTAGATGGACATAACGTGCTGTCCCGGGGGAGCGAGCGACGGGTCGGTGAGTGAAGGGATCGCAACTTCCAAATATGGCTGGCGAGAGAAATTTCCGTATTTTGATTCGTCGAAAGCCCGCTCGAGATAATCAATCTCTGGGCCGATGTGAATGCGTCCGCTGAGAATTGAATTCTGATCTTGACTCTTAAGGGCGGAGAAGGTGGGCAAAGCCGATAATGCCAGGTTTACCTTGGCAACGGTGCCCGGCATGCGGTAGTGCTGAAGCTTCATTACGAAGTCAGGGGACAGATGTGTGGGATCAACCAATTTCAACAAAGTGCGCTTGGGATCTGCGTTCGAGATGATTGCCTTCGCCGTGATTTCTTCGCCGGACGCAAGCACGACGCTGACTGCCGCCCCTTCTTGCACGCGAATTTCAGCTACCTCTGCATCGGTCCGAATTTCTGCGCCGGCTTGTTTGGCGGCGGATGCCATAGCTTGAGTAACCGCGCCCATGCCGCCAGCCGCGAATGATGCTGCGCCTGCGGCCTGTGCGTCTCCGGCGGCGCGAATCAAAAGCGTCAGCGCGCTGCCCGCTGACCACGGGCCAAGAAATGTACCGAAAATTCCGCGAGCTGCGACGGTGGCGCGGAGCAGTTCAGTCTCGAAATACTCGGCTACGACGTCTGCAACCGCGGCGGGGCCCCAGCGCAGCAAGCGGTACAGATCACGCTTGCCGAGACCGCGAATTGCGCGGCCAGTCTGGAGCATGGCCCAAAGATCGCCTTTGCTGGGATCGTCGATATTCGGAGGAGTGAGGACGAGTGCCTCTCCGATCACCTTGCTCATTTTGCGAAGAGAATCTTGAAACTCGGGATATTTTTTGGCGTCCTTCTCGGAAAATTTCGATATCTCTGCCGCCGCTCGTGCCGTGTCGTTGTACAAAATCAACGCACGGCCCTCGGGGGAAAATGAAACTACTCCGACTTCTGGTGAGAGCAACTTGAGGCCGTGTTTATCGAGCTGCATGTCTTTCACTACGTCTGGACGCAGCGGCCCTGCCGAGTGAGCGAGGGTTGAACAGCGGAATCCCGGATGCAGTTCGTCGGTGATAGCGGCTCCACCGACTTGCGAACGGCGCTCCAGGACCAGCGGCTTGTGTCCCGCTTTGGCCAGGTAGAAGGCGGTCACTAAGCCGTTATGGCCGCCGCCGATAATGATTACGTTGCGCTGTTCGGGCATGCGCTACGCAGCTCCCTTGAAGTCTTTCAGGATTTCGAGCGCGGCCAGCCGTCCGGGAGCGCCCATGATTCCACCGCCGGGATGAGTTGCAGATCCGCACATGTAGAGATTTTTAATCGGTGTGCGAAATTGTGCGTAGCCGGGGACCGGTCTGAGGAAGAAAAGTTGTTCGAGGGACAGCTCGCCTTGAAAAATATTGCCCTCGGTAAGTCCGAAGTCACGTTCAAGATCGAGCGGGGTTACGACTTGTTTGTACAAAATGATGTCTTTGATATTGGGAGCATATTCGGCGATGGTGTTGATCACGTTGTTGCCGAAGGCTTCTTTCTGATCGTCCCAGTTCAGCCCGGCGCGCAGCTTGTAAGGTGCGTATTGAACGAAACAAGACATCACATGCTTGCCGGGAGGAGCCACCGAAGGATCGGTGAGCGATGGAATCACCATGTCAATGTAAGGACGGCGCGAAAAATTTCCATACTTCGCGTCGTCGTAGGCGCGTTCCATATACTCGACGCTGGGAGAGATTGAAATCGCTCCGCGCAGATGGGCGCCTTCCCTGGGCATGCACTTAAAATTGGGCAAGGCATCGAGGGCGAGATTTACTTTGCCGGAGGATCCGCGAAATTTGTAGCGATTAATGTCTTCAAGAAAGTCCGCCGGCAGATTGCTGCTGTCAATGAAGTGAACGAATGTCTGTCGCGGATCAATGCTGGAGGAAATGATATTGCCCTGAATTTCATCGCCGTTCGCGAGTACTACCCCTTTGGCCTGGCCATCTTTCACAATGATTTTCTGAATGCCTGACTTTGTGCGAATTTCCACCCCGGCTTCGCGAGCAGCATCCGCGATTGCGTTCGAAATGGCGCCAGTTCCGCCGCGCGCGAATCCCCAGGAGCGGAATGCTCCGTCAATTTCTCCCATGTAGTGATGCAAGAGCACGTAAGCAGTGCCCGGAGAGCGCACGCCGAGAAACGTTCCGATGATTCCGGAGGCAGACATGGTGGCCTTGAGGACGTCGGTCTCAAACCACTGGTCCAGAAAATCAATGGCGCTCATGGTCATCAACTGGACCTGGTTATATTTGTCCTCGCTGGCGAGTCCCTGGAAGCGGCGTCCAAGGAAAAGCATCTTCATCAGTTCTTTAGGATTAAGCGTTGCAGGGTCAGGAGGAACCATGCTCAAAATTGGTTTCACGAACCGGCACATGGCTTGCATGGCCTTACCAAACTCGTCGTAGGCTTCGGCATCAAGTTTGGAGTGACGAGCGATCTCGCGATGCGTCTGTCCGTGATCGTTTACGCGCCACAGATAATCTCCGCTCGGCATGGGCGAGAAAGTGCCGTCGAGCGGAAGAATCTCGAGGCCGTGGCGGGGAAGGTCGAGGTCGCGAATAATTTCCGGACGCAGTAATGAAACTACATAAGAGCAAACCGAGAATTTGAAGCCGGGGAAAATTTCTTCCGTGACCGCAGCGCCGCCGAGCACGTGACGGCGTTCGAGCACGACGACTTTCTTTCCGGCGCGCGCGAGATAAGCGGCGTTGACGAGGCCGTTGTGGCCTCCGCCGATCACGATCACGTCGTAATTGGAATTGCTTTTTAACGCTGCCATGGACTTTCTAGTCGATTCTTAGTTTGAAAACTTTCGAAGATTCCTGCCGAAAATGACTCCACATTCTATCCGCTACTTACCTTTTTGTCTGCAAACTTACGCGACATCCATGACCCCAGGTCACTAGAAGGAATAGGTTGCTCCCATGTGCCGAGGATGAATATAATCCGGCTTCGAGCTTTTTAAATTTTTCACGACAATTCACACTGGGGAAACGCCTTGCCGGTCGGTACCGCATTTCACGAACGCACTTTCGCGCTTTGCCATAGCCTGAATTATCGCGAATGGTCGGGCTACTACACGGTCAGCGTTTATGAAGTGCATCATGAGCATGAGTACAACGCGATTCGCAACGCATCAGCACTAATTGATATTTCTCCGCTCTACAAATATCTGATCACTGGCAAAGACGCCACCAGGCTGGTGAATCGTGTCATCACACGTGACATCAACAAAGTATCGGTCAGCCAGGTGATTTATTGCTGCTGGTGTGACGAGCAGGGGAAAGTGATTGACGACGGCACGATCACCAGGCTGGA
Organism: Acidobacteriaceae bacterium; assembly: GCA_040003205.1. Lineage (GTDB taxonomy): Bacteria > Acidobacteriota > Terriglobia > Terriglobales > Acidobacteriaceae > JALYIM01. The sequence goes on along the minus strand of JBDUDA010000046.1, from coordinate 7,977 downwards.
AGAAAACAAATATCGTTGGACCGCCGCCGACCCTTCATTGCGATGGTTTCGGCAGAATGGGTTGAATCTCGACGTCCAGATTGAAGACATATCCGAAAGGATTGCCGCACTGGCGCTACAGGGGCCGACCTCGGGCAAGCTGCTGAAGTCTGTGGCTGAAGCCGACATTGCGAACCTGAAATATTTCCGGGTGACTCATGGAAAAATCGGCGGCGTTGCCGTGGACATCAGCCGCACCGGATATACCGGCGATCTTGGGTATGAAATCTGGATGCCGTGGGACAAGGCGCTCGAAGTCTGGGACGCGGTGATCAACGCAGGGAAGAGTTTCGATCTGCACGCGGCCGGGATGCTGGCGCTTGATGTCGCGCGCATCGAAGCCGGGCTTCTGCTGATCGAGGTGGATTACACAAGCAGTAAGAAAGCGCTGATCCCCTCCCAGAAATACTCGCCCTACGAGCTAGGCTTCGGGAAGATGGTCCATCTGGAAAAAGAAAACTTCATCGGAAAGGCCGCCCTGATTAAGGAGCAAAAGAATAAGCATGCTTCAGGACTACGTCAACTTGTCGGCCTGGAAGTGGATTGGATTGAAGTAGAAGAGCGTTTCGAAAAATTCGGACTCACGCCCGCCGCTCCCACTCAGGCCTCGCGAGTTCACGTCCCGGTATATTCGGGAGATAAACAAGTAGGAAAAGCGACCTCGACGACGTGGTCTCCCGTACTCAAAAAAATGATTGCTCTTGCCAGCGTTGATGCGGCGCACGCGCAACCGGGGTCGAAACTGCAAATGGAACTCACGATCGAGGCGCGGCGCAATAAGGTCGGGGCGAAAATCGTGAAAATGCCGTTCTTTAATCCGAAGAGAAAGACTGCGGTGCCAGTGTAGTTTTATTCCGAAATCAACTTTCTGCTGGTTCGCTTCCAATATAAATATCCGGGCACTCCCAAGAGAACAATCAAAGTTCCTGCCAGCGCCTCTTTCGGGCGTTGCACGATTGTGTTGATTGTCCAGAACGTCCCAAGAATTATGTAGAAGCCGGGAAGCCACGGATAGCCCGTGCAACGATACGAGCGGGGAATGTCAGGACGCTTCCAGCGCAGCACAAACAGCGCAGCGACTGTGAGCGTGTAAGACAGCACCATCATGAACATTACGTAGGTGTAGAGCTGATCGTAGCGTCCGCTTACCGTCAAAACTGCCGCCCAGACTCCCTGCCCGATAAGACTGAATGCCGGCGTGCGCCATTTGGGATGGATTTTCCCCATGCGCTGGAAGAAAACACCGTCCTTCGCCATGGCGTAATAGACGCGCGCTCCCGAGAGTACGCAGCTCGCCATGGCTCCGAAACACGAGAGTGCAATCATGGCAGAGAGCCAGATGGCGGCACCTGGTGAGAAGAGAGCGATGGCTGCGGCGTGCGCGATCGTTTCATGATTTGCTACGTCGGTGAGCGGCATGGCATAGACGTACGTCATGTTCATCGCGACATAAATTACACCGACTATCAGCACGCCCAAGATCATCGCAAGCGGCACATTGCGTCTTGAGTCTTTTACTTCTCCGGCTACCCAGGTGATGTACACCCATCCGTCGTAGGCCCAGAAGACTGCAATCAAAGCGACTCCGAACGCGGAAAGAAGCTGACTGGGACTCAATCCCATGGTGAGCCCCTCCGTGGTTGTCCAAGCGCGTGCCGTGAAGTGATGCCAATCGCCCTTGCCTATGGTGAAACCTAAAATTACGAAGGCAGCGATCGAAGCGAATTTTGACCAGGTGGCGAGATTCTGTAACAGGGCGCCGCGACGTAGTCCGATCACGTTGATCCATGTGACCACCGCGATTGCGATTAGCGCAACTAAGTGAGCGCGAGTCAGTTCGATGCCTGCGGCTGCGACTATCACGTGCTCTTTTGAGAGCGCCGGAACAATTCCTCCCATGTATGCGGCGGAGCCTACTGCGAGGGCGGCGATAGTGCCTCCGTTGCTGACCGCGAAGATCATCCATCCGTAGAGGAAGGCGGGAAGGTCTCCGTAGGCTTCGCGCAAATAAACATATTGGCCGCCGGAATCTGGAAACATGGATCCGAGTTCGGCGAAGGCGAAGCATGCGAAGAGGGAGATAACTCCCCCCAAAACCCAGACCAGCAGGAACAAGAAGGGATGCGGGAGCGGACCTGCGATATCTTTCGCTGTAAGAAAAATTGACGATCCGATGATTCCGCCCACGAGAAGGAGAACCGAATCCAATAGGGACAGGCCGCGCACAAGGCCAGTTTTATTATCGGATTGCGTTGCGGATTGCGGATCGGAAACGATTTGGGGCTTCATGCATTACCCGGCGAGAAACTCCAAAGCGCGTCGGAAGCTCATCCCATTCCCAAATCAGCGGCAGACTCTAGTGGAGTTCCGCAGCGCCGGCAGATCACTGCTAAGCAATCGCCACAGGTTAAGGGGTCGCTTACTTCGACTGCGCAGCGTGCGCAGTACAGGGGATCAGATGGAGATTGCTTCGAGGGATCGGGAGCTGCGGACATTGGCTGTGTATTATGATGCCGCCGCGAACTGATTCACAATTAGCGCCATTAAGTTTGTTCGAACAAAGAAGAGAAATGTAGCATACAGAGAGTGATCCAGTCCCCAGGAAAGGTTGCACGAGATGCGTTCAGAAGAGACACTGCGGCAGTCCGAAGCTGATACGAGGTTGCAACTCGAATTCAACCGCTGGGCGGAAGCCGGTGAAGGCGAGAAGATGGAACAGCATCATCTCGACATCACCCAAAAAACGATTCGACTCATGCAGCTTTGTGCGGAAGATCGCGTGCTTGATTTGGGATGCGGGTCAGGATGGGCTACGCGGCTGCTGGCGCGGGGTCTGGCTGACGTGCAATCTGCGAATACGACTGCCACAGGGCAAGTGGTCGGACTCGACGTTTCGGACAAAATGATCCGCTTAGCGCAAGCTTCGTCCAAAAATTTTAAAAACGTTAGTTACGTTTGCGGGTCGGCGCTCGGCATACCCTGGCAAGAAGATTTCTTCGACAAAGTGCTGTCGGTCGAGTCGTTCTACTATTATCCAGATCAGGAGCTTGCTCTCGAGGAGATCAGGCGGGTCATGGCGGCAAAGGGACGCCTATTCATCCTGATTAATCTCTACAAAGACAATCCGTTTTCACTCCAGTGGGTGGACAAGTTGAAAGTGCCCGTCCATGTGCGCTCGAGCGCAGAATATTCTGACATGCTGAGTCGGCACGGCTTCATTGACGTCGAAGCGCGGCAAGTTCCTGATGACACCCCGACTCCAGATGATTACAAAACGAAATCGTTCCACAGTCTCGCCGACCTACGAGCCTTCAAACGTATGGGAGCTCTGTTGCTGATGGCCACAAAGACCTAGTTAACTCGTCACTTTGTCAGTCGGTTGTGTTTCCTGAGGACTTCGCGCAGCTGGTCATGCGGAAGCGCCACCACAGTACGATTATTGATTCCGGTCATGGTTTCCGCAGCGATCATAGCGTTGATGATGGCTTCCTCAGTAGCCTGTACGGTCGCGAGAAAAATGGGATCAAGTTGATCGTTGGGAAGCATGGTGATTTGGCGTAATCCCTTAGAATTGAGCGCTCCTGGGTTGGCAGTTGAGAACGCAATGAAGATATCGCCCGAGCCGTCGCCGGAGTAGCTTCCGTCTCGTCCAAGTCCCAGAGAGACACGTTTGGCGACTCGCTTCAGTTGCGTAGGAATGAGCGGCGCGTCGGTTGCGACCACAACAATAATGGATCCGATGTCCTTGTTGCGTTTATCCGGCCCAGAAAGTTCTCGGCCCACGGGAAGACCCGCGATTCGTAATTCTTCGCGTCTGCCATAATTGCATTGCACCAGCACACCGACGGTGTATCTGCCAGCCTTAGCATCGGTTTTCCGAGACGATGTTCCGATGCCGCCCTTGAATTCATTGCATACCATGCCGGTGCCGCCCCCAACATTTCCTTCTTCCACTGGGCCTGCATGGGCGGTGTCCAACGCGTGAAAGGCATCTTCAGCCTTTACGTGAAATCCATTGATGTCGTTGAGCTCTCCATCCCAGGTTTCGGCGACCACAGGCAGAGACCACCAATAGCCTTCAGGATCGGGCGCGCCGTGCTTGACCTTCCAGGCCACAACCGCGTCGCGTACCACTCCCACACTGTGAGTGTTCGTGATCATGATGGGTCCGTCTAGAAATCCGGATTCGTCGAGCCATGTCGTGCCGGTCATTTCACCATTGCCGTTGAGCGAGAACCATCCGGCGAAAACCGCATCGGTAGTGGCTTTTCCTCGTGGAAGAATAGCGGTAACGCCGGTACGGACCGGGCCTACCCCAACTTTCAGTAGGCCGGAGCCAGAGATCAAAGTTGTGTGTCCGACTTCCACTCCCTGGACGTCGGTGATTGCGTTTAAAGCGCCCGGAATTCCGTCGAAGGGAATTCCGAGATCGCGAGCGCGCGGCTTTTCATCTGCGACCGCCAGATTCAAAAAAGACAGCAGAAGAATGCAGGCGAGGCCGGCTTTGCTAAAGGGATTCAGCATCTAAACTCTCTTCGAAGAATTATTTTTGCGGCAACAAAGAATTGCGTTGCGCAGTATAAAGGATCAAGGCACGCAGTGATAAGCATGGCGTTGTACATTAAGAGGAACCTTCAGGAGGGAAAAAATGGAGAACTGGAAACGAAGCCTGCTTGCAGGGGCAGCCGGGGTTAGCGTCATCCTACTATTAAAGGGCCACAAATCAGCCGCGCTGATCGCTGCCGGTGTAAGCCTCGCTGCCTTGGCTTCCGAGTACCCGGAGCAATTCGCCGAATTTCGCGAGAACTTGCCGCAGTATCTGGAACGCGGAAACTCTTTCCTCGATGTTGTCAGCCGAGCCGGGGAACGGCTCGCGGATGTTGCGGGAAACCGGGGGGCTGAGTGGTACGAAGCGCTGGTGCGCGGATAGCAGCAGACTCCTTGAGTAGGCAAATCAAGTCAGCGGCTCGGTAGTACAGATTGGTTTGGCTATTCAATCCCCAATTGCTTCCTGGCATCTGGGCTTAGACGCTCTGGGCTCCAAGGCGGAGTCCAGACAACATTGACCGTGGCATTGCGAACTCCCGGCAGCTGCTCGATGCGCGCTTTCACCTGTCCGCTGATATTGACGTGCTCCGGACAGCCTTGCGCAGTCATGGTCATGTCCACGGTTACGTCCTGTTGCGCTTCGGCAGTGTCTTCAAATGCAATGTTGTAGATCAATCCCAGGTCCACGATGTTCACCGGAATTTCCGGATCGTAAACTTGTCTCAGCGCGCTTAAAACTTCATCTTCAGTCAGGGCGACGGGCATAGCCTCTCCTCGAACACATGCGAAAAAGTTGCATTTCTAGTGTACCTGAGCAGAGGCGGGTGTTTACGCTTCCAATTCCGATTCAAAACGCTTCCGCACCCTTGCCATTACATAGTGATACATTGCGACGACAGGAGCAGCAGTCCAATTTGCCCCGATGAAACTCTCGTACCGATCTCCGGCCACCATTGTGATATGCGCGTTATGCATTGTCTGTAGCGGGTCAGGCACGGTCGCGAAGGCTTTTTCCCAAGCAGAAAAGGCAGAAGTTCCCTCTGAAGGCTCGCATTCGCCTGCGATCGCCATCGACGACATCCCCAGATTTGCAGAGGTGACGAGCCATCTATATCGGGGAGGCCAGCCGAACGAGAAGGGATTCGCTGGACTGGCGAAAATGGGGATCGATATCGTGGTAGATGCACGTGGTTCGAGACGAAAAGAACGGGAAGTGGTGAACAAACTCGGAATGAAATACGTTCCCATCCCCTGGCATTGTCCCTTCCCTAAAGATAAGACGTTTGCGCGCTTCCTTGCCTTGTTGAGAGATAACCCTGACAAGAAAGTGTTCGTTCATTGCCGCCTCGGAAATGATAGGACGGGGATGATGATTGCATCGTATCGAATGGCAGAACAGGGCTGGAGCGCTAAAAAAGCGCAGAAGGAAATGCAGGCTTATGGATTCTCAGCTTCACACCATTTGATTTGTCCGGGGCTCGCGGGGTATGAAGAAGACTTTCCGGAGAAATTTGCGAAGAGCCGCGACTTCGAAAATATTCGCGGGCAGAAACAACCCGCTGTCACACATCCCTAAAACCTCAGAGGAATGGGCGAGCCCTAGATTTATACAGCAGATCGCCTACCGCCCTAAAGCTTCGACCCGATTCATTTTCAAGCAACCGACTGCCAAACTTATCCAATACTTCTCAAAGGAGACTTGGCATGCCTACAAATTTAGAGGGAGTTCGGGTTGCGATTCTGGCTACCGATGGGGTCGAAGAGGCGGAGTTGGTAGAGCCTCGCAAAGCGCTGAAAGAGGCAGGGGCGGAGACCATCTTGTTGTCGCCGAAGACTGGCCAAATTCAGGCAATGAAGCATGATGAAAAGACGAAAAAATATGACGTCGACATGGCTCTTGACGAGGCTGATCCGGAACAATTCGACGCCGTCTTGTTGCCCGGAGGAGGAATGAACGCGGACGCGCTACGGGTGGAGAGTGCGGCCCATGCATTCATCACAAGTATTGACGAATCCGGCAAACCGATCGCGATAATCTGCCATGCACCTTGGCTTCTTATCTCGGCAGGTCGGGTCGAAAACCGCCTCCTGACGAGCTACCACACCATTCAGGATGACGTCCTAAACGCGGGCGGAAATTGGGTCGATAAGGAAGTTGTGGTGGATGGGAACTGGGTAAGTAGCCGGCAGCCTTCCGACATTCCCGCATTTAATCGCGAAATGCTGAAATTGTTCGAAACTTCAAAAATCCCCCGTAAAGCTGCATGAATACTGAGTAAGCATCGGAAAAGCCGTCCATGAGGGCGGCTTTTTTAAATGGGATTTGTTTCAGGTTCGCCATTGGCAGCATATCCTTGACCGACAGTTTCATCTTGGGAAGATTCCTTCCCGGTAACCTTTAAAAAATTACCGCTGTCACCTTTCCCCTCGCTGATTGTGTCCGTAAGCTGCGGTTCTATGAAGCTCAATGCTTTGCTCATGTCACGGAATCCTTCGACGCTGCGGACGTTAGGCGGGGAGTTGAACAAGATCGGTATCCACTCGGAATGGTGTCCGTCCGCGCAAGACACCATGGAACTTCTGGTCAGGGGGAACTACTCCGGACTGTTGCTTGACTTCGATCTGCCCGAGGCGACTCAGGTTGCGAAGGTGGCGCGCATGCTTTCTCCCCAGCAGCGGCCGGTAATTTTTGCGATGATTGGTCCGGCGACTCCCATTGGTGGGATTTTTCAATGCGGCGCAAATTTTGTGCTCTACAAACCTTTTGACGCAGAGCAAGTCAGCCGTACTCTCCGGGCAGGGAGGGGATTCATGCAACCGAACCGCCGCCAATCTCCGCGCCGGCGGATCGCTGCGCTGGTTCACTTGGAGTTCCCCATCGGATCGGTGCCCGCGATCGTGCTCGACCTGAGCGAGCAGGGTCTGGCACTGCAAGCTCCCGAGGCGCTGCCCCAAGTGCAAAAGATACCCCTGCGCTTTGCATTGCCGGGAGCACACGCTGTATCCAGGCCACCGGCGAAGTTATTTGGACTAACCACGACGGGCGCGCGGGAATGTTTTTTTCGCATATTGCTCCCGCGTCGCGAAAGTATCTGAAAGAGTGGCTGCACAAACGCGGCGAAAGTAAGCAGAATGCCGTGCGAATTTTGATGGAGCCCCAGGTGTACAGACGGGCTGCGCATTCATCAAATTAAACTCTAACCTAGGGGCGGCTTCTGGCAGGCTTCTAGAAGGACATACCCCAGCGGCTGAAGCCGGAATAAGCAGAGTTGTTTTCGCAGCGCTGAAGCGCTGCGCCACCCTAGACCGGCTTGCTCGATGGCCGGGAGTTTTTAAGCATTCAGAACCGGATTTCTTTCCCCTATGCGTTGCAGGTTTGCTGTAGAAGGC
>JBDUDA010000258.1:0-4241 GCA_040003205.1 Acidobacteriaceae bacterium | reverse complement strand
CTGATGCCAATGTCATGGAAGATTTGATTCACGACGACCCGAGTCTGGGAGAACCGCTGCATCCGGTGTTGCCATATTGCGGGGCCGAAGTCCTGTGGGCAACTCGAGTGGAAATGGCCCGCACGCTCGAAGATGTTCTTGCGCGCCGCACGCGAGCGCTTTTCTTGAACGCACGTGCTGCATGCGAGATGGCCGTTCCGGTCGCGGCGATTATGGCGCGGGAACTTGAGCAGAGCGAGGAATGGCAACGCCGACAAGTACAGCAGTTTCAAGAACTGGCTCGCGGCTACATGCTCGACGAGTCTTCTTCCACCGGCAGCGAGGCCGGCTGTTGATAGAATTCTGGCGAGGAAATGATCATGAAAGAAACGCCGCAGGAATACACAAAACGCATCGTCAGCCAAACCGAGGGGCAAAAGCCGCTGGAGGTTCAGGCCGCCACTGCGAGCAAACTTCAGGGCTTGCTTGAGGGAGTACCACCATCGAAGCTGGAGCATCGTCCAGCGGCCGATAAGTGGTCGGCGCGCGAAATAGTTGCGCACATGGCGGACGCGGAAATCGCCGGAAGCTTTCGCATCAGGATGATTCTGAGCGCGCCCGGGACGCCCATCATGGCCTTCGATCAGGATTCATGGGTCACCAGCGGGCATTACGAGAAGCGCGATACTCAAAAATCTCTTGAACTATTTCGCGTTCTGCGTGAGGCCAACCTGACTCTGCTCGCTTCGCTCACTCCAGAACAATGGCAGCATCACGGAATGCATTCTGAGCGCGGAAAAGAAACCATCGAGCACATTACGCGAATGTTCGCCGGCCATGACTTGAACCATATACAGCAGCTCGATCGTATCCTTGGAGGAAAGGGATAAGATCGGGTCCCAACTTACCACTCATTCTGAGCAAAAGAGTCATTCGCATCGCGAATGGCTCTTACGTCGAAGAACCCCTATGACCAAACCCCTATAGGCCATTGTCATCTTGAGGGAGTGATGGTCTTCGGAACGAAGACCATTGCGAGTCGAAAGATCTCTATTGCATGCTGCGACCTGTCGGTCGGGAGGTTGACCCATGCCAACCGCATCCTCGAAGCGATAGGGATGTTTCGACTGCACTCGCCGCTGGCGCGACTCCTTCCGCTCAACATGACAGTTTGGTTTGGGATTAAGGCTTGTAGCCCGTCGAGAGTACTTGGTATAGGGATGCTTCGACTCTCCTCGTCGCTGGCGCAACTCCGGCTCGCTCAGCATGACAAAATTCAGAATAACTAATTCTCAGAAACTGTAAACTGCACTTGCATCATGGCATCCGCCGACCAACTCGGATTCAGCTTCCGGCCCGCCGATCGCCGCACCTGGAAGATTCGCGAGCTGGTTTCCGCCGTCCGTACTTCCATCGAGCGCGAGTTCTCGGATACCTGGGTAGAAGGCGAGATCTCAAATTTCCGCGCCCATGATTCGGGTCACCTGTATTTCACACTCAAGGACGAGAGCTCCCAGTTGAGCGTTGTGATGTTCCGCTCGCAGGCGAAGCTACTGCGTTTTCGTGCTGAGAATGGAATGCAAATCGTGGCCCGCGGTCGAGTCACCGTCTACGAAGATCGCGGACAGTTACAACTCTCGGCGGAATATCTTGAGCCAAAAGGTGCAGGCGCGCTACAGGTTGCCTTCGAACAACTGAAAGCCCGGCTCGAAGCCGAAGGTCTGTTTGATATCGCGCGAAAAAAGGCAATTCCGACTTTGCCCCGGCGCATCGGGATCATCACTTCTCCCAAGGCCGCCGCCCTGCGAGATATTTTGAATGTGCTACAGCGCCGCCACTTCACCGCAAATATTTTGATTTTTCCCGCACAGGTGCAGGGAGAAGCTGCCGCTCTCGAGGTCACGGCCGGTATCCGCCACTTCAACCGGGGCGAACTGGTGGACGTAATCGTAGTGGCGCGCGGTGGAGGCTCGGCCGAAGATCTTGCGGCCTTTAACCACGAAGGACTGGCGCGAGCGATTGCCGCCTCCGAAATTCCGGTAATTTCGGCCATCGGACACGAGACCGATTTCACAATCATTGATTTCGTCGCCGACTTGCGCGCTCCCACGCCTTCTGCCGCAGCCGAGCTGGTGATTCGAGCGCGGGCAGAGATAGACGAGCAGGCTGAATCATTGCGCATGCGGCTAGCCCGCGCCATGCGTTACCGCCTATTGATTGGTAAGCAGGCGCTTTCTGAATTCGCCCAACACAGCGCATTCGCCCGCATGATGGATTTGATCAACCAACGCCAGCAGAAGCTCGACGACCTGGGACATCGGATGGAGCGGGCCGAAGTCAGAATGCTCGAACATCATCGGCGGCGACTGGAGACGGCGGCGGCGACCGTCCGTCATTACGATCTGCGGCGGGTGTTGTCGGGCATACGAAGAGAATTAGGGACCGGTGTCGGTGCAATGACTTCCGCCATCCGGGCCAATTTAATGCAACAGAGGTCACGGCTCGAGCAATTATCGAGTCAGATCGAAGCGCTGTCCCCGCTGGCCATCCTTGCGCGCGGCTATGCCTTGATGTTCGACTCGGCGGGAAAACTCCTCAAAGACGCCGGCCAGGTCAGCCCCGGCGACGAAGTGTCAGCAACGCTCGCTAAGGGGACAATCGTGGCTACAGTGAAAAGCAGCAGTTCAGAATAGTGTCGTCCTTCTAAATCGGAGCATCAGAAGACTGCATTACAATGGTTCGGTTGCTGCTTCCGCCAGCTCGTGTAGTGAAAGGGTCCGGGAGTGATGAGCTTCTTGTCGACATGGCCGCACATATCGGCGCTCTCCATCGTCGACATCCTGCTGGTCGCGCTCATCATTTACGAATTGCTGGCCCTCATCAAGGGCACTCGCGCCGCCCTGATGTTGATGGGAGTCGCTGCCCTCGCGGTGATCGTTTATTTTTCGCACTTCGCTGAGTTGGCCACACTGAACTGGCTGGTCAGTTCGATATTCCCATACGCCGGGTTTGCGCTGATCGTAGTTTTTGCCCCTGAAATTCGTCAGGCGCTGGTGAGACTCGGGCGCAGGTTGACGCTCAGGCGCACTCCGGCTTCAGTCGTGGATGCCTATGACGACATCGTTCTGGCAGCCAACCTTTTTTCGCAAAACCAAACTGGCGCTCTGATTGTCATCGAACGTGAGATTGGATTGCGCACGTACGTCGAGAGCGGTGTCCCGCTCGATGCGCATCTTTCCTACGATTTGCTGGCAACCATATTCCGTCCCAGCGCCCCACTTCACGATGGTGCCGTGATAGTGCGGCGCGACCGAATCGCAGCCGCGGCGTGTTTTTTACCCCTATCGATGAATCCGGTTTTATCAACGCAACTGGGAACGCGGCATCGCGCTGCCATTGGAGTTACTGAGGAAACGGACGCGATTGCAGTGGTTGTATCCGAAGAAACGGGCAGCATCAGCCTCGCGCTGGCGGGCCAGATTGAGCGCGACCTATCGATCGAAGAATTGCGCGAGCGCATGGGAGGCCTATTGCGGCGCTACGTTCCTCAATCGACTCTGCCCACGGCGATCAATACTGAAGGTGACATTCTCGATGAGAGCGCGGTGGGTCCGCGCACTGCGTCGGGCAGAATCTCAGAAGCCCGCGCCGACTCGGAGGCAGAGCGATGATGCGCGAATCCCTGCTGCGGAACGTCCGTCATAATCTAGGCACAAAATTGATTTCGCTCGCTTTAGCCATGGGACTGTGGCTCGCCGTGGCGCAAGACCCGATCACTGAAAAAGCAATTGAGGTTCCGATCGAGTTTCACAGCATTCCCAAAAATCTGGAAGTGAGCTCCGACAACGTTTCGCGGGCTAAAGTCACCTTTCGCGGACCGCAGCGGGTGCTGCGCCGGTTACAGGCGGGAGACGTGCGCGCGGAACTGGAACTCAAGGGCCTCGAGGCCGGTGAGCATACATTCGATCTCACTTCCCATCAGGTGCATCAGCCTGGCAATCTGGAAGTAGTACAAATCGTCCCAAATCAGATTCATCTGTCCTTCCGAGCGAGAACCCCCGCCGAGTAAGTTCGAACTCATCAGTTATGATGGAAAGTTCGTGCCGCAAACAGTTTCTTCAACGCTGAAGCGAAATACGGGCCAGAATGACCTCTTCTCTCCGACAACTTTTTGGAACTGACGGAATTCGCGGAATTGCCGGCGAATTTCCGTTGGATATGGAAAGCACTTATCTGATCGGCCGCGCCTTAGGCCACGATCT
>JBDUDA010000257.1:0-4246 GCA_040003205.1 Acidobacteriaceae bacterium | reverse complement strand
GCATTGGTCAACAGGCGGGGCGGGACGTAAGTGCCAAGAGCGCTGATCTTAGCGCGCACGAGTTGAGTCACTCTTTTGAATCTCCAGTCGTTTGGGAATGAACACCATCACGACGTGATTTTAGCCAGGCACCGGAGACCCACTGCACACACAAGAGCCCGTTACCGTTGCTTCCTTCCGGACCTGGCGGGGTTGGCGAGAATGCGTCGCGTGGGACCGATGCCCGACGTTGTAGATTCTAGCATTCCATTCGCAGGAGCAAAGAACATCAAGATGTGAAACATGTTTATTCAGATTGATGCCGCCCGGTAGGGAACCGTGGAAGAGCGGCTCTTCAGAGTTCGCTTTGATTTCCTGGCTTTAGCCCCTGCCGCCAGGCCCTGAAGGGCCTAAATTCGGCGCGCCGAACGCGGCCATAAATGGCCGCTCTTCCACGGGCACTCCCTGACCTCAAGAGTGCTCTTCCACGGTCCTCTTCCCTCACGGGTGATCTGCAATTTCGGAAGGAACCCACAGAAAACGCAAGTTGCTACGTGTTTATTTCGATTGATGCCGCCCCGTAGGAGACCGTGGGAGAGCGGCTCTTCAGAGCCGCACTAGAGTTCGCTTTGATTTTCGGGCTTTAGCCCCTGCCGCCAGGCCCGTAAGTCCGAAGCGCGGCCATTAGTGGCCGCTCTTCCATGGATACTCTTTCTTCATCAAGCGATCTTCCATTGTTCTGACTGAAAACCGAGGTACTCTTCCCTTCAACAGCAAAACGAGAAACAATTGCACCGTGCCCGCCTTTTCGCAGGAACGCCCCTAGCCTAATGTTTCCGGAACCCAACTCGGCGACGGTGCCGCTTTCAGTAGCAGTCCATCGTTACTTCGAGGTCGCGCTCTACCTTCTCGTCTTTACCGGATTCGGGGCTTTGGCCGCGACCGGCGGATTGGACCTCGGCACGATCTTTTTAGTTGGCGCGGCATTGCTATTCCGCGGCTATCTCATTGCACGCCGGCTTACGTGGCTGGTTCCAGAGCGCTGGACTGCTGTCCTGACCATCGGATATGCGGTTTTTTATATCGCGGATTACTTTTTCATTTCCGGACTCTTTCTCAATGCCACCGTCCATCTCGTTCTGTTTGCCATGGTCCTGCGCCTTTTCTCTGCCCAACGAACGCGCGATCATTACTTTCTAGCAGTGATCGCATTTTTAATGGTGCTTGCGGCCGCAGTGCTGACGGTGGACAGTAGTTTCCTTCTCGCCTTCTCCGCGTTCATGCTGATGGCGGTCATCACATTTATCCTCATGGAAATGGACAGTTCGGCCGGTAAAGCCACTATCCAGTCCAAAGAATCGCGAGATGCGCGCGCCTATCGCCACATGGGCATGTCGCTGCTGGCAACGGTTCCGGCGATAGTTACGCTCATTCTGATCGCTGCGGCTGGAATCTTTTTCTTGCTGCCACGAGTTTCCGCAGGTTATTTGAGCAACTACAAGGGGAACAGTGATTTCTCCACCGGCTTCTCGGACCGGGTTGAGCTTGGGAGCATCGGACAAATTCAGCAGTCAAGCTCGGTCGTGATGCACATACAGATTGACGGCGATATTGGCGGTCAATATGACTTGAAGTGGCGAGGCGTGGCACTGAACATTTTCGACGGCAAGAGTTGGTCCAACGCGCACGAGGAACATGTGGTTCAAAGGCTGCCTGGCGGTCGCTTTATGCTCCCGCAAACCAATTATCCCGGGGCCGCGAAGGCGGCGGGTCCACTGCATTACCGGGTGCTCATGGAACCGATTGGGAGCAACGTATTTTTCCTGGCGAACGTACCGACCACTGTGCAGGGAAATTACTCGATGCTCGCAACCGATGCTGGAGGCGGCGTTTTTGATTTGGATCCCCAACATCCGGTCAACAGCTACGAGGCATCTTCGAACATTTCATCACCCGATGCAGCCCAGTTGAGTGGCGTCGCACAAAGCTATCCCGCCGACATTCTGCTGAACAATTTACAGCTGCCCGCGATAGACCCTCGCATCCCCATCCTGGCAGCACAGATCACCGATGGCAAGAAGAGCGATTACGAGAGAGCGCTGGCTCTGGAAGACTATCTGCGAACGCATTTTGGATACACTCTGCAACTCCCGCGGACACGGCCGCGCGATCCGCTGGCAAATTTTCTATTCGAACGCAAGCAGGGACATTGCGAATATTTCGCCTCGGCAATGGCGGTAATGCTTCGAAGCCTGAAAATTCCCTCTCGCGTCGTCAATGGATTTCGCACGGGCGAATTTAATGATCTCTCTTCGAAGTATGTCATCCGTGCCAGCAACGCGCATTCATGGGTGGAGGTCTATTTTCCCGATCATGGATGGATTAGCTTCGATCCCACACCCGCCGGCGGATCCGAACTGCACAGCGAATGGAACCGGCTGGGTCTCTATGTGGATGCGATGGCATCATTCTGGCGCGAATGGGTGGTTAACTACGATGCCGGCCATCAGGAAAATCTGGGCCGGAGCACCTTTCAACGTACCCGCACGACCTTCCAAGAGTTTAGGGATTGGGCGCGCCGTCACTACGAATCACTGCTTTCGTCTGCGCATCGCGCGCAGGACGCCATGTCGGGTTCGCCGGCAAAATGGGGAAGCGAGGCAGTCGTTTCTCTGGCTATAGTGCTTCTAGCGGCAAATTTGAAGAGACTATGGCGAATGGCTCGAAGCTTCAATCTCGCGAGGCATCCCGGCAAGGCACCTCGCCTGGCCGCCAGCATCTGGTATGAACGCATGGTCCGTATGATCGCGCGCCGCGGGTGGAGAAAGTCCGCATCTCAGACCCCGGATGAATTTGCGGGCGCGATTGAAGACCCCAGGATTCGCATCCTCGTGCAAGACTTCAGCCGCTGTTACGAGAAAGCGCGTTTCGGAGAATCGGCGGAGGACGCTATCCATCTGCCCGAAATGTATGAAGAAATCGTCACTGCCGCACCGAAGAGCCGCTCCGGCCAAGGCTCTAGAGTCGCCCGCTAGATGCTAAAATAGTGGGATTGATGTCCCCTAAAACCCTCACTCTCGACTTGGAAGATCAAGTCGCACGTCCGATTGAAGATCAGAATTCGGATGCCCTTGATTCTAGAATTGCTGCGACCAAAGTTGGATTCGTAAGCCTGGGCTGCCCTAAAAACCTGGTTGACAGCGAAGTCATGATGGGAATGCTGGCGCGGGCAGGCGCGGAATTGACCCAGCGCGCCGAAGATGCCGACGTCATCGTCGTGAATACCTGCTCGTTCATCAGCAGCGCGCAACAGGAATCCGTTGACACAATTTTGGAGATGGCGCGCCACAAGACTGACGGCCGGGCGCGCAAGTTGGTGGTCGCAGGGTGTCTGGTCGAGCGTTTCCGCGACGAGATTCGCAAAAACATTCCTGAAGTAGACGCCGTGGTTGGAACCGGCGAACTTGAAAGTATTCTGGCGGCGGCGGGGATCGCTCCTGCGCCCAAGTCGGCCATCGCAAGCAGTCCGCTTATCAACATTCTTGGCTCGCGTCCCGAAGGCAATGCCAGGGCTGCGCAAGGTCGTTTCTCGCGCCAGACTTGGGACGGCGCTATCGCCGACCTGCCTAATTATCTCTACGACGATGACACCCCGCGAGTGCTGGTCACTCCGCGCTACACCGCGTATTTAAAAATCGCAGAGGGATGTGACCATCCCTGTAGCTTCTGCATTATTCCTCAATTGCGCGGCAAGTTCCGCTCCCGCCGCTTTGAGTCGGTGATTGCCGAAGCGGAGCGTCTGGCCGCTTCCGGCGTGAGGGAGATTACGCTGATCGGTCAGGACACAACTTGCTATGGCGAAGACTTCGGACTGAAAGACGGCCTTGCGATGCTGCTGGAGAAACTGGCGGCAATTGAGGACCTCAGGTGGGTCAGATTTTTATATGCGTACCCTAATAAGATAACTGGACGTTTGCTGGAGACCATTGCTGCGCACGAAAAGATTTGCTCGTACATCGACGTGCCACTACAGCATGCAGCGGCCACGGCGTTAAAGCGTATGAAACGCGGAGGAGGAGCCGATATCTTTTTACGGTCCGTCGAAAAAATGCGCACGGTAATTCCTGGTGTGACTTTACGCACCTCTTTCATTGCCGGCTTCCCGGGGGAAACAGAGCAGGAATTCGAGGAACTTTGCAACTTCGTCCGCGCCGCCGAGTTCGATTGGATGGGCGTCTTTGGATACTCCGACCAGGAAGGCGCAGGC
>JBDUDA010000256.1:0-4287 GCA_040003205.1 Acidobacteriaceae bacterium | reverse complement strand
TTTCTCGCTCAACATGACAGAAACTCTATTTACTTTCTCGCTCAACATGACAGAAATTATTCGACCATTCCGTCGGAAGGCATCGCCGCTTTTGTGGCATCTCTGGTGGGACCACCTGCCGCGGCTGCCGCCGAAATAGGAATACGTTCAGAACGTCCGCTCCCCCGCTCATCCCATTTTCCGAAAATCATTTTTCCGGCGGTAGTTTGCAGAACTGACGTTACCGAAACATCAATCGTTTTTCCAATCATCTTACGGGCGTTGTCCACCACAACCATGGTCCCGTCATCCAGGTAGGCAACTCCCTGGTTGTACTCTTTGCCTTCTTTCAAAATAAAGACCTTCATAATCTCGCCGGGCAGCACGATTGGCTTTAAAGAGTTAGCCAATTCATTGATGTTTAGCACCTGCACGCCTTGCAATTGCGCAACTTTATTTAAGTTGAAGTCATTGGTGATTATTTTGCCTTGATAAACCTTAGCCAACTCAATGAGTTTCAAATCTACTTCGCGAACACTTGGGAAGTCGTCCTCCACAATTCGGATCTGCACCGTGGCTATCTTCTGTAGTCGTTGGAGAACATCCAGTCCACGCCGTCCGCGATTGCGCTTCAGAGAGTCGGCGGAATCAGCCACTAGTTGCAATTCCCGTAACACGAATTGCGGAGTCACGATCATGCCATCCAGAAAACCGGTCTCGGCAATGTCAGCGATGCGTCCGTCAATGATGACGCTGGTATCCAGAATCTTGTAACTCTCCTGCTGTTGCTTCTCTCCGCCGAACACGCCTCCGAGGGCGGCAAGATTTAGCAACTCTCCCTTATTTGCGCCCACGATCAGGCCCACATAAGCCATGAAAAACATAACAATGAGCTGGAGAAACGCCTGCGTCGGCCCGGGGGAAACGCTATTGCGGATGACTAAAGAAAAGAGGTAGGCGCCAAAAATTCCGAGGACGCTGCCGAAGGCCGCCCCAATCAGGCGTTTGAGACTCACACGCCGCAGCCGCCATTCGAATAGAACAATTCCAGCGCCGATGAGCAGCCCAAGCGCCGCGTCCACTTTCGCAGAAAGAGCAAACGGACGAATCAAATAGCAGGTGACTGCAACGGAGACAATAAATAAAAAACGAACCAGAAATAAGTCCATGAAAATCCCCTCGGACCACCTTGTTGACACGCGGAAGCCGCGCCAGTGGCCCTAGTAACTAACCAGCGATGTCCTTAACACGGGACTTATAAATACGACCAGCGATGAAAATGCCCCGTTACCAGCCTCGCAAATCGCACGAGGCCGCATGATATTGCTGGAAGTATATACCCGGGGCCAGGAAGAGGAAGATCGAGGCAGAAGATTCTTACAAGTGTGTCAAATCAGTTCAGCAACTAACGTTTTTGTTCAGCAGCTTCGATCAGCGCCCGAAAGATTGCCTGCGAGGCCTTGTCGTCCGCGCTGCGCTCTGGATGCCACTGCACGGCGAGTACGAAATGGTCAGGCGAAGTACCTTCGAGGGCTTCAATGATTCCATCTTCCGGGCTGCGCGCCACAACTCGCAGGCCATCTCCCACCCTATCGGCTGCCTGATGATGGCTGGAATTAACACTGATGATGAGACCT
Source organism: Acidobacteriaceae bacterium (assembly GCA_040003205.1). GTDB lineage: Bacteria > Acidobacteriota > Terriglobia > Terriglobales > Acidobacteriaceae > JALYIM01. The sequence continues at coordinate 2,671 of JBDUDA010000256.1, read as the reverse complement.
TCTCCACTTTTTGGACCGGCGCCGGCTAAGTTACCGGAATCTGCGCTGACGGCCTGCGACGACGGCGCTCCAGCGGCCCGCAGGCGACGCCTGTCGGCGATCTTCCCAAGTTTCGACTCAGGATCAACTTTGACAGCATGCGCTTCCGGAACCCTACTCCCCGCCGCGTGGTTGATTTTCGATTCGATGTGTTGCAGCAGTGTTCCATGGCGATGAACATTCAAAATCTGCAATCCATAACAGATACCGAGAATGGGCTTTCGCTTGCTATATGCGTCCCGCAAGAGCAACTCATCCACGGCGTCGCGCCTTAAGTCGGCAGCCGCAGTCTCGGGATGCGCCTGGGCGTGGTATTTCGCAGGATCGACATCGGCTCCACTGCCGGGGAGAAGCACCGCATCGCACTCGTCAATCATCTTTTCGACGTCGGATATGGCTTGGTCCAACGGAATGCGAACAGGCTCGCCACCCGCTGCCTGCACCGCCTGCTCATACTGTGGAATAGAGCGCTGGGCGTATTTAAGGTCGCCGGAATGGGGCATGGGAATTGCGACTCGAATTGGCATGCTCTAACTTATCCGCTCGATTTCCAGCAAGGCTCTGCTTTGGCGGTAATGACGCAATTCGATAATGACGGCTGAAATGAGCACAACACCTCCCACTATAGCTGCCGCCGGCAACGCAACATGGCGGTAAGCAACGGTCATGTTTGGATGCAATCCGCGCGCACGCGCGGCAATAAATGTGGCAACGATTCCCAGCAACAAGCTGATTGCAAAGGAAAGTAACGTTATCAAGAAGGTTACCAACAGCACGCGCAGAGGAATTAGATACCAACGCGGCTTCGGAGGCAGCTCGTTGTGCGCGGTGGCCATCGCTGTAAGGCTACAACATTCTTCCGGCAACGGCACGCCGGCTAACTCCGTACGTTAGAATACCCAAATGTCCCAGGCAGCATCGGCGCTCACGCGCTCTCCCGCAGAAGTAGTCCGGCAAAATCCAGTCACCCAATCCCCCAACGGAATCTGCTATGCCGTATCTGGCGAAACCATTGTCTCTGCGACAGATATAGAACGCATGATTTCTGTTGTGCCTGCGAGCGCCGCAGCCGCCCTCAAACGCAAGGCCTTCTACTTTGTGCCGCTAACCGTGAATCAGGGCGACGAGACGGTGATTGCTGACCGTTACGATATCGCCCTAAGCGATAACGCTGTCTGTCATCGCGATCTCGATCTTGGGGACTCGCAATGCGTATTCATCTCCACCCGCCTGATGGACGACAAGTTCTCTGTCGCTTTCGAGTTCTACATCAATGTCGGACACGCGGTCGTCGCAAAGGCGGGCGTGTCGAAAGATTTCGCTGACCTGGTTTGGAAGCAGGCAACCGCGAATGTCAGGGGAGAGACCTCGGTGGACGCCTGGGAATCCCGCAAACTCGCCACCGCCGGCACTGACACGGAAAAAAATAAGAACGAATATTTCGCGGCTGCATTCGCGGATTCGATTTCAATTTATATGCTGTCACTATTTATAGACGTGGATTATCACGATCTGCGCGAGCGGGATTATCCGCTGCTGGCGCCATCTGCGATGGCCGAACGTCTGCGAAGGACCGCGGAATTATTTCCCGCGAATCCGGGATTCGAGTTCTCGATCATTCATAAGCGGCGTACGTAAGTCGACAAACCATCTAACCCATGCAGGTTACAGTCCGATCCTTCGCGAAAATCAACATCGGACTGCGCATCGGCTCGCCTCGCGGCGACGAATTCCACGAACTTCGCACCATCTACCAAACCGTTGCCCTGCACGACATTCTCAGAATCGAAGTAACCAAGGGAAAAGGTATCGAGATTCGTTGTAGTGATCCGAGAGTTCCACTCGACAGCAGCAACACCTGTCACGGAGTCATCGAACGTGCCATGGCTACGTCAAGAACGCGCGGCCGCGTAATCGTGGAAATCGAAAAACGCCTGCCGGTACAAGGGGGAATGGGGGGAGCATCCAGCAACGCGGTTGCTGCTCTGCTCGGTTTGGAACGAGCGTTAAAGAAGCAAATTTCGATTTCAGAAAAATTTCGCATCGCCGCCGAAGTCGGATCAGACCTACCTCTTTTTCTCATCGGAGGCACCGTTCTCGGCGTCGGTCGGGGAGAAGAAGTTTATCCCGTCCCCGATTTGCCGGCCGTCCCTTGCGTAATTGTCACGCCCGAAATCGCAGTATCAACTCCTAAAGCTTTCAGCGACTGGGACAGCGCCCACGAAATTGCCTTAAACCAAGACCCCGAAATGGACGTCCCGCAATTGACGCCTAAGCAACCCTCCGATAGAATGAATGAGTTCAGTCGTGCTCTTTCTGCCTGGCTGAGCAGTAGATCCGGTGTCCCTGTGAAAAAAGGCAGGGGCCGGGCCGAGACCCCGCTTCTCGACCTTGTCCAAACCGGGATTGAAAACGACTTTGAACAAGTCGTCTTTCCTCAATATCCCGAATTGCGAGAGGTTAAGAGTGTGATCGAGCGATCAGGCGCTGTCTATGCCTCGCTCTCCGGTTCCGGTTCGGCAACTTATGGATTGTTTTCATCCAGGGCAGCAGCCGTGAAAGCGGCGTCCCGGTTGCTCAAGGCAGGCTTTCCTGCGGTTGCGACCTCCACGCTGACGCGCCCGCAGTACTG
>JBDUDA010000255.1:0-4288 GCA_040003205.1 Acidobacteriaceae bacterium | reverse complement strand
CAGGGCAATGCTGGCGGGAACCGGAAAACCAGTGGCAGTGCGCTTGCTGCTCCCACACCCGAGGACCATAGCCATCAGAAGAGCAAGAACAATTGAAAATACGACGAGACCGAACCTACCCATTCATCCTCCCCGCCGCGACGAATAGCACGCGGCGAGCACAGCTAACGTCAGATTTTTGCCACTTAAACTATGTGATGGAAACCTTTGAGTGTAGAGCGTGCTTTCTCTTTCAGCAAGTTCGCGACGCCGCGAATTGAAACTTTTAACGAAGAGAAAGCAGGGCAACATTCAAATTCGAAGCGCTAAATTCTCAGATGCGTCAAACGCGAGTTGACGATAAGAAACTCGGTTGCTATAGTTATATGGTTCCGCGAGCACATTGTGGCTTGTTTCTCGAAATCAGTTTTTTCGCCTGCCTGCGGGCGAACAATCTTTCGAGAACTTGGCTGGTTTTTGGATTAAAACGTCTGAGAATTATAGTGTTATTCTAAAGACGTCCTCGCTGAAACGCTCCGCGCTCACCTTCCTCCTTTTAGGATGGCTATGCGGGGCGGTGCTGACGAAACGGAGCATCTCCCAGTGAACTGGGCTTGCTGCCACCGTCGTTAGTATCAGATTGCATGGTAACCCTACAATCTCTTGCCTGCTGCTGATGGCAAGAAGAATGGTTGGCACATGGCCATCCAGCCCCTGAACAAGGGAAATAAGAAGCGTCCGTCCGCGTTTGCGCGCGCAAGTTTGCGTGCCAGCGGAAGACGCGGAGCGCGGCAAGAGTAAAGCGAAAAATTTAGGAGCGACATAGAGTGCCTACTTTTAATCAGCTAGTTCGCGACGGTCGTAAGCGTCCCCGTTATAAGACCGCAAGCCCCGCGCTTCAAGGCTGCCCGCAAAAGCGAGGAGTGTGCACACGCGTTTATACGCAAACGCCGAAGAAGCCGAACTCCGCGTTGCGCAAAGTCGCACGCGTGCGACTGACGAATGGCATCGAGGTCACAACCTACATTCCGGGTGTCGGACACAATCTGCAGGAGCACTCGATTGTGCTGATCCGCGGAGGCCGTGTGAAAGATCTGCCGGGAGTCCGCTATCACGTGGTTCGTGGAACGCTTGATTCAGTCGGTGTCGCGAACCGCAAGCAATCACGCTCGAAGTATGGCGCGAAGCGGCCTAAAGCTTAACCAAAATTTGTTAGGACGTTTCGACATACGTCCGTGAGTGAGAAATATGCCAAGAAAAGGTTACATTGCGAAGCGCACGGTCGAGAACGATCCGGTCTACGGATCGAATCTCGTGACTAAGTTTGTTAACTCCATGATGTGGGGCGGAAAGAAGAGCAAGGCGGAGGGCATTTTCTACGAGGCCTTGACCAAGCTTGAGGCCAAAGGTGGAGACCAGGCGCTGAAGCTGTTCACCAAGGCAGTCGAAAACGCCAAGCCGCTATTGGAAGTTAAGAGCCGCCGAGTGGGCGGCGCGAACTACCAGGTTCCGGTGGAAGTAAATCCGGACCGTCGCACATCACTGGCGATTCGCTGGCTGATTTCGTACTCGCGCGGACGGGGCGAAAAAGGCATGGTGGATAAGCTCAGCAACGAACTGCTGGACGCCTCCAACGGCCGCGGCGCAGCTATTAAGAAAAAAGAAGATGTCCATCGCATGGCGGAAGCGAATAAGGCCTTCGCGCACTATAGATGGTAGAAAAGCGGCTCTTGGCTCTCAGCTATTGTCTCAAAGCTAAAAGCTAAAGGCCAAAAGCCAATAGCCGAATTAGAGAGAATATCGTGTCCAGACAAGTCCCATTAGAACGTTGCAGGAACATCGGCATCATGGCCCACATTGATGCCGGTAAGACCACTACGACCGAGCGCATCCTGTTCTATACCGGCAGGACGCACCGCATCGGAGAGGTGCATGAAGGCACTGCCACCATGGACTGGATGGAGCAGGAGCAGGAGCGCGGCATCACGATTACGTCGGCTGCGACCACGTGTTCCTGGAGAGATATTCGCATCAATATTATTGACACCCCCGGCCACGTGGACTTCACGGCCGAGGTCGAGCGATCTTTGCGCGTGCTGGACGGCGCGGTCGCGGTTTTTGATGCCGTCCACGGAGTACAGCCGCAATCCGAAAAAGTCTGGCGTCAGGCGGACAAGTACGGTGTGCCGAGAATTTGTTTCATCAACAAGATTGATAAGGCCGGGGCGGATTTTGAGCATGCAATTGACACCATCCGCAAACGCCTGAACGCCAAGCCGATTGCGATTCAGATTCCAATCGGTCAGGAAGATAAATTCAAAGGCGTGATTGACCTGATCGAAATGAAGGCCATCACCTGGGCCGACGACACAATCGGCGCCGAATACATTACTGGCGACATTCCCGCCGAGTTGCAGAAGAAAGCAGAAGCTTTCCATACTCAATTGGTAGAAACGGTTGCCGAAAACGACGACGAAATCCTGCATAAATTTCTCGAAGCGGAACCCATCTCAGCGGCAGAATTGCGGGCCTCGCTTCGCCGGTCCACCATTACGCTGAAATTGTTTCCGGTGGTTGTCGGTACGGCTTTTAAAAATAAAGGCATTCAGCCCTTGCTCGATGCGGTGGTAGATTTTCTGCCGTCTCCGCTCGACGCCGGCGATGTTAAGGGCACCGATCCAGATAATGGAGAGCAGGTCATCCGTCATCCCGATGACAAAGAGCCATTCTCTGCTCTGGCATTCAAGATCATGGCCGATCCGTTTGTCGGTCAGTTGACGTTCATCCGCGTTTACTCCGGACAGCTTAAATCTGGCGATGCGGTGTTGAACGCCGGGCGCAAGCGCACCGAACGTATTGGGCGTCTGCTGAAGATGCACGCCAACAAGCGCGAAGACATCAACGAAATTCTTGCGGGAGATATTTGCGCGGCCGTCGGCCTCAAGAACGTGAGCACGGGCGACACGATTTGCGAAGAGAAGCATCCCGTGGCGCTCGAGTCCATAACTTTCGCAGTTCCGGTAATTTCCGTTGCCGTAGAACCGAAGACCAAAGCCGATCAGGAAAAAATGGGAATGGCTCTGGGACGCCTGGCGCAGGAAGATCCGACCTTCAAAGTTCACACCGATCCTGATAGCGGACAGACCATCATCAGCGGTATGGGCGAGTTGCATCTTGAAATCATCGTGGACCGCATGATGCGCGAGTACAAAGTTGAGGCCAACGTTGGTAAGCCTCAGGTTGCATATCGCGAGACTATTCGCAAGAAGGCGGAGGCGGAAGGCAAGTACATCCGCCAGACCGGTGGACGCGGCCAGTACGGTCACGCCAAGATTCGCCTGGAGCCGCAGGAGCCTGGCAAGGGATACGAATTCGTTAACGACGTCGTCGGCGGATCGGTTCCGAAAGAATTCATTAAACCGATTGACCAGGGCATTAAAGAAGCGATGGAGGGCGGCATCCTGGCGGGTTACGAAATGGTGGACGTTAAAGCCATTCTCTACGACGGTAGCTATCACGATGTTGACTCCAACGAAATGGCATTCAAGATTGCCGGTTCAATGGCTTTCAAAGAAGCTGCCCGCAAGGCCTCTCCTGTGCTGCTTGAGCCTGTGATGGCGGTCGAAGTCGTTACTCCGGAGGATTACGCGGGAACAATCATGGGCGATCTAAGCTCTCGTCGCGGACGCATTGAAGGTATGGAGCATCGCGCTGGCTCGCAGGTGATCAAAGCCATTGTGCCGCTGGCAGAGATGTTTGGATACGCCACTCACATGCGTTCGAGCACGCAGGGCCGCGCCGAATATTCCATGCACTTCGCGCGTTATGAGGAGGCGCCAAGGTCGGTCTCGGAAGAGATTATTGCGAAGGTGCAAGGGACGGCAAAGTGACTAAGCCGTCCGCGGTTCGTGGTTGACCGCAGGTTTTGGGTCGGCGACGGGCGGCAAGCGGATTTTGAAGCGGTTTTCGGAGCTGGTGGAATCTGGGAAGAGTTTTTGAGACGCGCGAACGGATATATCAATACTGACGTCAAGTCCGAATCGCAAGTAGGGCGGCGGTACAGAGTTAGGGACTTGTGGAAGTCCCATCAGGAATACGAGCTTTTCCGCGAACAGTACGCAGCTAAGTACGAGAAGCTGAACCAGCTGCTGGTCGCAGAAGGGCTGATTGAAAGACAGCAATTGGTTGGCGAATATTACGTGGACGATAGTGGTGACGGAGACGATTTAGTTTCAGCCGAGGGCTGAGGAGAACAGAACGAAATGGCGAAAGAGAAATTTGAACGGAATAAGCCGCACTGCAATGTCGG
>JBDUDA010000254.1:0-4288 GCA_040003205.1 Acidobacteriaceae bacterium | reverse complement strand
GCCATCCTGGCTCCAGCCTAAGACTGTAAAACATCTTGACCGGGTGGGGCTTTTGGCTGCTTCGATCACAAAAAGTGCAGAGCTACGACTGTCACCAGTTTTGTCACCACCGCCCGCTGCTACACGCTACGATGGATTGCGAAGGCAAGGGATGAAACGCCGTGCCATACGTGCGATTCATAGCGATACTTTGTGATCTATCGATACCCGCTAACTTGCTGATTTGCTTTACGGCAGGTCCTTTTAAGGCATGGGTCGATGGTTCGAGTCCATCAGCGCTCACCAAATCTTCACTTCACATATGAGTGGTTGAGGCTGCCTGATTTTCCGACAAACCTAAGGCGGCGGAGCTGTTCTGCCATTTCTAATGAAGTTCCAGTTCAGCGCTCCGCCGCTGTCAACAGCTTGTGCCAATCGCTGATCAGATTGATGGGAGAATTTGGAGGTTGCACAACAGTGTTCACAATGAATTGGCCCTCAGGAGTGATTGCGTAAGGCATCCCAGTCAAATTCCTTATGGCTACCGAAAAGAGTTGCTTCGGTGCGCCTGCTTGGAAACTTGGGGTTGAGCGTACGGCTACAGATATCATCTTCCCGTCAGCGAAGTAATAAATCTCTCGGCCGTCTCGGCTCCACTGACCAAGGCTTCCCCCAGCATTGGAAATTTGCCAACTCGCCGCCGGCTTAACGGTATCAGCCTTTGGATCGGCGTCAAGTGCAAGAGGACTGACGAATATTTCCTCGCGACCATTCTGGGGCAGAGTGTAAAGAAACCATTTCATATCAGGGGAAAATGACCCATCATAAGCCTGCTCACCGGGAACACGGAACAATGGCACCAGCTTTTTTGAACCCGATAATTCCAGAGCGAAAAGGCCGTATGGCAGACCGGGATCAGCGGCTTGGATCATTAGATATTTTCCGTCTTGAGACCAATCATTCGGAGAAGCGTCCTTCTCTGTGACCAGAGCCTCTTCTCCTCCCAGGCCATTCGTTAACTTTCGAAGCACAACCTCTTTGCCATTTATGTCTGATGCAAAGACCACTTGTCTTCCATCCGGACTAATCACCGGCTGTCGCGCACTGATTCCGGTGAACGTAAGCCTAGAGAAAACATTGGCTTGGGTATCTGCAATCCATATGCTACTGATAGGATCGGCGACCTCGGCAGCCACCTTTTTTCCGTCGCGCGATGATGAAAGTACTAAGTAATCTCGGAGCTCACCTACGCGTCCCAGTCGTTTGCCACTGCGACCAAAGCGAATAAGCTCGCTTCCTGGTACTTGCGACCCAGGCGCGTAAACCAGCAGCCCATTTGCAGTGGCACTGAACATTGCGCGCCAAGTACTTGCATCCGTCATTATGGATGGGATTAATACATGAGGGTCACCCGTCATTGCGAAACTTCGAAGATTGATGCCTTGGGCGAAAAGTTTGTTGCCACGGCAGAAGAATAGCGAGGAGCCGACCACCGCACCATTGCATCCGGACTCAACAAGCTGCTTCGGGTTCTCACCAGAAAGCGATGAAAGGTACAGAGCATTTTTGGAATCTGTGGGCAGACGATGATTGGCAGCCAAATATATGAAGTGTTCGCCGTCCGGCAGGAACACCGGCCATCTATGAGAGGTATGCTTGGCGGTGTCGAGCCGGGTAACGGCGCGCTTCGGACCACCGTTCGCCGAGACGACATAAATCGCTGACCTGAAGTCGGGCGCGAACAGTATGTTGCCCTTCGATCCCCAGCTTCCTCCGCGCGGATTGGCGACCTCTGTCAGTTCGGTGGAAATGTTACTTTCGAGATCTAACTTTAGCATTCGCTCCCCGGCGAAGTATCCCACTTGTTTGCTATCAGGCGACCAGAATGGAAATCGTCCTCCCTCGGTGCCCGCAAGCAATCGCGGAACATCGCTATCCAAGTCTCGAATGTAAAGAGCCTGCTTGCCATTCACGACAGCTGCAAAAGCCAGATGCTTGCCGTCTGGTGAGATCAACGGCTCCGAACCGTTGTCACCGTAAAACGCAAAGCCGCCATCTTGAGGGGGTAAGACACTCAACTTGAACAGTGACGATTCAGGCCTTTTGCGACTTTGGACTACAGAATAGAGAATTCCAATAGCTCCGAGAACCGCGATGATGGCGTAAATCCATGCCCCCCGAGATCGACTTTTACCTATGGCCATCTTCCGGCTCTCTGTATTCTCCGATTGGGAAATCCAGAGCAACTCTCCACGCATGTCCGAGATGGACTGCCAGCGTTCTTCGGCGTCCTTTTCCAGAGCGCGCTTCACAAGGTGCTCGAGCGAGGCAGGCATTAACGGTTGTAAGTCAGAGATTGGTGGTGGTTCCTTTTCGAGTATTGCGCTAGCGATTGAGAGTTGCGACTTACCTTCGAACGCGCGCTTCCCCGTAAGCATTTCATATAGCAGCGCACCGAAGGCAAACACATCACTCCGTTCGTCTGCTTGCTTGCCTTGGATCTGTTCCGGGCTCATGTACTGCACCGTGCCGACTAGCGCCCCGGCCATCGTCAGAGGCGATGTGTCAGAGGCTATGGTTGCCACAGCCGAAAAGAGGGGTGATCCCGATTCCCGGGAAGCCATGAGCGCAACAGACTTGGCAAGGCCGAAGTCCATCAGCTTGGCACCTGACTTGGTGAGCATGATGTTGCCAGGTTTCAGATCGCGATGAACTATTCCACTACGATGCGCCTTATTGAGTGCCTCCGCTACGTCAATCGCGATTTGCAGGGTCTCTTTGCGAGAGGGAATTTTTCGTAGGAGTCGAGTGGCGAGGGTCTCTCCATCCAGAAACTCCATAACAATAAAATCCAAACCGTTTTCCGAGCCAATATCATGAAGAACGCAAATGTGTGGATGCTGTAGCGCGGAAACCGCTTTCGCCTCGCGTCTGAAACGAGCCTTTAGATCGAGGTCATCGGAAAGATGTTGAGGCAGAATCTTAATGGCAACGTCGCGTTCGAGACGAGTATCGCGTGCGCGATAGACCTCTCCCATGCCGCCCACACCGACGGCCTCAACTATTTCGTAAGGCCCTAAGCGAGTCCCCGGCGCTAGTCGCAAGTTAGCCCCCAAGCAGTCGAGCTTATCACGCGAAAATTGCGCGAAGAGATCAGGATGTTTGGTCTGTCACGATTTGCGGCTTAGGCGGCAGGGGCGATCCGATGCACGAAAATAAAGCGCCTGGAAGACAAGCGCACTATCCGTTGAAACGCCAGCTACCCTCTTGCCGGCGCAGCCGCCCGTTTGGGCAGAATCTCTCCGATGCGCCGTATCTGCGCTCCCACTCCGCGCAATTTTTCTTCGATATTTTCGTATCCGCGATCAATGTGGTAGACGCGGTCAATGATGGTCTCGCCATCCGCTACCAATGCGGCGAGGACCAGCGAAGCCGAGGCGCGCAGATCGGAAGCCAGTACAGCGGCGGCGCTCAGCTGGCTTTTGCCCTTGACCATCGCCTTGCGTCCTTCGATTTTGATGTTGGCGCCCATGCGCACCATTTCTTGCGCATGCATAAAGCGGTTCTCGAAAATGTTCTCGGTTATCGACGACGTCCCTTCCGCTTGCGTTGCCAGCGCCATGTATTGCGCCTGCATGTCGGTGGGGAATCCGGGATATTCTTCGGTGACAATGTCGGCGGCTTTGAATGGAGAGTCCCCCATCACGCGAATGGAGTCGGGAGTCTGCTTAGTCTTGACGCCGATTTCATCAAGTTTTTGTAAGAGTGCGCCCAGATGGTTGGGATCGCATCCAGAGATATTCAAATCTCCGGCGGTCATCGCGCCTGCGATGATGAATGTAGCCGCTTCGACGCGGTCGGGAATAATGCGATGTTTGGCGCCGTGAAGTTTTTCGACTCCTTGAATTCGAATAGTTGAAGTTCCCGCGCCCTCGATGCGTGCTCCCATCTTGTTCAACAGGTCGGCAAGGTCTACAACCTCGGGCTCGCGCGCGCAATTCTTCATGATGGTCTCGCCCTCGGCCAGGGCGGCGGCCATGAGCAAGTCTTCGGTTCCAGTCACGGTGATTTTGTCGAAAACGATTTCGGCACCTTTTAAGCGCTTGGCGGTAGCTTCCACATAACCGTGGTCCTGCGTAATGATCGCGCCCAGGCGCTCGAGTCCTTTAATGTGCATGTCAATCGGACGGGCGCCAATCGCGCATCCACCAGGCAACGAGACGCGGGCGGTGCCACAGCGTGCGACCAGAGGACCAAGAACCAGCGTCGAAGCACGCATGGTCTTCACCAATTCGTAAGACGCTTCAGG
>JBDUDA010000253.1:0-4376 GCA_040003205.1 Acidobacteriaceae bacterium | reverse complement strand
AATTTTGTAGCGGTCGCGCGCGGGACGATAGCGCGCCGCATCGCGCAACTCGCGTATCTCATCAATGCCACGATTGGTGGCGGCGTCAATTTCGATGACGTCCACGGCGTTGCCCGCGCGAATCTCAAGGCAGGAATCACAAACGCCGCACGGTTCGGTCACAGGATGCTCTGCCGAGCGGCAATTCAAAGCCATCGCCAGGATGCGGGCGATAGTAGTTTTGCCGATGCCGCGATGGCCGCTGAAAATGTATCCATGGGCCATGCGGCCGAGCTCAATGGCATTTTTCAGGGTGCGAGTTACGTGTTCCTGCCCGATAACCTCGGAAAACTTCTGGGGACGATATTTGCGGGCAAGAACCTGGTAGCTCATGGTGAGAAGTTAGCCCGATTATACGTGATGGGGCCCGGACCAGGACTCATCGCCTTCAAGCAATGTAATCCCATGTTTAGCGATGTCATCCCGAGCGCAGCAGAGCGATTCGTTTGCGAATCGCTTTGCGTAGTCGAGGGACCTGCTTTTGGCGTCCGATTTTACTGTTGCGAAATGCTTGCGCAACCAGCCGCCAGCCGATAAGCTTCCGTGCATTAGTTGTCGCCAGCCGTGACATGAAGGAGGATTTCGATGCAACTGAAACTCAACACCCGAACCGTGAAAGATGGAATCATCATCGTGGATTGCTTTGGCCGCCTCGTCTTCGGCGAAGAATCCGCCAGCATCCGAGACTTGGTCAAAGGGCTGACTAAATCCGACAGCCGCATCATTATCAACCTGGGCGGCGTCACCTACATTGACAGCGGCGGACTGGGCACGCTGGTCGCAATCTACACCACAGCGCGCAATGCGGGCGGCACCATTAAACTCGCCAACCTGACGCGGCGTGTCGGCGACCTGCTGCAAATTACCAAGCTGGCGACAGTGTTCGAGGTGTATGACAGCGAGGAGAAAGCCGTGCAGTCTTTCGAGCAAAGCGCTGCGGCCTAGTTTTGTAACGACTCGCGAGTTCAAACGTTCATGGACTGGGAAAGCCGTGTCATAGCCGCCATCCGAAAAATCCCACGCGGCAAAGTTTCCACCTATGGGGCGATTGCGCGGGCAGCCGGCTCTCCAAATTTGTCGCGCCAAGTGGCGCGAGTACTGAGCGGATCGAGAGAACTGCCATGGCACCGGATACTCGGCGCTGGCGGACACATCCGCGTTCCGGGTGAATGGGCCGCAGAACAGCGGCTGCTGCTTCAATTCGAAGGCGTACGTTTTCGGGGACGTAGAGTTGACATGGCGGAGCATGAATTCAAGTTTGCACGCCCACGAAACCAAGTCGCGCAGAAGACTAAGCCAAAAACCTGGTAACACAAACCAGAAGAATCACTGAGTGCCCATTCTTGGCGGGTGCCCCATTCTTGCGCGTACTTTGCGCAAGGGTGGGAATTTTCGACAGCATGACCCAGTGTACGTTTCGGTCTAGCTTGAAGTCCAAGAACAGCGCATCACTTCCCCACTCAAGCCAAAAGACGGCTTGAATGGGGCACCCGAAGTAACTTATCTGTCCAGTTCCCGCTCGGCATCCACGGCCTCTTCTGTCTGCTCGTCTGCGTTTTCACTTTCCAACTGCCGCGACAGAAACCAGCTCATATGCGGTAGCGGACGCTCCACATTTCTTCTCACCGCAATTAACTCGGCGGTGATAGCGATGGCAATTTCTTCTGGAGTGATTGCGCCAATATCGAGGCCGACTGGGGCATGGACTCTCTCAAACAGATTTGCCGGGATACCTTGCTTCGTCAGTTCTCGGAAAATTGTGATGGTCTTACGCTTGGAGCCGATCATTCCGATATACCGGGCGTGCGTCTTCACCGCCCACGCTAAAACTCGCATGTCGTCGCGATGTCCGCGCGTGACGATCACTATGTAGGACGATTCGTTAGGAACGATTCGGTTGAACGCGCTTTCAAAGTCTTCAGCGATTATTTCTTTCGCCTCAGGGAAGCGTTCGCGATTTGCGTAGGTTTCTCGGTCATCAATGACTGAGACTTCGAATCCCGCGCTGCTGGCGGCACGGTAGAGATTGATTGAGACGTGTCCGGCACCGAAGATGTAGAGGACTGCCTGCGGCAGTATGGGTTCCACGAAAATCTCAACCGTGCCGCCGCATACTAATCCGCTGTCGTATTTAGGATTCTGATTAAGATTGAAACTCAGGCTGCGCGGCTTTTCGGATTCCATCACCTCGCGCGCCGCCTGCCAGACTTCGGCCTCCACGCAGCCGCCGCCGATGGTTCCGGTGATGGAACCGTCGTCTCGCACCAGCATTTTCGCGGTTTCAAAGGACGGGATGGATCCGCGGACATTGACGATGGTGGCGACCGCTCCGCGGCGTCCGGACTGGCGCAGCTTGACGATTTCTTCGTAGATATCCATCAGAGTGATTATTTAAGTTTGGAGGAGGCAAGTCAAACTTACCTCAGCGGCTGAAGCCGCTTTTATGAAAAGGGCATTATTCGCAGCGCTGAAGCGCTGCGCCACCTAAAGGCTGAGCCACCCAAACGCCGAGTCACCCAAGCGCTTTGCCACCCGGAGGCTGCGCCACCCAAGCTCTCGCCATCAAACGCTGTGCCATCCAAAGGCTGTGTCGCCCAAAGCCTGGACGTTCTCGACCCATTTTGAGGTTAAATGTTTTGGAAGGGCACGACTTCAGTCGTGCCGATAAGCTGCGTATTGGGTTTACGCACGGCTGAGCCGTGCCTGACTTTGTCTGATTTAGACTTGCGACGCTAAATCTCTGTGCTAGCTTGTTTCTTCATAAGGAGCAGGAAGCCAATGAAAGCCGTTCGCATCCACGAATTCGGAGATCCCGACATCCTCCGCTACGAAGACGTGGCCGATCCCACTCTTCGTAAAGATCAAGTCCTCATAAGAATCCGTGCATGTGCGTTGAATCATCTTGACCTCTGGGTGCGCAAGGGGCTTCCCGGCGTGAACCTTCCACATATTCTGGGCAGCGATATTGCGGGAGATATCGTAGAAATTGGAGAGTACGTGTCCGGCCTCAGTGTCGGAGAACGCGTCCTGCTGGCGCCGATGCACTTTTGCAATCGCTGCGCCTTTTGTGCCGCCGGCCAGCAGAATCTGTGCCGGGAATTTACCGCGCTTGGCAATCTTGTGGATGGCGGCAACTGTGAGTTGATTGCGGTCCCCGCCGTGAACGTGATTCAAATTCCCGCCACGCTGAGTTTCGATGAAGCTGCCAGCGTTCCGCTGGTTTTTCTCACCGCATGGCATATGCTGGTCGGCCTCGCTGGCATCCGGATGGGACAGACTGTACTCGTTCTGGGAGGGGGCTCGGGCGTGGGCATCGCTGCGATCCAGATCGCAAAATTATTCCACGCGCGTGTGATCACGACAGCTGGGGACGAGAAGAAACTGGAGAAGGCCCAAAAACTTGGAGCAGACTTCGGGATCGATCACTACAAACAGAAAATCTCGCAGGAAGTGAGAAAAATCACCCATGGCGAGGGCGTGGACATCGTGGTTGAGCACGTCGGAGCCGCGACCTGGAATGAAAGTATGAAATCGCTGAAGCCCGCAGGCACGATCGTTACCTGTGGAGCTACTACGGGCGAGGAGGCGTCTGTGAACCTGCAATTTTTATTTGCACGGCAATTGTCTCTGTTGGGGTCATACATGGGAACCATGGGGGAACTGCGCGAAGTTCTGAAACACATTTTTGCGGCACGGCTGAAACCCGTGGTGGATCGAGCTTTCCCGCTCTCGGAGGCTCACGCGGCCCATGAGTATATGGAGAAGAGCCAGATGTTCGGGAAAATAATTTTGAACCCTACCCACGCAATGTAATTCCTGACGCAGCGCAAGCTTTCGCTCGCGACGGTTAGGGAAGGACCTCTGCATTTACAGCGAACGGAGCCTGGTGAGAAGGCAGGGATCCTTCGTTGGGAGTTCTGCGCAAGCGCAGAACTCCTCTTCCTCAGGATGACAGCGGATGTCGGGGGAGATGCCCTGGTTGTGATTCTGCGCGCGCGACCGTAAAATGAGCTCATGCCCCGAGATTTGAATTTCGGACCTTACGTCACCCTCGAAGAAGGGAAACGCGCTGTCAAAGACTTGACCTACGGCAATCCCACGCCTGAGGGCCTGGTTCTCACTACCGTGGATAATGTGGTGAACTGGATGCGCAAGAATTCCATTTGGCCAATGACGTTCGGGCTGGCCTGCTGCGCAATTGAAATGATGTCCATGGGCGCGTCGCGTTTCGATATTGCGCGTTTTGGAGCTGAAGTGTTCCGTCCTTCGCCACGTCAATCTGACCTCATGATTATTGCGGGGCGCGTGTCCAACAAAATGGCTCCGGTAATTCGCCA
>JBDUDA010000252.1:0-4443 GCA_040003205.1 Acidobacteriaceae bacterium | reverse complement strand
CATGGATTTGGAGCGCGAGTTTGCCGCCGCTGGAGGATTGTTGCTGGCTGGTCCCGACCCCACGGGTAATGGCGGCGTCGTCCCAGGCTATAGCGATCAGCGTGAGATAGAGCTGCTGGTAGAGGCAGGGTTCTCTCCGGTCGAAGCCATCAAGATCGCGACGATGAACGGCGCAACCTACTTGGGACAACAGGACCACATAGGATCCATCGCCGTTGGAAAGAATGCGGACATTGTGGTGATCAAAGGCGATCCATCAGCTCGAATTTCGGATGTAGAAAATGTCGAGATCGTGTTCAAGGATGGTGTTGGCTACGACTCACAAAAGCTCGCCGACTCGGTAAAGGGAAGATACGGCGAATACTAATTTCTTTTCTGAGCGCGCCAGAATTTCGCTGGAGTTTCCGCCTGAGCTAATTCCCCTTTGCTCAATGCCGAGCGCCGCTCAAGTGTTTCGAACCAGACCCTCAACGGCGTCCCGAAAGACTGAAGTGTGACGGTCTATATCTTCAGCACTGGTCGCGGGAGACACGAGCGCCATGTTGTGGAATGGAGTCAGTAAGACTCCGCGGTTCATCGCGTGTAAATGCATGTAGCGCTCCAGTTCGAAGTCCATTGCGTCATGCGCATCGGTCCCGTTTCGAGGAGGACTGGGAGAAAAAAGATATTCCGCGCGGCAGCCCAATCGGGTGACGTGCCACGGAAGTCCAAATTCGGAGATGACCTGGTCAACTCCCTCCGTCCAGCGTTGCGCCAGTGGGATGGTGTGCGCGAAGGCTGCTTCCGTTAAAACATTTTGCAGCGCTGCCCTCATTGCGGCGAGCGACAAGGCGTTGCCGGCGAGGGTGCCGCCGACTCCTCCGATATCGCAGTCTTCAAGATTTTGCCGGCGAGCGATTTGGGTAGCAACCGTCTCGGAAAATCCATACACCGCTCCGGGAACGCCGCCGCCGATGGGCTTGCCAAGCACGAGAAAATCCGGATCGAGCTTTTCCGCGCGCGTATAGCCGCCCGGGCCGGCGCAAATGGTATGAGTTTCGTCGATGATCAACAGCGTGCCATGGCGGCGAGTGAGCTCGCGCAGGCGTTGATGATATCCGCGATCGGGATGGACGATGCCGACGTTGGTCATCACCGGCTCAGCTAGAACGCAAGCGACGTCTCCAGCCTCCAGCGCAATTTCGAGCGCTTCCAGATCGTTGAATTCGACAACCTTGGTCGTAATCGCGGGATCCACGGGCGGACCGATATTGCCCCGGCGGGCTGCGGCGACTCCATTCTTCAAGGTGATGAAACTTTCGTCCACGCTGCCGTGGTAGCACCAATTGAAAACCAGTATTTTGGGACGTCCCGTGATCTGCCGTGCGAGACGGATCGAAAAGCGATTGGCGTCGGTTGCCGTGAGCGCAAATTGCCAGTAGGTTAGATTAAATCTTTTCTGTAGATCTTCGGAAACAATGACGGCATCTTCGGTCGGAAGCATGAAGGTGATGCCACGCGTGACTTGCTGCTGGATGGCGGCGATTGTTGCTGCGGGAGTGTGTCCAGTCATGGCGCCGGTGTCACCTAAACATAAATCAACGTATTGATGACCGTCTATGTCAGTGAAGTGCGCGCCCTGCGCTTCTTTTACGAAAGGAGGAAAGCTGCCCGGCCACTTGACCATCCAATTCATGGGAACGCCGCCGAGCATGGAACGGCGAGCGCGCTCGAACATCGCTTTGGAGCGAGGATGGCTGCTTATGGCTGCTTATAAATTTGTTCTGCTCGCCTTCCATTAACGAAGACAAGCGGCTGCGATCAACGATAGTCATGAATTTTCCGCCAGATAGTTTTTCCTTGGTTGACTATTTGTCGGGACTACGGTTTCCTATGTCGAGTGCCGCCTTCCAGCCTCCGTCGCTCTGTTTCTTCCAGATGGTTGTGTACTTTCCGTGGTGCGTCACCGGATTCCCATCTTTGCCGTTGGCTTTAAAAACGTAAGTGCCGTAGGTATAGCCGAGGTCTCCGGAAGCCGCCATGTAGGCCTTGACGGGTGTCCAGGTGAGACTGACGTCTGAGCCCCACGGACTGAGCGCGCGGCGAATTTCCTCCTTGCCGGAGGCGATCCCGCCTCCGTCCGGAAGCGTCACTGCGTCGTCCGCAAAGTAGGACATGAAGCCGTCAAGACCTCGCTCGGCGGTGGCTCTCATGAAGTCGGCCTCAAGCTGCAGCAGTTTCGCAGAGCCGCCGGTCGAAGAGCTCTGAAAGGCAAATGCTACATTCAAGGAAAGTGCGACGGCGGCGATTAAGGCTATGAAAGACAACCGCATTCTGGGTTTCATATATCATCCTCTCTGAGCTGCGGGTTCGTTACCGGATTTCGTAATCAGCAATTGCGGATTGTACACTGCATAAGTTTCTAGGCTCCATTCAAAGAAATTTGATCGAGATACCGGCGTGCAAAAATCCATTGGTGTGATTTCATGAATACAGAATGGTCGATCCGCGCATGACCCCCTTCGTCTTCCGTGCTGAGCAATTTGTGCCAAAACCTCTGAAGGAAGTATTCGCGTATTTCTCGGAAGCGAAAAATTTGCAGCAACTGACGCCGCCTTGGCTGCACTTCCATATTCTCAGCGTAGACCCGGAGCCGGCGCGAAAGGGTACGCTTATTCAATACTCGTTGCGCTGGCGAATATTTCCGATTCATTGGACCACCGAAATAAAGGAATGGGAGCCTCCCAACGGTTTTGTCGATGTACAGCTCAAGGGACCTTATAAGTTGTGGCATCATGAACACCGGTTTGTTGCGGAGGCGAACGGCACGCGCATCATGGATGAAGTTCAATATGAGTTGCCGCTAGGTAGCTTGGGACGCCTGGCTCACACCCTTAAGGTAAAAAAGGATGTGGAGACCATTTTTGCTTACAGAGAAAAGATGGTACGCGAACTTTTCCGCTAGTGCGTTTACCTGACGGAATATGAGGGAGGACGAGGAGACTTGATGGCGAATCATCGGATTCTGGTTTTGGACGTTGGCGGAACCCACGTCAAGATATTTGGAACGGGCATGAAACAGCAGATCGAACTTCTCTCGGGACCTACGCTTACGCCGAAAGAAATGGTTCGGGCGGTGAAGGAGGCTTTAAAAGGCGAAGTCTTCGATGTGGTAACGATTGGATATCCGGGGCCGGTAGTCCACGGAAAACCCCTGCGCGAACCCCACAACCTGGCGAAGGGTTGGGTAGGTTTTAATTTTCGCAGAGCGCTGGGGCGTCCGGTGAAAATTATTAATGATGCTGCGATGCAGGCCCTGGGAAGCTATCGGGGAGGTAGATTGCTGTTCCTCGGTTTGGGGACGGGGCTGGGTTCGGCGATGATTGCGGATGGGGTAGTGGAACCAATGGAACTGGCGCATCTGCCTTACAAAAATGGCAAGACTTATGAAGACTATCTGGGGATCCGCGGGCTGAAGAAGCTAGGACGAAAGAAGTGGGAGCGTCACGTCAACAAAGTAGTGGCCTTACTGCGCGCGGCATTAGAGCCCGAGCAGATCGTGCTGGGAGGAGGCAACGTTAAAAAGCTTCATAAGCTGCCGGAGGGGACGCGAATGGGAAATAATCGGAATGCCTTCCGGGGCGGCTTCGAAGTGTGGAACGAATCTACTGACCAGCGCCGCTTTGGAGGTTAGTGGCGGGAAGGTTTCGACATGCCTGAGGAGGAAAATAATCTATGAATAGCAGTCGCTTGAAGAGGTTTTTGATTCTTGCTGTTTTGTTAATACTGCCGGTTTCGGTTTCGAACTTGAGCGCGCAGAGTAAGGATGAGGGCAAAAAAAACGCCAAAGCCGCGAACCCCGCACTGAGGCTCAAGGTCGGAGACATGGCGCCCGACTTCACCATGCTGAGTTTCGATGGCAAGGACCTGAAGAAAATATCTCTCCGCGATTTTCGAGGAAAGAAGAGCGTCGCGCTGGCGTTTTACGTGTTCGCCTTTACCGGTGGTTGAACAGAGGAAATGAAAGCCTTCCAGAAAAACATTGGTACGCTGGAAGGCACAGACACCCAGGTCCTGGGTGTGAGCATGGACAGTCCGTTCTCGAATTTTGCGTTCGCGCAACAAAATGGAGTCACTTTCCCCCTGCTGGGAGACTGGGGCGGCGAAGCTACGCGCTCGTACGGTCTTCTAAAGAAAATAAACATTGCTGGAGTTTCAATGGATACTGCGAGGCGTGCGACTTTTCTCATCGACCCGTCGGGAAAAATCGTGCATGAACAGATCGATGATGAGGCGGTGGATCCAACGAAAACGGTGCAGGCGTGCGAGAGGCGGAAACACAAGGGATAGGCGAAAGTTAGGTCGATTCGCTGCTTCAACAAATTCGCTTGATGGCATCTGATCGCGAATTCGTCCGCTTTCAGGTTGACGCGCTTCTTACTGCTGCTTGACCGCGTCGATCAG
>JBDUDA010000251.1:0-4457 GCA_040003205.1 Acidobacteriaceae bacterium | reverse complement strand
AACAACCCCTCCGCCCATGGATGGCGGTGGAGCGGCCTCTTCCTTAATCATTTGAATTTTCTCAGGAATTTTGGTGGGCATGCGCAACTGATCGTTCACCATGTTGGTTTGAATTTGTTTCACCACTTTTATAGCTGCGGCTGGTGGTGGTGGTGGTGGCGGTGGTGGCGGAGCCACCAGGAAAGTCATCAACTGGGTTTTGGGTAGAGCTTCAGTGAACAGCAGCGGAATTAATACCAGCACGAGAATCAATCCAAGCTGAAAAAGAAAGGAAATCGTCGTGGTTACACCGCGCTTGGTCTTAAGCTTCCCACCTGATTCGATAAGGCTGTCTTCAAACATAAGGCATCTCCTGCGTGGACCCTACGTATCTCTTAGACACCGCCCGCTTGCGTTTAGCTCCCTAAAGCTTCCATGCTCCGAATCCTCGCCGGATGCGACTGAAACTTTCTACACTCGTCAGCCGACTTATGCAAACTTTGTTCGCATTTTTCTGAATAAAGCCGTGGGTTAGGCTTTGATCTTGGCCTTCTCTTTGCGAATTGCCGGGGCTGCAACCATCTCCGGACGCTTACCCCGGTTCAATTGCCAGTCCTGATAAGCCACAAGAATTGGAGCGGCAATCGCAATCGAGGAATACGTGCCGATTAGGATGCCGATTACGAGTGCGAAGGAGAAGCCATGCAAAACTTCTCCCCCAAAAAGATATAAAGCCAAAACTGTCAGGAACGTCAGCCCGGCGGTCAGGATGGTCCGGCTCAACGTCTGATTGATGCTTTTATTGACGATGTCGGCTAGTCTCTCGCGCCGCATCACCTTCAAGTTTTCTCGGATGCGGTCGAAAACCACAATCGTATCGTTATTGGAATATCCGACCAGCGTCAGAATCGCCGCGATGACGGTCAAAGAAATGTCTTTATTCATGAGCGAGAACGCGCCCACAGTGATGAGCGTGTCATGAAAAACGGTCACGACCGCTGCCACGCCATAAATCCACTCGAAGCGGAATCCGAGGTAGATAAGCATTCCGAGCAGCGAGTACAAAACTGCCAAAATTGCTTGCTTGCGCAATTGCGATCCGACTTGGGGACCGACGATTTCGACGTTTCGCACACCGAAATTGGATAAGTAAAAGCCATTCGCCAAAGTGGACGTCACATTGCGGTCAACTCCGGACGCATTTTGCAGTTCGTCCAAAGAGTTAAGAACTCCACCTTTGACTTTGTCGCGATAGTTCACCACCGCCTGAGCTTGCGCCGTGTAACGCTGATTGGCGTCGGTACCCGCGTGCAAGGGGTCTTTATCCAATAGATAATTGGCAATCGCAAGTGAACTGGCGTTGTTGAGGTCCTGTTTGCCAGCAGGAGCGTTGCTCTCCAAGGCATTGATGATCTGATTTTTGCCCTTGTCCAGCGCCTGCTCGCTGGTTTCCTGGACCGCCAGATCGATCAATACTTCATTGTTGGCGGCAGCTCCGTAACGCTGGATGCGGGCGTTGTGAAGCCCAGCGCGATCCATGGATGCGCGAATAGCGTTGTCGTCCGGAGTTTGGGCGAACTTCACATAGACGAGGGTGCCGCCTCTGAAATCCACCCCGAGAGGAATGCCATGCCAGAACAGCATGGAGAGTAGGCCGGCAATACTAAAGATGAGCGAAAAGGCGATGAAGTACCACTTCTTGCCCAGAAAATCTATATTCGGATTGCGAAAAAATTCCACTCTGCTTAAAACCCCTCTTTATTTATTGCTAGCCGCAACTGCGGAGTACCTGGGTTCCTAAATGCTTAAAGCCTCTCCGCGCTGCTTCCGGCTGAGAATCCAATCGAAAATGACTCGCGACACAAAAACCGCAGTAAACAGGTTGGCGAACAATCCAAAACTCAGCGTCACTGCAAATCCCCTCACCGGACCGGTTCCAAAGATAAACAGGATGACCGCTGAAACAATAGTAGTGACGTGCGTGTCAACGATGGTAACCCAGGCGTGGCCAAAGCCCTGTTCGACTGCCGATGGCGGAGTTTTGCCGTTGCGAAGCTCTTCACGGATACGCTCAAAGATCAGAACATTCGAATCCACGCCCATACCGACCGTAAGAATGACGCCCGCAATGCCGGGGAGAGTCAGGGTAGCTCCACTATAGCCAAGGAAGCCGAGCAAAATGATCAGGTTCAGAATCAGGGCAATATCAGCGTTGATTCCGGCGGCGCGATAGTAAACCAGCATAAAGATCAGCACCGCCAACATGCCAATCACTGCCGCCTGAACGCCTGCGCGAATCGAATCGGCACCTAATGAGGGGCCGACCGTGCGTTCTTCAAGATATTTTATCCCCGCCGGCAATGCACCCGAACGCAAGATCATGGAAAGATCTTTTGCGCCCTGATCGGTCATGTGCCCGGAAATTTCTCCGCGATCGCGAATCTCGCTGCGGATGACCGCTACTTCCTGAACTTTGTGGTCGAGAACGACGGCAAGATTGTCTCCCACGTGAGCGCTGGTAAAGCTGCCAAACCGGCGTCCGCCTTCGCCCGTCAAGGTGAAGCTCACGGAGGGCTGCCCACTTTCATCGCGCGACTGGTCGGCGGAGCGGAGGTCGCGGCCAGTAACGGCTGCCGCTTTGGAAACCAGATACCAGTTTTCGCCATTCTCGCTTTCAGTCGAGGAAGTCGCATTCTTCCCAGGCAGAAGTAGCGCATCCGCCGGCAACACGCCGCCTTTGTCCTGCAGTGCAGCTTGTTCGCTGGAATATGGTCCGCCTAACGCCTGCCGGATCTCCAGCATGGCGGTGGACTGCATAATCTCTTTTACGCGACCTGGGTCGTCCACTCCGGGGAGCTGCACCAGAATCTGATAATCGCCTAACCCATGCTCCTGAATAATCGGCTCGCTCACACCCAGTTGGTCAATTCGGTTGCGAATGGTCTCAATAGCCTGCTGCACGGCACGGGTTTTTAAATCTGCCAGCGCCTGGGGCTTCATGGAGACGGTCCAGGTGTTGTCCGGACCAGAGACGACGTTATATTCCGGCAGGCGGTCGGTCACAATCTGGCGGAGATCAGTGCTCGACTCCGGCGCGATGCCTTTCAGCACTATCCTGTCAGGACCATTGATCGAATCCGGCTTGCTGATTTCGGTGTACTTGATCTTCTTCAGGGATTCTTTCAGGCGTTCCACGGCATTGTCGGAATCGACATTCACCGCGTCGTTCACCTGCACCTGAAGAATAAGGTGAGTTCCACCTTTAAGGTCTAATCCCAAGTGAATGCGGTCCTGAAGAGAGGCCAACAATCCGCGGCCCGACCATCCTTTGGGAACTCCAAAGATACCGAACAGGAATGCCAGCAGCACTCCGACGATCAGCAGTAATTTCCAGCCTAAGTTCTTATTCATGAAAGTAATCTGCTACTTAACAATCTCGTCTGTTGCAACCGACACTACCGATGCGCGAGTGACTTCGAGCCGCAAGTTGTCCGGGGGAACGCGCAGGTGAACCGATTCATCTTTCAGCGCCACGATCGTCCCCTTCAGCCCGCCGCTGGTGACGACCTTATCGCCAGTTTTTAATTCACTCAACATCTGCTGCCATTTTTTCTGCTTCCGCTGCTGCGGCATGATCAAAAGAAAATAAAAGATGGCGAAAATGAAAATTAGCGGGGCAAAGCCCAGCCAACTGGACGACCCGGCTATTTGCAGCGCGAATAAATGTTCAGCAACCATTGCACTCTCAACCTGTTTTCAATCAAGTATTTTCGGAGCTTCGCCCTGCGGCGCTTCTGGCCCTGCGCAATTTGCCGCGGGAACTCTCGCGTACTCAGGCCGGACATCTCAAACTACAGGCTCGAACTGGGGATGGCGGGTTTATGACTTTCGTTGAGGCAGTTCGCCTGAAAGAAAACGGACACCTTTCCCAAGTGCAATAGAATGACGCACTGTTCGCATAGTGTCAAGGTAGAAGCTAAGGTTGTGGACGGTGTTCAAGACCTGTCCTAAGACTTCGTTCGAAGCATAAAGGTGTCTTAAATACGCTCGCGAATATCGACCACATACTTTGCAACCGCAATTGGGATCAAGTGGGCCGTCATCTCCGGCATAACGGGCCTGCTTAATAGATATTTTTCCCTCGGAAGTAAACAGCAGCCCGTGGCGCGCGGCGCGGGTGGGCAATACGCAGTCCATCATGTCCACGCCAAGATTCGCGTATTCGACAATCTCCTCTGGAGTCCCCACTCCCATTAAATATCGAGGCCTGTCGCGAGGCAGATGCTGCAGAGTAGATTCGACCACTTCGCGCGTGAGGGCGCGAGGCTCGCCAACGCTAAGTCCTCCGATCGCGTAGCCGGGAAATCCGATCTCAATCGTCCGCTCAGCGGATTCTTTCCTAAGGTCGGGGTCCATCCCTCCCTGGACGATACCGAACAGACTTTGTGTTTGTGTGGCGCGGGCGCCCCCGCCCGCGG
>JBDUDA010000250.1:0-4479 GCA_040003205.1 Acidobacteriaceae bacterium | reverse complement strand
GGTTCGGTCGTGGGCAATTTGCGGAGGGATATCGCGGGCGGGGGAACGCTTGAGGAAACTCCCGTGATCGCGCCGGCCTCGCATGATACCGGCTCGGCGGTGGCCGCGATAACTGCACGCGACGGCACTGCATTTCTCAGCTCCGGAACCTGGTCGCTTATCGGTACTGAGCTGGATGAACCAGTCATCAACGCCGAGGCGTTGCGCCTAAACTTCACCAACGAAGGCGGAGTCTGCGGCACCATCCGCTTCCTGAAAAACGTGATGGGATTGTGGATGCTCCAGTGTTGCCGTCAATCTTGGGCTTCGCAGGGCCAGACGTTTGACTATGGGCAGTTAATGGAACTGGCCGCCAAGGAGCCGGCCTTCGTTCACTTGATAGATCCGGATGATGAATCTTTCCTCCGGCCATCCGACATGCCGGCAACCATTGACACGTTCTGTGAGCGGACGCATCAACCTTCTCCTAAAACGCCGGCAGCCTATGCG
This sequence comes from Acidobacteriaceae bacterium, assembly GCA_040003205.1. GTDB lineage: Bacteria > Acidobacteriota > Terriglobia > Terriglobales > Acidobacteriaceae > JALYIM01. The sequence continues at coordinate 3,990 of JBDUDA010000250.1, read as the reverse complement.
CGAGCCGTGCTTGAGAGCCTTGCCCTAAAATACCGAAATGTCATTGGTAGCCTCGAAACCCTAACCGGGAAACCGATCAAACAGATACGCATTATTGGCGGAGGTTCCAGAAATCGCCTGTTGAACCAGTTCACCGCCGATGCCAGCGGACGGCGAGTGCTGGCTGGCCCTGCCGAAGCGACCGCGCTAGGAAATCTCGCCATTCAAATGCTGGCGACGGGAGCTGCCAGCTCTTTGGCAGACGCAAGAAACATGGTGGACCGCTCTTTTCCAACCGAGATATTTGAGCCTATCGAAACCGACTTATGGGACCGCGAAGCCGAACGCTTCCGTCATTACAGCGAGATGATCTATGCCTGAAATTGAAGAACTAGTTAATTTAAAAGATCTGTGGGACGACAATTACGCCCGAGGATTGGGCAATGACCAGTTAGGGTTGCTGCGTTACCGCTCCAATTTGCTGGGCGCCGACCTGCGGGTCACCAACTTTGGCGGCGGCAACACCAGCTCAAAAATAGAGCTGCCGGACCCTTTCACTGGCAAACCGGTGCGGGTGCTAGCCGTGAAAGGCAGCGGCGGAGATATTGGCTCTATCAGTGAATCAGGCTTCGCGCTGCTTTACATGGACCGTCTACAGCAACTCAAGGGACTGTATCGCGGCGAAGCCTACGAAGATGAGATGGTTCGATATTATCCGCTGTCGGCCTTCGGGGAAAATCGCGTGGCGGCAAGCATTGATACTCCGCTACACGCGTTTTTGCCCTTTGATCACGTGGACCATCTGCATCCCGACTGGGCCATAGCGCTCGCGGCAAGTGCGAACGGCAAGCGCAAGCTGGAGGAATTCAATAAGACCTTCGGACGCAAGATCATTTGGGTGCCCTGGCAGCGGCCGGGCTTCGAACTGGCGCTCCTGATTGAAAAAGCGGTAAAGGAAAATCCCGCCAGCGAGGGAATTATTCTCGGCGGGCATGGGCTATTCACGTGGGGAAACACCCAGCGTGAGTGTTATCTCAACAGCCTTCGTACCATAGACGAGATGGGTGAATTTATCGTCGCGCACCGGAAAAAGAAAACCGCCATGTTTGGGGGCTCCTTACATGAGCCGGCCGGCAACCGCCAGGAAGTCGCAGCGCAACTGTTGCCCTTGCTGCGGGGTGCGCTGTCGTCCAATCGGCGCGTGATTGCGCATTATGCGGATCAGAGCGACGCGCTGGAATTTGCCGGATCAAAATGGGCGCAGGAGCTGGGCGCATTGGGTACCAGTTGTCCCGACCACTTTCTGCGGACCAGAGTTTGCCCAATGTTCATTCAATGGGATCCGGCGAAAGAAGATGGGGGCATCCTGCGAGCGCGTATTCAAGAGCAGGTAGTGCAATATCGCGCGGACTACAAAAAATATTATGACGCGTGCGCGGTCAAAGATTCTCCCAAGTTGCGGGACGACAATCCTTCCGTCGTAGTGATTCCAGGCCTGGGTCTATTTGGCTTCGGTAAAAACAAGAAAGAAGCGCGCATTACCACGGAATTTTTCATAAACGCAATCCACGTGATGGCGGGAGCGAGCGCTCTTGAAGAGGGCGCGGCGCCCGATTCTTTGCCGCAGGCGCGAACCTCGGAACAGTCGCGGCAATTTACCCAATTTCACAACTACGTTGCGCTGCCGCGCTCGGAGGCTTTTCGCATCGAGTACTGGGCCCTCGAAGAAGCGAAGCTACAGCGGATGCCGGCCGAGGCTGAATTCAGCCGCAAAATAATGTTAGTAATCGGAGGGGCGAGCGGGATAGGTCGCGAGGTGGTTCTGCTGCTTGCCCGCAAGGGAGCGCACGTTGTTGTCGCGGACTTCGACCAGCCTGGAGCCGCGAAGGTCACCGAAGAAGCTCGCAAACTCTCATCCCCGGAATCAGTCGCGAATACGCAGGTGGACTTAGGTTCGTCCACCAGCCTGGCTGACGCCGTGCGGTTCACCTTGCTGCAATTTGGCGGTGTCGACGGAGTGATTAATACCGCCGCCATTTACCCGGTTCCCGGGCCCGATGGCGAACTCACGGAAGAGGGTTGGGGCAAGACATTTCAGTTAAACGTTACCGGAAACTATCTGCTGGCACGCGCCACCGAGTGGGTTTTCAAGGACCAGGATTTGCGAGCGTCCATGGTGTTGACGAGTTCGGCCAACGCGGTTGTGCCAAAAAGTGGCAGCGAGGCTTACGACACCAGCAAAGCCGCCCTCAACCATTTGGTGCGCGAGCTCGCCATCAAGCTGGGGCCGCGGGTGCGGGTGAACGGAATCGCGCCTGCGACGGTAGTGGCCGGGTCAACTATGTTCCCGCGCGACCGGGTCATCCAATCCCTGCAAAAATATAAAATTACGTTTGGCGAATCGGAAAGCACGGAAGATCTGCGTACCAAACTGGCGAATTTCTACGCGCAGCGTACGCTGACCAAACGACCAATTTTGCCGCAAGATTGCGCTAACGCCATCGTCTGGCTCAGCAGCGACGAAAGCTCCAAAACGACCGGCCATATAGTTCCCGTTGACGGCGGATTGTGGGAAGCGTACCTACGCTAATCTTCACTCGATAAATTATGAAGCGAATTTGTTTCGTGTTGCAGGTGAAGCCGGAACTGCTTGAGGAATATAAGCGCCGCCATCGCGCGGTGTGGCCGGAAATGTTGGCCGCCCTGCGAGAGACTGGATGGACAAACTATTCTTTATTCCTGCGCGCCGACGGATTGCTCGTTGGGTACCTCGAGACCGAAGATTTCGCCCGCGCCCGCGCTGAAATGGCTGGACGTGAGATCAACGATCGCTGGCAACACGAAATGGCTGGCTTTTTCGTGCAACCTGCGGGCCTGCTGCCGGACCGCGCCATGGAGCCGCTCGAGGAAGTATTCCACCTGTAACTCAGAACTGGAGTTGATATGCCGGCAAATCCGCTCGTGGGCGTTGTCTATCATTGGCTGGGCGGACTTGCGTCTGGCAGTTTTTACGTTCCCTATCGCGGGGTTAAACGCTGGGCTTGGGAAACCTATTGGCTCGCGGGGGGATTCTTCAGTTGGATCATCGCTCCGTGGGTGCTGGCGCTCATTCTCACCAGAGATCTGCTGGCGGTTCTCGGGGAAGCTTCCACAGCCACTCTATTTTGGACTTTCTTTTTTGGGCTCTTATGGGGAGTGGGGGGCCTGACTTTCGGATTGACCATGCGCTATCTTGGCCTCTCACTGGGCATGGCAGTTGTTCTTGGTCTTTGCGCGGCATTTGGGACTCTCGTTCCTCCCATATTTCGCGGCGAATTCATGACTCAGGTAGTGGGCACGGCTTCAGGGAAAGTAATTCTGCTGGGCATATTCGTTTGCCTTTTGGGAATTGCCGCAGCCGGTCTGGCGGGCATTTCGAAAGAGCGAGTGATGTCACCAGAGCAACAGCGTTCGGCCATCAAAGAATTTAATCTGAGAAAAGGGGTCGGAGTTGCAGTGCTCTCCGGTGTAATGAGCGCCTGTTTCGCTTACGGCCTGGCGGCCGGAGACCCGATTAAGCTCCTTACGTTACAGCATGGGACGCCCGTTCTCTGGCAAGGGCTGCCGGTTTTAATCGTGGTGCTGGTTGGGGGATTTGTTACGAATTTCGTCTGGTGTCTGGTGCTTCTAATCCGAAACAAAACCGGCCACCAATACTTCAACGCCTATTCTCGACCATCGATTTCCAACGACGAGACGATTGTGGAGACCGCCATTGATGCTCCCAGCCGCGAGATAGTCGAACACATGCATACCGCAGATTCGGAAATGCGCGGGCAGCACCGAGCAGCGGTCCTGAGCGAAAAAGCGCTCGCACAAAAAGAAACTCGGCAGCGTGTTCCGATGTTATCCAATTACCTGCTTTGCGCGCTGGCAGGCACCACCTGGTATTTCCAATTCTTCTTTTACTCCATGGGAGAAACTCAAATGGGCCGCTACAAATTTTCTAGCTGGACCCTCCACATGGCCAGC
>JBDUDA010000045.1:0-15292 GCA_040003205.1 Acidobacteriaceae bacterium | reverse complement strand
CGCCGTTCTGGATGCTAACGGATCGGTTCATCCTTTCCCGAGGCCGCTCTCCATTCGAAAAGGCAAACCCGAAGACGGAGATAGAACCAGAGTCACGGCGGCGGAATTGGGAGCGAAATCCGCGAATCTATCACTACCGGTATCGTTCGTTATATTGGCTCGCTATAGGTTCGGCGCGCGCTGGCGTCCAAGGGTGCTTTCACCGGGCAAGGCTGTACTTGGTTTGATGGAGAACTCAATTGCGGCGCGCAGCCAGCCCGAAAAAGCTCTTGCCACTCTGAAAAAAACCGTTCAAAAAGCTGTGGTACTGGAAGGTACCCGAGGCGAGGCGCAGGAAGTGGTCGAATCGATATTGAAGAATATAGAAAACCTAAATTATGCGCCCCGGTCTCGCTTCTCCACCAAATGTAGCTAAGATCGTCTAGGCAGATTTTATGCGAGCTGGTGAGCGTAACAGTGGATGGATAGAGTCTTTTAGGGCATTGCTGAACTTCAGGTGTGCTATCATTTCGCGCAAACGAGGTAATCATGAGTAGAGTTGTATCCCGTTTTATTCCTCAGAGAAAAAATGCGATCCTGCGCCAAATCGGTGACGAATTTCTTGTGTACGACAAAGACACAGACCGGGCGCACTGCTTAAATGAGTTTGCTGGACCTGTCTGGAAGCTTTCCGATGGCACACATACGGTCGCAGATATCGCCAAGAAACTGCGAGCCTCCAGTGCGCACATGGACGAAGATTTGGTTTGGATGGCTTTAACGCAATTGGCAAAAGCTGGGTTATTACTCAATCGAATGCCACCACCCGGAATTAAAATAGACTTATCACGAAGGGCCTTGATTCAAAAAGTAGGCGTGGCGGCGGCGCTGGCGCTGCCAGCGGTGGCGTCAATCGTTGTACCGACCCCCGCCGAGGCGGTTTCTTGCCTCAAGAACGGCAAGCCATGCACGCTCGATTCGCAATGTTGCTCAGGGCGTTGCAATAACACGCATGTTTGTTCGGGATAAATGGTGGCGTTCACGGCGGCCGCTCCGTTATAAATGGGGTTTGCAGTATGAAGATGCATCTCGCAGATAATGGCTTACCCAGACGGATCCGAGCGCTTGTTCGTCAGGTCGGCTCTGAGACGTTGGTAATCAATCTTCAGCATAATAAGGCAACTTGTCTCAATGAGATGGCAGCTTCCGTGTGGAAGCTTTGTGACGGCAAAAACACAACTTCAGATATCAGCCGTACTCTATCTGAACGTCACGGAACCGCCGTCCAAGAGAACGCGACGCGCTTGGCGCTTGTTCAACTGGAAAAGGCGGGCCTATTTTCTACGCAGCCTGATCATCGAGATGAACTTCAAATCAGATACACGCAGAATTCTTATAAAACAATTAAGTGTCACGTCTTTGTTAGCGTTACCCGCTGTGGCTTCTGTCGTCATTCCTTTCCCGGCTGCGGCCGCATCGTGCCGCCCCAATGGCAATCCTTGCACGTCGAACGCACAGTGTTGCTCCGGCCGTTGCAATCCGGGGCGGCACTGTGGCGGTTAAGAAAGCGCATGTTAGGAAGTAGTGCGATCGCCCGGCAAGGAAAGGTACTGGCTTTGCTGTTTGGCGGAAGCTGGCGGAACTCCCCCCCACTTCTAGAGGCCTTGCCTCAGGATATTGAAGCCATCCTTACCACTGTTCTTTCCTCTGGAGGCGGCGCTCTGATTTGGCGGCGGCTCCGCTCAATGCCGCAGCTGTCACCAGAACTGGCCGAAGCGCTTCATATTTCGTACCTCCAAAGCGCTATTCAGGCGGCCAGACACGAAGCTCAGGTTAGCCAGGTTTTTACGGCGCTACGCTCCGCCGGGCTCGATCCCATTCTTTTCAAGGGGTGGGCGGTCGCACGTTGGTATGCCGAGTGGGGACTTCGTCCCAGTGGAGATATTGATCTGTTGCTCCCGCCTGAGCAGCACGCTCTTGCCCACGAAGTTGTGCGGGGTCCGCAGTGCAAAGGATGCTGGGTAGATTTTGAGCACGATGTGATCACAAAATTTGGCGCTGGAGATTTTGCGTCTCTATACGAACGTTCAGAGATCGTTCAAGTAGACGATACGCAAGTGAGAGTGCTTGGCGCTGAAGACCATCTGCGCATTTTGGGTATACATTTCCTGAAGCACGGAGCCTGGCGCCCAGTGTGGCTCTGCGATGTTGCGGCGGCGTTAGAGTCAAGGCCGGTTAAGTTTGATTGGAACTATTGCCTGGGGGGGAACAAGCGGCGAGCGGATTGGGTACTTTGCGCTTTACAGTTGGCCCGAGAACTCCTCGGCGCGGAGCTAGGTGATACGCCGGATCGAGAACAACGTAAGAAAATTCCTGACTGGTTGGTTTCGAGTGTTTTGCGGCAGTGGGCTTACCCGCATCATTCGAATCTGCCCCCTTTCGAAAACCAAATCAAGAACGCTGTGCGCCGTCCCGCAGCATTTCTTCGCTACCTGCCGAGACGATGGCCTAACGCGGTTGAAGCGACGGTCGATAGAGAAGGCGATTTTGATTCGGCAAACCCGCTACCGTTGCAAGCGCACTATTGTATAAACCGCGCAGCGAAATTCCTAAGTTCGAGAAGCCTTAGATGGTCGCAAGACAACCCATCTAAAAGTGATAAATAATTCCGCCGCCGAGGAGGAAATTGTGTTGGCGGCTGCTGGCAACGTTGACGTTCAGATTTGGAGTACCCGCCCAGAAATCCCGTGCCTCGCCCCGAACGCTGAACCTATGGAGCAGCTTGACGTCTAAGCCGAGTCCCATTTGGATGACTCCTGTAAAGCTACCGGTGCTTCCGGGGTTTGGCCCGCCGAAAATTAATGTTGAGTCCGCATTGAAGTGACCTAAGCCGGCGCCCAAGCTGATCCAGGGTGAAATTTGCTGATCGGATAAAAAATTCACTCGTGCTGAAGGAGTTACAAAAAGAGAGCGGTATTGAGCCGGGGCGAAATTCGCAGGTACTTGGATATCTTCGTCGAGATTCATCACGACTGGCAACTCAAGTGACAATGAACAGAGAGGTTTCACGAACACTCGCCGTGCGTAATTGATCTCAAAAGTGAGACCCTTCCCGAAGCGGATGTGGTTATCAGTGAGGGAGCCGTTGGGTATACCTTGAGTGCCGATGAATGTTCGTCCAATGATCCCGCTCAACTCATTATTGTTTTGCTCGAAGTCCTGAGCCCGGGCGGGCGAGATCGCTAAAGCACTCACCATGAAAGCGATGAACAAAAACTGTTTGAACGACATTCATTCCTCCTACGACATGATTCCGAGTGACGTTCCGGTAGAGTAGCATGTGCAATAAATGATTGTGGCCGCGAGACCTCACGTTTGCGGGCAGTCCACGTCCTTTCCAAACGCCTTCGCAGACACGCTCCGCGGTTTCTTTCCGAGGTTGCCAGGTGAGATCGCGGGTTGCATGGGAGAGCAGGCCAGAGTACAAAGAACGTAAAAGAGAGCAGCGTTGGCGGGAATCTGCAAATTGAAATCCACGAAGCTGTGGACCAAAATTCCTGTGCAAGCAAGCAGGCATGCTAAGGCAATAGCGCCATTGGGATCGCGAGTCCAATTCTTAATCTTTCGCAGGCCGTCGCGATAAACCAGCGCCAGGAACCACAGCATCACAAAGAATCCGGCGCCTCCGGTCTCCACTAGCAACTGCAAATAATCGTTGTGCGCTTCATTGATAAATTTATCGCTGAAGAAGCTGCGAAACTGGGGGTATACAACTGGGAAGGTTCCCAATCCCCATCCCAGGAGAGGTTTCTGTGCGAACATTTTCATCCCGTCGCGATTGATATTGAGTCGCAAACTTCCAGACAGACCCTCTTCTGCTTCATGTCTTATGCTGGCGACTCTTTCGGTTGTGCTCCGACCACCAACCCAAATAAGAAAAGCAAAAATGATGGCGATCAAGCTTGCCGCTATGACGCCAGATCTTCGATCTTTCTGAAAACTCAAAACCGCCGCCAAAAACATAATTTGGGTCGCAAAAGCCACCATGCCCCCGCGTGACCCCGAGAGAAATATCGTGCTGGCCATTAACATTGCCGCAAAAAAGAAAATTGCCTTCTTTGTGCCATGAATTCCTTTTGTGAGGCCCAGCACAAGCGGCACCGGAGTCAGCATTTCCATCAGCCCCGCATAGTGATTATGGTTTATGTAAGGGCCGTAGATCCAACCGCCCGCCTCCGGTTGGAAAAACCAATACACTTTGCCATTGGGACTCAGGCTTTGAAGTACCGCAAACAGGGCGATAGCAAAGCCGTATGCCGATATAACCACGGCTAAATGTTTTACTTCGATCTTGCGAAGTTTGCACTGCGCCGTAAGGAAACAAAGAGCAGCGTAAGCGCAATAGAGCAGCGCTTTTGAGATTGTCGCGTAACGATACGCTGAAAGCCCAAAAATGATCTGGATGGCAATCACTGCCGCGAATGCTGCCATGGGTCCAAACAGAGGATTTGGAAGCACGCGGACCTCGGTCTCGGCGACGCGAGTCCACGTCCAAAGAAGAAGAAGGGCCGCTGTCCCCGCTTCGAGAATAAAAATTGCCCAGAAGTGTACGTAACCAAACGCTAGCGGGCCGAACAATAAAATAGTAAGTATTCCGATCGCGAGTACGGAGTTCGCAAACTCATGCCTCGCAACTGGATGCCGCGACTCATTCACTTCGAACCCGGGACGCGGCGACAGGTTGGTTGATGCCACTTGAGAACCTCTAGTTTATTGCTGTTTCTCGGACAATCTAAAATTTCCCACCAGCAACTTGCCACGGATTGCGGCGCGATCGGGTACGCGTAAAACGCCTAATTTAACTAGTCTGGTTTCAGGGCCGCTGCTGAAGTCTCCCCCGGTCTGGTGCCAGTAGTCGTAGTTTTTTAATTCCTCGCTGAGAAAGAGACTCGCTCCGGTGTAGGCGTCCTGAATAGAGAAACGCGGCCCGCCGGCTCCTTGAATGTCCGGCGCTTTGTAGAACGCGGAGAAGTCATATTTCCTCCCGGGCTTTACCGGAATGACTTGGGAAATCCCGGCATCAGAAATGCCTGGACCCTCAAATGTGATCGAAAGGGAGCGGCGGCCAGCGTGAAAATCGGTCGAATCCAGCGTCAAAGCCAGGCCCGCTTGGCGGTTATATTGCCAATCAAAAGGTTCATTGAGAATATCGGCGCTGAAGTCGGGATTGACGATTAGATTTTCCGGGGTGGGCAGGTAGGCAGAAAGGCCAAATTTCCCGGCTGCCTCTTTCCAGGCTGATTGTGCCGCGTCTACTTCGTGCTGTACCAACAGATATTTCAGGTACTCGAACAGGTAGCGAATTTCGAACGATTGTTGCGTCCCCATGAGGGCAGCCCATGCTTTGAATGCCCCTTGAGTATCATGCCTCGCTTCCAGCAGGCTCAATAACGAGATATACCCAATCGCACGGGAGGGCAACACGCGCTGCATGACCGCATCGATGTCCGGATTCACTCGCAGGCAAAGCCGCAGAGCCGCGTCCGCTTTTGTCGCATCCCCCTCGATCGCCAGACGAAATTCACGAAATGCTTTGTCAACCTCTCCTTGCGCTAGATAGAAGTTGGCCGCCTCCCATGCCACGTCAGGAGTGCGAGGATCGGCCCGGATCGCTTGCTCCAATGCCTTTTCCTGGTCAGGAAGATTGCCGGAAACCTGATACACAGATGCCAGATTGAACCAGGCGCTTGCTTTGTACGGATTGAGGGAAGCTGCGGTCTGATAGGCCCGAGCCGCCGCATTCCAATCGCCGGTGATGGAAAAGACTCTTCCGAGTTGCTCTTGATATAGAGCGTTAGCGGGTTCGAGGTGAATGGCGGCCTGCAAACCATTCATGTCCAGCCTCGAAGCAAAATATGCGGCGGCGAACTCGCGTAATGCAAGGCCGAGGTAACAGAGAGCCACCAGCGAAACCATCCCTATGGAAAATAACTTCTTCGCTCGAGGCTGAAAGCTGGGGAGCATCTTCACTGGCGTGCTGGACTTGTTCTCAAGCGATTTCGGGTGTTGAGTCGTTGGCTTCCTCGTGCTCGGGCGCTTCGTCGTCCCGCCAATAGGTCTCGCCGTACTTGCCTTGATATTCGTAATAGTGGGAGTAATCCGCTGACGTGAAGTCGACCGCGTTCATAAGTACACCAACTGTTCTTGCATTCACTCGGCCGAGAATCTCACACGTCCGGCGCAATGCCTGTTTGGTTGTTTTGCCGGACCGTATTACCAGCACCACCGCGTCTGCCATAGTAGAGAGCACGACCGCATCAGTAACAGAAAGTGCTGGAGGGCTGTCAATCACGATGTGGTCATACTGCTCACGCAGCCTGAGAACAAGGTCCTTCATTTCCGCGGACGCCAGCAGTTCAGCAGGATTCGGAGGCGGGGTGCCGGCTGAGATCACGGAAAGACCGGGCAAGAGGGGTGAGTGAGTCAGTACCTGTTGGATGCTCGCAGAACCGGCAAGCAAGTTGCTTAAACCACTGCGGTGTGGAAGTCCTAAAATTTTGTGAATTCCTGGCCGGCGTAAATCGGCGTCGATCAGCAAGACCCGAACTCCTTTGTGCGCCAGGACGAGAGCACAGTTGATGCTGGTGGTGGTCTTTCCTTCCTGAGGTGTGGAACTGGTGATCAGAATGACTTTTGGCGGCTTGCCAATGGATGAAAGCAGGAGAGAGGTCCGCAGAGCCCGATAGGCCTCTGCCATCTGCGAGTGGGGACGCGCCTGGGAAACCAGTTCAACTCTTTCCCCCGAGGACGAAGCTACCGAGAGCTGCCTGCGTGCCTGATCAAGCCCGGTGCGAGCTGCCAGCGGAATCATAGCCAATGAGGGGAGTGAAGAAATAGCTTGTGCCTGCTCTGGCGTGCCAACAGTGTTGTCCAAATTTTCCAACAGGAAAGCCAATCCTACTCCTGAAGTTAAACCGAGCAGCAAAGCAAACGCCAGGTTGTTTGGGATATTGGGGGCAGAGGGCGACGTCGGCACGCGCGCGGGATCAACCAGTTTTACGTTGTTCGACTTGAGCCCGGCGCTTACTCCAGCCTCCTTCAGCCGCTGCAACAGACTCTCGTATAGCTGGCGATTGGTGTCCACGTCGCGCTTGAGCATGCTGTACTCAATCGCACTCTCGTTAAGCTTGTTTTGTTCTTGCTTTTGTTTCTCAAAGCCACTATTCAGCATCTTCTCGCGCTGCATAGCCGCGAGATAATCGTTGTGAACTTTTATCGCCACTTTTTTAAGTTCATGTTGAATCTGCGAGTCAATTTCCGTGTTCTGATTTTCTAACTGGACGATCTTCGGATAGGAAGGTCCAAATTGGCTGCTCAATTGCGCAACCTGGATCTTAAGATCAACCTGCTGCGCCCGAAGCTTCTCCAGCAAGGTTGATCCACCGCCGGGAATTTCACGGTCAGAACCCGCCAGAGTCGCAATGACGTCCGGATCTCCCGATTGGCTTAGGCGGTCTATCGATTCTTTTTGAATTCTCTCCGATTGGGCGGCCGTCAATTCCTTATTCAGTTCGCCCAGTTTTTCGGTGACGATATTTTCTTTTTCGTCGGTACCTAAAATTTCATGCTGTTTTTGATATTGCACCAGCTTTTCCTGCGAGGTCTCCACTTTCATCTGCAAGTCCACCAGTTGCTTGGAGAGCCAATCGGAAGCTTGCATCGTGGATTCGAAGCGGGTTTTGAAAGTCTGCTCTACGTATGTGCTCGCGAGAGTGTTGACAATCGTAGCGCCCAGCTGCGGATCGGGACTGGCGTATTTGATCTCGATAATGCGGGTGTTGGGAATTAGGGAGACTTTGAGACCGCCTTTAAACATTCCCAGCAAAGCGGTGGCTCTTTTGGAATCCGTTTGCTCGAAGCCGAGATTCCCGGAATTCTCTGCCTGGGGGTGCGTGCCTCCGAAGTCGGGACGCTGTTCTAAATTCAGTTGCTTGATCACCTGGAACGCGAGCAGGTCGCTCTGTAGGATGCGAACCTCGGTGTCGAGATCGGCGGGATCAACTTCGTCCACGCCTACGGAATTCTCTTTGAAGCTGATGATGCTGGCGCTGGGCTTGTTAATGGCGATGCGTCCTACGGCATCGTAGATTGGAATCATTCTGAAACTGGCGATCGCCACCAGTGTAAAAATGATCACAACGCACGAGATGACAGCCCACTTACGTTTCTGCAGAACGCGAAGATACTGAGGCAGAATCGCGTCTTGCGCGCCGGTGAAGTCTATGCCCGATGCGAACTCCCTGCCTGTGTCTAAAGTGTAGACCGGCTGAATGTCCCGGCGCACGTGCCCGTTAGAGGGAATGAGCGGCCCAGTTTCCATCAACTCTCCTCAGCGAAATTTGCGCGTGCCTGGTGCAAAGACAATAAAAAAATCCGTTCAAGATTTTTAAGTGCCTCATTTTATCATCCGCTGGCGCGCCTGCTAACTTTACTTCGCCAACTTCGAACGCAAAAGCTTTGAGTCTCAACTGCGTCCCCAGCTTGGAGTTCGCTATACTTACACCGCATGTTTCTTCGTCGTAAGCCAAAACGCAAAGTCATGGTGATCGGATTGGATTGCGCCGATCCAGTGCTCGTATTTGACCGCTGGCTGAACGACCTACCCAATATCAAGCGAGTGCTCTCGTCCGGAGTCTATGGGCCTCTTCGCAGCGTCACTCCCCCTATTACCGTTCCGGCCTGGATGTGCATGATGACGAGTCGTGACCCCGGCGAACTCGGAATCTATGGATTCCGCAATCGCAGCGATCATGGCTATAACAAGCTAGGAGTCGTTAATTCCGCCAGCATTCATGAAGAAACTGTTTGGGATATTCTCGGCCGGAAGGATAAAGATTCCATCATCATTGGGGTTCCGCCAACTTATCCGGTAAAGCCTGTTAGAGGGAGTCTGATCAGTTGCTTCCTTACGCCTGGTTCACAAAGCCAGTTTACATATCCTTCGGAACTGCGCCCTGAAGTGCAAAAGCTCGTGGGAGACTACATGGTCGACGTCCAGGGCTTTCGGACCGAGAAAAAACGCTGGCTGCTGAGTCAAATCTACGAGATGACTACCAAGCGCTTCACCGTTGCGAAACACCTGCTGAAGACTCGTCCCTGGGATTACTTCATGATGGTAGAGATGGGCACCGACCGCATCCATCACGGTTTTTGGCAGTTTATGGATTCCGCCCACGTTCTGTATCCTGGTCCCAACGAGTTTGAAAACTCGATTTACGAATATTACAAATACGTGGATTCTCTGCTGGGCGAGTTGCTGGAGTTCGTGGAAGAGAATACGCGCATCATGATTGTTTCGGACCACGGGGCCAAACGGATGGACGGTTCGATAGCGCTGAATGAATGGCTGATTGAGAAGGGATATCTCGCTCTCAAGAAGTATCCCAGCGAACCAACCCGCTTTGAGAATCTTGAAATTGACTGGAGTCGCACTCGCGCCTGGGGAGAAGGCGGCTACTACGGCCGAGTTTCTTTCAATGTAGAGGGACGCGAGCCCAACGGGGTGTTGCCGCAGTCTGAATACAACACGTTCCGGCGCAAAGTGAAAGAGGAACTTGAGGCGTTGGGCAACGAAGCGGGAAAATCGATTGGGACCCGGGCGTTTTTGTCGCCGGAAGTTTATCGCTCGACCCGAAACATCGCTCCTGACGTGAGTGCATTTTTCGGGGACTTATACTGGCGATCCAGTGGCATGGTGGGAAGCGGTAAGATTCATAGTAAGGAAAACGATACCGGACCCGACGGGGCCAATCACAATTGGGACGGAATTTTTATCATGGCGGAAGGTAAAGATTTAAGAAAAGGAACCTGCCAAGGACAGGCGCTCGAAGGGTTGCGCTTGCTGGATGTCGCTCCGACTATTCTCGATGCCTTTGGAATTGCTAAACTTCCGGCCATGCAGGGTTCGCCGATTCACGCCGGCAGGGAAGTGGAGCAGCGGTCCGCGTCGTAGCAGTGCAGTTATCTTCAATCTTTGGAACGAAGATTTTTTAAACGAGTCTGTTGAGTGCGAAAAGTGAGGCGAAGTAGATGAACTGGTCGGAACAGGTCGTTTTGGTGACTGGCGGTACGGGTTCCTTCGGGAAGGAATTCGTTGACATCATGCTGCGGGAATTTCACCCCAGAAAACTCATAATTTTCAGCCGCGATGAACTTAAGCAGCACGACATGAGAGCCGCTGGGTTCGACCATCCCAGCCTTCGCTACTTCATCGGAGATGTTCGCGATGCCCAGCGCCTCGAGCGGGCGCTATTCGGAGTCAGCGTGGTTGTGCATGCGGCCGCACTGAAACAGGTTCCAGCCTGTGAATACAATCCTTTCGAAGCGATTCAAACCAATATTATGGGCGGCCGCCATGTGATTGAAGCGGCGATCAATCAGGGCGTGAAACGCATACTTGCGCTCAGCACGGATAAAGCCGTGAATCCGATTAATCTTTACGGAGCCACCAAGTTGTGCGCGGAAAAGATGTTTGTGCAGGCGAACTCATATTCCGGTACGCGCGAGACCCGCTTCAGTTGCGCGCGCTACGGAAACGTAGTCGGCAGCCGTGGCAGCGTAGTTCCGATGTTCATGGCTCAGCGGAAGTCTGGAAAGGTAACGGTGACCGATCCACGCATGACCCGCTTCTGGATTACGCTGGAACAGGGCGTGCGATTCGTCGTGAGCTGCATCGAGAAAATGCATGGCGGAGAAATCTTTGTTCCCAAGATACCAAGTATGCGGTTAGTGGATATGGCCACGACGCTGGCCCCGGGCTGTGAAGTCGAGTTCATCGGAATTCGCGCTGGAGAAAAGCTGCACGAAGCGTTGGTCTCCGAAGATGAGGCCCGCCTCACACTGGAAACCGAAGATATGTACTTGATCCAGCCGAATCATCCCTGGTGGCGCACAGCAAGCTGGGCACATGCCAAGCCTGTTCCCGAGGGTTTTCGGTACACCAGTGACAGCAACGCGCAATGGCTCACTGGATGTGAGTTGCAGAAGTTAACTGCTCCGCCGCCCCCATATGCAACGCCGGCCTCCAGTTCAATTCCCGCCTGAGTGCTTAGCGATGAGCTCAACGACAACTACCGGGGGAGAGCTAGCCATTCGCGGTGGCAAGCCGGTTCGTGAGACTCTTCTACCGTACGGCCACCAATCTATAGAAGAAGAGGACATTCGCGCGGTGGTGGAGGTGCTGCGTTCCGAGTGGTTGACCACTGGGCCAAAAGTTGGAGAATTTGAAGAGGCTTTCGCGGCCCGTGTTGGAGCAAAGCATGCGGTGAGCTTCAGTTCCGGCACCGCCGCTCTCCACGCCGCCGCATTCGCAGCAGACTTGAAAGCCGGGGATGAGGCCATCACGTCGCCGATGACGTTCGCCGCCACGGCGAATTGCGTGCTGTACCAGGGAGCGCGGCCAGTGTTCGCAGACGTTTGTCCGGATACCCTCAATATTGATCCGCAGCAGGTTGCAGCTGGTATTTCTCCAAAAACTAAAGCAATTCTTCCTGTGGATTACGCAGGGCATCCTGCCGATCTCGCCTTCATCATGAAACTCGCCGCTGAACACGGCTGCACCGTGATTGAGGATGCGTCGCACGCCATCGGAGCGCAGTACGAACAGCGCCCCGTGGGCAGCATTGCTCACATGACGACATTCAGTTTCCATCCCGTGAAGCACCTGACGACGGGTGAAGGCGGAATGGTGACCACCGACAGCGCTGGTCTGGCTGAAACGCTGCGGCGTTTCCGGAATCACGGAATTTCGACGGACGCGCGGCAACGTCGCGCCAACGGAGATTGGCAGTACGAAATGGTGCTGCTGGGATTTAATTATCGGATGACTGACATTGCGTCTGCTCTCGGCCTTTCGCAATTGCTGCGGCTTGACGCCAACCTGGCACGACGCCGTGAAATTGCTGCCAGTTACACCGCGGCGTTTTCCGAAATTCAGGCGATTATTTGTCCAAGCGTGCGCACTAATGTAAATGCGGCATGGCATCTTTATCCCATCCGCCTGAATTTTGCCAAACTGACTGCTGTCCGGGCAGAAATATTCCGGGCTCTGCGAGCTGAGAACATCGGCGTCAACGTGCACTACATTCCAGTCCACCTGCATCCTTATTACAAAAATCGTTTTGGATACCAGGGTGGTGAATTTCCCGTCGCAGAAAATGCCTACCGGGGTTTGATCAGCCTGCCAATGTTTCATGGAATGACAGATGGGGATGTGCAGGATGTGATTACGGCTGTGGTTAAGGTATGCTCAGCCTATTCCTTGTGAAGAGCTTTCGTCAGGAGACTTGTGTGTCCAGTGCTGCTGCTTCCGTCGTCGGTCCCAGCGTCTACCTGCGTCCATTGGAACGCGCAGACCTCAACGAGCGTTATCTGGGTTGGCTCAACGACCCTGAGGTTGCGCGCTATCTCGAGTCGCGAACCTCTCCCTACACCATGCAGCGTCTTGTGGATTTTTATGAGAGCGTAATTGCCGCACCCCACAATTTATTCTCAGCCATCATCGAGAAGCAAGGGAACCAGCATATTGGCAACGTAAAGCTGGCTCCAATCAGTCTGGTCCACAAGCGAGCGACCTTCGGCCTTCTGATCGGAGATAAAAATTTCTGGGGTAGAGGTGTCGGGACTGAAGTCACTCACCTTACCGTGCAATATGGCTTCAACCAGTTGAACCTGCACAGGATCAATCTGGGAGTTTTCGCTGACCACACTTCGGCTGTGCGTTCATATGAAAAGGTTGGTTTCAAGATCGAAGGACGGCTTCGGGAGAGCGCTTTTCACGAGGGGACATTTAAAGACACTCTCCTCATGGGCCTTCTGCGATCGGAGTATCGGCCGGAAAAAGTGTTTGGCCCGAAATGAAGGCCCTGATTGTGGGTGGCGGTTCAATCGGGAAACGGCATCTGCAAAACCTCGCAGCACTTGGGATTGAAGAGCTAGCGCTGGTTGAGCCCGATGAGATGCGCCGTAGTTCGCTTAAGCGGGAGTTGCGGCTCTCTGACTTCGCCGATCTCGAGGATGGATTGCGGTGGTCGCCCGACCTTGTTGTCATTGCGTCCCCGTCTCATCTGCACGTCAGGCAGTCTTTGCTGGTCGCGCAGGAAGGTTTCGATCTTTTTATCGAGAAACCGCTTTCCCATGATGACGCCGGCCTGAAAGAGTTGAAGGCTTTGGTGGAGAAGAGAAATCTGATCTCTCTGGTAGGCTGCAACATGCGTTTCCATCCCGGCCCCTCCAAAGTTAAGCAGCTTATCCAGGAGGAACGTCTTGGCAAGCTCCTTTTCGCGCGAGTTCACTCGGGATCTTATTTGCCCGACTGGCGTCCCGACAGCGATTACCGCCAGAATTATGCAGCCAGAGAAGAAACTGGCGGTGGATGTGTTCTCGACTGCATTCACGAAATCGATCTGGCGCGCTGGTATATGGGCGAGATTGAGGAAGTCTCTTGTATGGCCGGCCATTTCAGTTCGCTCGAAATTGACACTGAAGATTTGGCCATTCTCGTGTGCCGGCACGTCAGCGGAACAATTTCGGAGATTCACTTGGACTATGTTCAACGCACGTACGAGCGTGGCTGCCAGATAGTGGGCGAGGCAGGAACAGTGTTTTGGGATTTCATGGACAAACAGGTGCGGTGGTATGAGGCAGCCAGCGGGCGCTGGACTTGTTTCGATCAGCCAGCCTCGTGGCTGGTCAATCAAATGTACGTGGATGAGATGAAGCACTTCCTGGAATGCGTCCGCCTCAGAAAACAAACAATCCTGCCGGTATCGGAAGCAGCGTCGCTCCTGCGAACCGTGCTTGCGGCCAAGCAATCGGCTCGAACTAGAGCAGTGGTATCGCTCCCAGGATTAACCCCTGCATGAATTTGGCAATTATCCAGGCTCGAATGAGTTCCACGCGGCTGCCGGGAAAGAGCCTGGCCACGGTGTGCGATCATCCGATGCTCTGGCACGTGGTCGACAGAGTCGGGAAAGCAAAGTTGCTCGATAGAGTTATAGTGGCAACTTCCGATGGACACGCTGATGATCCAATCGCAGTTTTCTGCGAGCAGAACAAGTTTCAATGTTTTCGCGGAAGCGAAGAGGATGTGCTTGATCGCTATTACCAGGCGGCTAAACTTCATGGCGGTGAGATACTGGTCCGCGTTACGGCGGATTGCCCTCTAATCGACCCTGAGATTATCGATAGAGTGATTTCCCGTTTTCAGATGGGAGACTGCGACTACGTTTCCAACGTGCTTCGCTACACCTATCCCGATGGACTCGACACCGAGGTTTTTTCATTTCGCGCTCTGGAACAAGCCTGGCAAGAGGCACGTAAACCATCGGAGCGCGAACATGTTACGCCTTACCTGCGGACCGGAAACTTTCGAACGGCAAATGTTGAAAGCGAATTGCCGGTTCAGCCCGGTGCGTTTCGATGGACGGTGGACCGTCCGGCGGATTTGGAGTTCGTACGCCGGGTTTATTCTGAGCTCTGCGGTAACGGACACTTCGGATTCAGAGAAATCTTTCGATTATTGAAAGCGAGGCCGGACTTGGTTCCCGCGGAAACACCAGCCATTAGCAACGAAGGTTATTACAAGAGTCTGTTCCGGCAGGCTAGAGAAGGTGCCGCCCCGAGAAGATCGGTTGCGCAATCGCAAAGCTGGTTTGCCCGCTCCCAGAAAGTAATTCCCGGGTCTTCCCAGACTTTCAGCAAGGGCTATACGCAGTTTGTTCAAGGGGTTGCGCCCATTTTTCTGCAGCGCGGCAAAGGCTCGCGAGCCTGGGATGTCGACGGCAACGAATACATCGATTTTATTCAAGGGCTGCTCCCGAACATTCTGGGTTATGCCAATGAAGAAGTGGATCGGGCCGTGAATCTTCAGATCGCCGAGGGTCACAGCTTTTCTCTTCCCCATCCTCTCGAGGTGCAACTCGCCGAAAAGCTGACGCAAATCATTCCATGCGCTGAGATGGTTCGCTTCGGGAAGAATGGATCGGATGCCACTTCTGGCGCAGTCCGGGCCGCCAGAGCCTTCACGCGGCGCGATCGCATCGCCTGCTGCGGTTACCATGGCTGGCAAGATTGGTACATCGGCAGCACCACACGCAATGCAGGGGTGCCGGCGGCGGTGTGCGCGCTGACGCAACCTTTCCGCTACAACAATCTTGAGAGCCTTGAGAAATTGCTGGTGGAGCACCCAGATGAATATGCCGCTGTCATCATGGAGCCAGTTAGCTTCGAAGAGCCGGAACCGGGCCGCCTCCCG
>JBDUDA010000001.1:0-44277 GCA_040003205.1 Acidobacteriaceae bacterium | reverse complement strand
TGGCCGATCTTCCACGGAGAATCTTCAATCCGATCCTCTTCAAAGAGCAGTTCCGCCGCTTTATTCGCTGACCAGCCAGTTCATCGCTTCTTCGCGGGTGGCGAAGGTCGGAAATTTGCGCTGCGAGAAAGTTTTGAAATTATCGATGTAAACTTTGGGGATTTTATCCGCACCCACCCACGCCGCGCGCTTCACGAATGGACGGTCCAGCGCCAGCACTTTCTTCATTTGCGTTGCCACTTCTTTATCAAACTCAGCGTCGCAGAAATCAGCGAGGATCAGAACAGAATTTTTCGGATGGCTTGCTACTTCACTCTGCACCTGATCAAGCAGTGGCAGCATTTCGGCTGACGTGCAGCGGCTGCAATCCACCAGCACAATGTCTTTTCCCCGATGTGAAACTGACTGAATGCTTCCCGCCATGTGATCACCAGGCCGAGGCGGCCGGGCGGCAAACGTCTAAGCGCCCAGCAGCGACTCAACTACCCTATACACCTCTGCCAAGGCCGCGTCCAGAGTCTCGGGAGTTTTTCCGCCGGCCTCGGCCAGATCAGGGCGTCCGCCTCCCTTACCACCAACCTTCTGCGCAATAGGTCCGATGACTTTGCCAGCCTGAATGCGAGCGGTCAAATCCCTGGTGACGCCGACGATGAGCGACACATTTCCGTCATTCGCGGACCCGAGCACTACAACGCCGGAACCTAATTTGTCGCGAAGCTGATCCACCAGCGTGCGCATCTGCTGGCGCTCAAGGTTGTCTACGCGATGCGCAAGCACTTTGATTCCGCCGACATCTTTAATATTTTCGCCAGCGGACGCGACGGTAGAAGAAGCCGACTTCATGCGCGCCTGATCAAGCTCACGCGAAAGCCGCTTGATCTCAGAATCTTTCTTGTCGAGCTCGATCTTCAGAGCCTCAGCGGGAGAAAATTCAACCAAGGGTGCCCCATCCTTTCGCGCTTTTTGCGAAAGGGTAGGACTAACAAATGCAGATACAACGTTCTCAAGCTCATGATCTTTCTGAAAGTGTTTTAAAGATCCTTCCCCGGTCACAGCCTCAATGCGTCGCACTCCAGAAGAAACGCTGCCTTCTTTCAAAACTTTAATCAATCCGATTTCGCCGGTAGCGCCAGTGTGCAGGCCTCCACAAAGCTCGGTAGAGAAGTCTCCAATCTTTATAACGCGCACGCGGTCGCCGTATTTTTCTCCGAACAATGCCATCGCCTTGTATTCATTGATGGCAACATCGATCGGCACGTCGGGAATGACTTCGATTTTCTGATTACGCAAAACTTCTTTGTTGATCAGGTCTTCGATGTCTTGCAACTCTTCATCCGCGACAGAAGTGAAGTGAGAGAAGTCGAAGCGCAGATGGTTGGGAGCAACCAGCGATCCAGCCTGCTTCACATGCTTCCCGAGGACTTCGCGCAATCCCGCCTGAAGAACATGCGTGGCCGTATGATTGCGCATGGTAGATTCGCGAATTCCGGTGTCCACGACAGCGTCAACTTTGTCTCCCACACGAATCCCCCGGGTGCCCCATCCTCCCGCGTTTTTTGCGGAGGGTGGGGATTTCACCACCACCTGATGCGCGCGCACGCCCTGTACCGGGTAGTAGCATCCCTTAACTTCGGCGACGATAGTGTTGTGGTCATCGCTGTAAAACCATCCGCGATCGCCGACCTGTCCGCCGGATTCCGCGTAGAACGGAGTGTGACCAAGAATGACTTCACCCTCGTCGCCAGGAGAAAGTTCCGGCGCGCCCTGTCCATTCTTGATGATGGCCAACACTTCGCAGCTCGCGGAGCGAGTCTGGTAGTAGCCTTCAAAATCAGATTTGGGAAGCTGCTGGTAGGCGGGATTGGCGGTTTGTTTGGCTGCGCCTTTCCAGGATGCGCGGGCGCGCTCCCGCTGTTCCTGCATGGCGCGGTCGAAGCCCGATTGATCAAATTCGATTCCTTGATCGCGGGCGGCATCCTGCATGAAATCGAGAGGCATGCCAAACGTGTCATACAGAGTGAAGGCCGTGGTGCCGGGTAATTGCGGTAGCTTCTGACCTTTGGGGATGACCTCCGCCTCAGCACCCATGCGGGTCGTCGCGCTGAGTCGAATCGCTTCCTCCAACTTCGGAAGGCCGAGGGCGAGCGTGTGTGCAAATCGGTGCTCTTCTTCTAGGACGACATTCGAAACTTTGTCCGAAGATTCGATGATCTCGGGAAACGCGTCCTGCATCAGATCGCGAACTGCGAAAACCATTTCGTGCAGGAATGGTTTTGTTTGACCAAGCAATCTCCCATGAGTGATGGCCCTGCGAATAATCTTCCGCAGCACATACCCACGGCCATCGTTCGCAGGCAGTACTCCATCTGAAATGAGAAAAGTCGCAGCCCGAGAGTGATCGGCAATCACACGGAGAGAAGCCGCGTGCTGATTGCCGGCGTTGCCACCACTCGTGTGGGGACGGGCGCCCTCGCCCGTCCGACGGAGCGAAGCTCCGTTTGATTGCGTTGCGGTCGAACCTCTTGTCGAGCTTTGCTCGACTGGACGGGCGGGGGCGCCCGTCCCCACACGGTCCGTTCTTACATCAGTGCTGCTCGTTAAATCTGCCGCTCTCTCAATCAGCGGCACAAACAAATCCGTGTCGTAATTCGAAATCTTGCCTTGCAACACCGCCGCCACTCGCTCTAATCCCATCCCCGTATCAATGGACGGTTTCGGCAGCGGATTTAGCTTTCCGCCAGAGTCCCGGTCAAATTGCATGAACACGAGATTCCAGATTTCGACGTAGCGTCCACATTCGCATCCGAACGCGCAATCGGTGTGCCCTTGATCAGAAGCTGGCGGGCCCATGTCGTAATGAATCTCGCTGCTGGGGCCGCACGGCCCGGTGTCGCCCATCTGCCAGAAATTATCTTTCGCGCCCAACTCAAAGATCCGATCTTTGAATAAGCCCTGGCCGAGCCATAAGTCATAGGCTTCGCTGTCGCGAGGGACACCATTCTCGCCCTTGAAAATCGTCGCGTAGAGCTTCTCTTTTGGAATACCGAACCACTTGCCGGAAGTGATCAGCTCCCAGGCATGAGCGATGGCGTCTTTCTTGAAATAGTCTCCGAAAGAAAAATTGCCCAGCATCTCGAAAAACGTGTGATGACGGTTGGTGAATCCTACGTTCTCGAGATCGTTGTGCTTGCCTCCGGCGCGGACGCACTTCTGCGAAGTCGTTGCCGTTTTATAGTCGCGCTTTTCCAGGCCGAGAAAGACATCTTTGAACTGGTTCATCCCCGCATTGGTAAATAGGAGCGTGGGGTCATTCGCTGGCACGAGCGATGACGAATGGACTTCTCTATGTCCATGCTGGACGAAGTAATCCAAAAACTTGCGACGAATTTCGGAGCCAGTGAGCATAGCAAGGAAGGGATTATTCTATCCGGTTTCGGAGGCTTCTTCGAGCGCGGCCAAGGTTTCGTCGTCCACATCCCATTTCTTCAAAATGGCGAAGATGGTTTTCGAAGTGAATCCTGCGCGCGTGAGCTGGCGAAAGATGCGCGCACTTTGTTTGCGGTCTTGCGGTTTCACCAGACGCTTGCGGCGGAGATAATCGCGCGCCAGTTTTTCGTCGCTGACGTCTTCATAGACAGAGTTCACGGCAGTTTCTATGACTTCTCCGTGCACCCCCTTCACTTTCAAATCCGTAATGACGCGCATGCGTCCAAACTTTTCGTTGTCGCGGCGGAAAGACGAATACGCGGCTGCGTACTTGGCGTCGTTCAGGTATCCATTGTCTTTTAGGCGGCGGATTACGAGTTCGACTAACGTCTGTCCGTATTCGGTGTCCGCATCTACACGCGGACGCAGCAGACGTTTGAGTTCGGCGACTGAGCGCATGCGGCGTCCGAGAGCGCCGATGGCGTAGTCGTAAAGTTCGTTTTCAGACCCTGTTTTGCGCGGACGCGAAAACGGCATACGGGATAACGTTACCGCAATAGCGAGGGAAAAGCTTGTGACGATGATTATTGCTGAGGACGATCATTGGATGGAATTCGCGGAAGAAAGCCGTGGAGGCTCGCAGCACGGGAGGCTATAGGGGTCCTTCGACTACAAGAATCATTCGCCAGCGAATGATTCTTTTCGCTCAGGATGACTCCGAGATTACGGTTGAGGGGAAGAGAGCAGCCAATTACCCACACAACAGCCCATGTCATGTTGAGCGCTGAGCTTTCGCTGGCGAAAGCTTAGAGAGTCGAAACATCCCTATTCCCACGCCGAATCAGTTTCCGAATCCCGCCGTTTGCATCGAATTTCGCGAGCCGTCGCTGCTGGACGAAATACCCTGCATGCGCAACTTGAAGTCGTCCGCATTGGAGGCGTTTTCGAGAGCAGTCGAATAATCAATCAAGTTGGATTGGAATAAATCCCATAACGATTGATCGAAGGTCTGCATGCCGTATTGCGAAGTACCAGCCGAAATTGCTTCGCGCACCGAGCGAGTTTTTTCTGGAACTAAGATGCACTCGCGAATGTATGCGGTGTTGATCATGACTTCGACCGCGGGCACTCGTCCGTCACCATCGCAGCGCTTTACCAGGCGCTGGCTGACGACGGCGCGCAGCACGGCGGCAAGTTGCAAACGAATCTGCTTCTGCTCCGGCGGCGGAAATACCGAGATGATACGGTTCACGGTTTCGACCGCGTCCAAGGTATGCAGCGTGGAGAAAACCATGTGTCCAGTTTCGGCGGCGTGAAGCGCGGTGCCGATGGTTTCGATATCGCGCATTTCGCCGACAAGAATTACGTCCGGATCCTGACGCAAAGAAGCTCGCAGCGCCGATGAAAACGTGGGAGTGTCCACTTCAATCTCGCGCTGATTTACGTAGCCTTTTTTATCGCGGTGCAGAAATTCGATAGGATCTTCAATGGTGATAATGTGCTCGGCGCGGCTGGAATTGATGCGATCAATCATGGCCGCGAGCGTGGTGGATTTGCCCGATCCCGTAACTCCGGTGACGAGAATTAAGCCGCGGGGCATATCGCAAATCTGTTCCACAATTTTCGGCAGAAAGAGTTCGTCCAGCGCGCGAATTTTGGTGGGAATCATACGCAGAACCAATCCCACATTGCCGCGTTGCTGAAATACGTTCACACGGAAGCGGCCGAGTCCGGCCACGCCGTATGCCATATCAATTTCGGTAGTCTCTTTGAACTTCTGCTTCTGACGCGACGACATCATGCTGAACGCCATGGTCAGCATATCTTCGGCGCTGACGCGAGGTTGATCCGTGAGAGGGAAAAGTTCGCCATCAATACGGAGATGAGGATAGTTGCCGACTTTGAGGTGCAAGTCGGAGGCGCGGCGCTCCATCGCAATTCGCAAAAGGTCATCAATATTCATGAAGGCTTTCCAAGGCTCCTGAATATCATGAACCCAAAAGTGACTATGCCCAAGATGACCTAAGTAACGGCGGTAGGACAGAGGGAGAACGGGCGATTGGAAGGCCTGTGATGGCGGCAATCTATCTAGGATTGTTGTTATCCCGAGCGCTGTCGAGGGGGCCTGCTGTTACGGCCCTCTGTCGCCTAAGGGCTAGCCCTGTAGCTGGCATTCTGACGGCTATAGGGGTCCTTCGACTGCAAGAATCATTCGCGAGCGAATGATTCTTTTCGCTCAGGATGACTCGTTTTTAATTTTGTCATGCTGAGCGAGAGAACCGTTCACATGGTGAACGGTGAAGGAGTCGAAGCATCCCTATCAGCGGACTAATTCCTAAACTCCGACGGGCTGCTTGCTGCTGACGGGCACGGGCGTGAGCCAGTTAAAGCGGTCGGCTTTTTCTCCGTGCACGATAGCATAAAACTCTTTTTGCAGCGCCTTGGTGATGGGTCCAACATCGCCTTTGCCGACGCTGATTTTATCCACTGAGCGAATTGGAGTAATCTCCGCCGCCGTACCTGTAAAGAAAACTTCGTCCGCGATGTAGAGCATCTCGCGCGGAATGCCGTGTTCAGCGACCGGAATCTTCAGCTCGTGAGCGAGTTTCAATACTGAGTCCCGGGTGATGCCCGGAAGCACAGAATTTCCCAGCGGCGCCGTTTGCAGCACGCCATTGCGCACCACGAAAACGTTTTCGCCAGAACCTTCGCTGACGTATCCATTAGCGTCGAGAGCGATGCCTTCGACGTATCCGTTGATGATGGCTTCCATCTTGATGAGTTGCGAATTCATGTAATTCGCGCCTGCCTTGGCCATCGCAGGCAGAGTGTTCGGAGCGAGCCGGGTCCACGAAGATACGCAGACGTCCACGCCCTCGTTTCCGGTGCCGAGATATTTTCCCCAGGGATAATTGATGATGTAAACCTCGATCGGACCGCCGAGAGGATTTACCCCGGCTTCTCCGTAACCGCGTAGCACAATCGGACGCACGTAGCACGGCGACATGCCATTACTCTGGATGAGTTCGACCATGGCGGCCACGATCTCTTCGCGGCTGTATTCCATATCCATGCGATAAACCTTGGCGGAATCGAGCAGGCGTTGAGCGTGCTCTTGGGCGCGGAAGATAGCCGGGCCGGTCGGCAGCTTGTAGCAGCGGACGCCTTCAAACACCGACGATCCGTAATGCACCACGTGTGACATAACGTGGATGGTCGCGTCGTCCCAGCGAATCAGCTTTCCGTTGTGCCAGATTTTGTCGGTTTTTTGCAGCGCCATGAGAACTCCTTGAGGAAATTATATCCGACGAGGGCTGGGGAGGCGAAAGACCCATGCTTCACGTGCGGTATTACGGAAACTTAACGCAGGCACACACATTTGCCGCGGTCATAGGGATGTTTCGACTTCTTACGCTTTCGCACGCGAAAGCGTAATCCGCTCAACATGACAATTGGGTTGAGAGTTGCGAAGCCATGAGCCCATCCCTTACCTTCATAAGCCCATCCCTACCTTAAAGACCATTGTCATCTTGAGGGAGAGATGGTCTTCGGGACGAAGACCATTGCGATTCGAAAGATCCCTATTCGCCCTACGACAGAAATGGGCTCAGCGAATCGCGATCACTGGCTTTGCGGTAGCCGCCACCGGTATCTCATCTCCACGCACATACCGTCCCTTGCCCGCCAGCATCTCGGGCATGGCGGCGTAGGGCTTGCTGTAATTATTGTTCGCATTCCAGAGCAGAAATCCGATCCCGCCCTTTTCTTTTGAGGCCAGCACCTGAACTTCTATGTACTTTGGCGAATAGGTCTTCGTCCGCCAGGCAAAAGCTTGCAGCCAGGGACGAATCACAACCCCGCTGCCCTGCGTGATTTTCTCGAAGCGTTCCATGGATTCGCCGATGAAATGCTCCGGGGCGTCACCGGGACGCGCGATTCCATCCATGCCAAAGAAGTGCGAGGGATAAATCATGGGTGAGAGCACATCGCAATACTTCGCCATCTGCACGATGTCCTGTCCAGTATGCGCCAGGTCGACAGAGCGCTGCCAGGCCATGATACCGAAGACGTCTAGAGACAACAGAACGCCGGTCGGATGTAACTCAGCGTAGGCATGCTTCAGAAAGTCCGCAATCACATCGGAGCGATGCCAGTCCGGATGCTCTTTCTGGAAATAGAAACTTGCGTCTTTCTGGTCGCCTTCCGCGGGAAATCGCACGTAGTCAAACTGAATCTCGTCCGCTCCGGCCGCGGCAGCCTTCTTCGCCAGAGCGATGTTGTATTCCTGTACCTTGGGCTGAGAGGGGTCGGCCCAGACCAGCTTGCCGTTCTCCCGCCATGTGGTGGCATTCTTTCGCGATTGCACTGCCAGCTCGGGATGCGCTACCACCAGCCGTTCATCGCGGAAAATCGCGACTCGAGCGATCGCATGCATGTTCTGGGAGTGCAAAAATCGGGTAAACTTCGGCAGATCGCGCAGGGTCACGTGGTGGCCTCCGGCGAGCGCATGGTCGAAGGGAATGTTAATGCTGCCGTCGCTATCCTTGATATCAAAGACCACGGCGTTGCCGCCCAATTCTCTCCAGCGACGAATAATTTTCAGTCCACGATCGCTCCCTGCCATCAGTCCGGTCAAATACACAGCGCGGACTTCGAAATCCCGGCCCACGGGAACCGGCTTTTCGACAATTGGAGCGTCCAGCATCCCAGGAATTACGACTTGCTGGCTGGCCTTCAAAAAATTAGACTGCGGATCGCCATTTGACTTGCGGATCGCCGCTGCTAGTTCTACCGTCGTCAGGTACGACGTCTGGGGAACGAAATGGTGCGCAACCGAGGCGATGGTGTCTCCACGCTTGGCCACGTACAGCGAGCTTCCGTTTAGCGCGGGAGTTACAGTAGGCAAAACCAAGTCAGCCGGCTTCGCCCTCGGGGGAATCGATGCGTCCGCTTTGACCGGTTGCGGTTGCGCGGCGGCTTGTGCGGCCTGCGCTACTGGCAGCGAAGTGTGGGCAAAGCACAGCGCGAAAACTATAACCAGGATGAAAGAAACGACGGTGACGACGTACGCAGGTTGAAGACGACGCAAGATGTTTCTCCGTGGACCGCTTTTCAACGCATGCTAAACGCTGCACAAGCGCTCCGCCAGTTACGTCCGGCCAAGGTCTTGGGCCGGTTGCGCGGTTGAGGAATTAGATGGCAGACATCCAAATTATAGTCGAGGCACATAATGCGCTCGCGTGCGCAAACTCTTTCCCTTTACACGATGTTCCAAGGCGATGTAAGTGTCTCGAACAGCAAGGTGGTCGCATCTAAACGTTGCAGGGATTAAGAATCGGGGCGGTACGGGAAATGGCGACTGATTTGCACATGGACTATGCGAATGGCAAGCGAGGGCTGGTGACATCGAGAGCCAGTTTGCGAGTGAGCAAAACGATCTGACAGAAACGGAATAAAGGCCCAAACGAACGGAAATTGAGGGGGCCAGACCCTATGAAAACCGTAACGAATACCGTACTTGACCCGACCCGCCGCAGCAGCGATGCCCGAGAGTTTGAAGGCGCCCTCAGTCGAAAGATTGTTGGGCAGGATGCCGCGATCGAAAAAGTGGCGGAAATCTACCAGATGTTTCTCGCGGGTCTGAACCCGCCTTCTCGTCCGGTTGGCAATCTTCTTTTCCTGGGACCTACCGGCTCGGGCAAAACCCGGGTGGTGGAAGCCCTCGCCGAATCATTGTTCGGCGACGCTCGCGCTTGCATAAAAATTGACTGCGCTGAATTCCAGCACTCCCACGAGATCGCCAAGCTGATTGGGTCGCCTCCCGGCTACCTCGGACACCGCGAAACTCATCCTCTGCTCACGCAGGAAGCTTTGAATCAGTGGCATACGGACAAGCTGAAACTTTCGATTCTTCTATTTGACGAAATCGAGAAGGCCTCGGACGCCCTCTGGCAGCTCTTGCTGGGCATCCTCGATAAGGCCACCCTGACCCTTGGAGACAATCGCCGGGTTGACCTTTCGCAGTGCATCATTATCATGACTTCGAATCTTGGCGCCAGCGAGATGAGCAACTTAGTGGATGGCGGTCTGGGATTTGCGCCTAAACCACAGGCGGTGGATGCCATCCTCGACGACAAGATCAACCGCACGGCCGTGGATGCAGCCAAGCGCAAATTTACGCCTGAGTTCATGAACCGGATTGATAAAGTCGTCGTATTCCAGACACTTCGTCCAGAACACTTGCAGCAAATCCTGGAAATCGAGCTGGGAATGGTCCAGCAGCGCGTTTTGAGCGCATCGCCCGCCAACCAGTTTGTTTTCTCATGTACGACGAATGTTAAGAACTTCCTTCTGCATGAGGGCACCGATCCCAAGTACGGCGCCAGACACTTGAAGCGTTCCATCGAAAGAAACCTGGTGTTTCCTCTTGCCAGTCTGGTGGCGACCGGACAGGTCAGGCTCGGCGACTTCATCAAGGTGGACATGAGTCCCGAGGGCCGCATCACTTTTGTGAAAGAAGCCGAAGGCGCGATGGTTCCCATGCTGATGGAACGCTACGGGGCTGCGGCGCCAGCGCCCACGCTAGTGGCGAGAACCGCTCGTCCGGTCGCGGGGCGACGAGAATTCGGAGCGACACCGGTTTCTGAAGCCAAGTAATTCCTTGTCATGCTGAGCGGAAGAGCCTCTTCGAAACGAAGAGGCTCTGAAGTCGAAGCATCCCTATTTCCAGTTCTATGCCGAAGGAATAGGGGTTCCTCGGCTTCGCTCGGAATGACAGATTTCTATTTTTTGTCCGCCCCTCCCGAATTTCCAGTTCTATGCTGAAAAAATAGGGGTTTCTTGGCTTCGCTCGGAGTGACAGGGTTCTCTATTTTGGTCCGCCTTCCGAATGTGCTGCCAGCCACCGCATTGCACGAATCAGCGTATGCTAGGTATATGTACGCATCTGACATTCTGTCCCGAGTGCAGGCTCTCCGCTTTGAAGTTGCCAACCTGCAAAATCTGAACCAGAAATTCGCCGAATCAGAGGATCCGCAACCCTTCGCAACCCGCGCGAACGGAGAACGCCGTCAGCGTCTCAAAGAAATAATGGAAGAATTGAGCATGCTGGCGAAAGAAAAACATCCGTAGAAGGTTTGTCGCGTCGAAGAAACAAAAACACAGTAGAAAGTTTCGAAAGGGCACGAAGTTCACTCGTGCCGCGAAACCTGTTTTGGATGAGGCTTTAGCCGCTGAGGGAGTCTTCAGGACAAATAGCAAAGTGTCAGGCGCAAACTTTGGGGCTACCCGCCTTGTTTCAATTCCACCAGCACTTGTCGTGCGATATCTTTGAGGGTCTCGAATACGCCCCCGCCCTGGAATGCAATCGCCTCAATCACGGTTTCATTCTTTCGTCGCAACTCTTTCGTTAACGTGTCAACCGGAAGAATGTTAGGCAAATCCCGCTTGTTGAGCTGTAGCACGTAGGGAATTTTCTGGAAGTCGTAGTTGTGTTCTTTGAGGTTGTCCATCAAATTGTCGAGCGCTTCTACGTTGGCGTCCATGCGCTCCTGCTGAGAATCTGCCACGAACACAATGCCGTCCACACCGCGCAGGATCAGCTTGCGGCTGGCATCGTAGAAGACCTGTCCGGGGACGGTATAGAGATGGATTCTGGTCTTGAAGCCGCGCACCGAGCCTAAATCCAGCGGAAGGAAATCGAAAAACAGGGTACGTTCCGTCTCCGTGGCGAGGGAGATCATTTTCCCCTTCTGCTGCTCGGCTGTTTTCTTGTAGATGTGTTGCAGATTGGTAGTCTTGCCGCCCAGCCCGGCGCCGTAATACACGATTTTGCAATTAATTTCGCGGGCTGCAAAGTTGATGAAACTCAAGAATTTCCTCAAACCTGCTACAAACGTTCGGATATCCGGCGAACGCTGCGACGAGAGATTTTGGCTTTTGTACTGCTGGTTTTATAACACAAAGCCGTGTGTTACTAACAGGTTACTGTGGTTATCACCGTCGCGCGCGGTCCTACTTGGGCACAGGCAAGGACAATCCGCGAGGCAGCGGATAGTAGCCGTCCTTGGCGAATACTTTTACCTCTGGACGGCTTACGCGGACCTCAATCTCGCGATAGGCGCTGCTGGGTGTGGCACGAGTGACATAGCCGAGAGTGTACTGGTTGCGGGCATCCCCAAATGCGCGCGAGTAAATACTCTCAATATTGGCCTTGGAATATTCGGTGAAGAGCTCGCCAGCCGTGGCGGACGCGTATTTTGGCAGGATATCGCTGTATCCAAAACGGGGGATGTGCAATCTTTCAAGTTTGTTGTAGCCGGGAATTGCAGCGCTTTCAACTCCCACGCCATAGACTGCGATCCCGTTTGAGAGCAGCACTTTCAGGACGTCGCTGTAGCTTGCGGTGCTGCGATATTCTCGTCCATCGCTGATGATGAAAATGATTTTTCTGCGCGACCGGTCGCGCCTGCTCAAATCCAGGGCAGCCGCAAGAATGGCGTCATTCAAAACGTGAGACTCTTTCGGCGGAGTCACGACGATAGGCGCTCCGGGATCAATGGGAACGTTATTCACCATGGGACCCTGCGATCCTAGTGGTCCTCCTAAGACCGGAGGCCCGTTATTTCGCCCTCTGACTGTCTTTAGTCCCATCATCGCTGACGTAAGTCTTTGTCCGGCTGCTCCGAAGTCAGTGGCTTTGCCGACCGTTGAACTGTATGTGTAGACAGAGACCTCATCATAGGGACTGAACGCACCCTGCAAGGCGGTGAATGTCTGATTCACTTTTTGGACTGCGATATCCGGCATGCCGAGATCGAGTACGATTGCCGCAGAGAGCGCGAATGGGTCGCTGGTGAAGAAGTTCAGGGCCTGCTTCTTGCCTTCTTCGTAGATCGAGAAGTCCTTCGGCAGCAAGCCGTTTTCCATCCGGCCGGAACCGTCTGTGACCCTTACCGGAATGAGCACCTGGTTTACAGTCGCCACAATCTTGAAAAGTTCTTCATTCTTGCCCGCGCCGTTGGCAGGAGTGGCGCCTGCGGCATTTTGGTCAGGAGTCGCGCCACCTTCCGGAACCGTTTTGACGTTCAGAGGTGGGGCGGGCTGAGCGGGCTCGTCGGAAGACGGCGTACCCGGAGGCGGCGCCGGAACCGAGTCCGGGATCGCTCCGTGAGCGCTATCTCCGCTCGAGCTATCTTCACTCGATCTGCCGGGAGGTCCAGTTTCAGGCGCGATTTTATCGGGAAGGGTCGGCGCCGGTTTAGGAGGTTGTACCGTGGAGGGGGCGTCCGGGATGCCCTGATCAGGATTTTGGGCCGCTTGCTGTCCCGTAGCAACGGTAGAGACCATGAAAAGCGCCACCATCACGGTTCGCCAAAAGCCAATTTTTTTCAACGGTCGCGCGATCGCCATGAGGAGCCTTTCCGTCAGTAGGGTCTCTCGCTATTACACAAACTGTCATCCCGAGCGCAGCCGAGGGACCTGCTTCTCCTGGCCAGCTGAGCCAGCTACCGCTATGCTTATTCGGTGAGCGTTTTCGCTCTTCCTAGCTTCGATGCGGACATGTCCATTTTTATGCATCTAAACTGGCAGCACTAGACTACCAAAAAGATAGCGAGAGCAAATTGCATGCGTAAGCCTTCCTTTTTCCGATTGTCGAGCGCGCTCGTGGCGCTGTGTTTTTCGATCGCTCTCTCCAGCCCGGGCTTCAGTCAGTCAGGGGACCAGAAGACAGGCGACCAAACAGGCAACGACCAATCCCGCGACCAGTCAATGGAGACCCTTAAGGTCAACGTCAACGTGGTCCAGCTCTTTTTCAACGTCAAGGATAAAAAGGGCGGTCTCATCCCCAGCCTCACGAAAAATGATTTTCAAATTTTCGAGGATGGCAAACCACAAACCATCAAGTACTTCACGGCGGAATCCAATCTCCCGCTAACGCTCGGAATTCTGATTGACTCCAGCGGCAGCCAGGCTCGCGTGCTTGACATGGAAAAGCAGGTTGGAGGCGACTTCCTCAGCCAGATCATGCGCGAAAAAGATTTGGCCTTCGTGCTCGATTTTAATGTGAATGCCAATCTGTTGCAGGATTTCACCAGCTCCGTCCATCTGCTGAAAGTAGCCATGAACAGTACGACCATCAATACCGGGGGTGGCGGCGGCGTGATTCCGGGCATGGGCGGCGGTCCGGTTCCCACCGCGAACGGGCCGAAGGGCACGGTTCTCTATGACGCCATCTATCTCGCGTCGCACGATGAGCTCGCGCAGCAAGTTGGACGCAAAGCCATGATCATCCTCACCGACGGAGAAGATCAGGGCAGCCAGCTCAAACTAAAAGACGCCGAGGAAGCCGCGCAGAAATCGGACAGCATTGTTTACGTTTTGTTGTGCGCGGACCGCGGATTTTACGGTGGCTTTGGAGGCTTCTCCGGCGACAGCGAAATGAAAAAACTTGCGCAGGAAACCGGAGGCAGAGTCATCGAAGTCGGAAACAAGATGGACAAGCTGAAATCTGCCTTCGACCA
The DNA here is from genome assembly GCA_040003205.1 of Acidobacteriaceae bacterium. Taxonomy (GTDB): domain Bacteria; phylum Acidobacteriota; class Terriglobia; order Terriglobales; family Acidobacteriaceae; genus JALYIM01. The sequence continues at coordinate 30,328 of JBDUDA010000001.1, read as the reverse complement.
AATTTCCAACGAGCTTCGCAGCCAGTACAACATTGGCTACACCCCCGTGAACACTGCGCTGGACGGGACTTTCAGGAAGGTTGAAGTGCGGCCTAACACGAAGGACTATAAGATTCAGGCGCGTTCGGGTTACTACGCGGTGCCCAAGCACGAGTAACGTTGCAGGTGACTGCTACTGCGCGGGCGCGTAGTAGCCATGCCGGCTGCGAATCCTCAATCCCTTGTGATTTTGGGCAATGATTTCGATCGAGTGATAGCGTCCGCCTGCGGCGAGTTCGGCGGGTTTATATGAGAGCGCGTACTGACTGCGTAGTTCATTCTGAATTTCCGCGAACGCATTCGCAACGTCTCTGATTTGAAATGGAAAGAAGGCGCGGCCTCCGGTAGCTTCCGCGATACGCTGTAATACTTTGTCGCCCCGGTCCGGATTTCCACTCACATTCGTACTGATGGTGTAAACGACGACCTCGGCGCGCTGCGACATCTCAATTGCTTCTTCGCGCGACACGTGGCTCTGATTGTCATCCCCGTCGCTAAGAAGGATGATCGCGCGCCTGGTTGCGACGTCCTGCTGCTCTTTCAGGAGTTTGTCGCGGCACGCGAAGTAGAGCGCATCGTACATCGCCGTCCCGCCGCCCGGCCGCAGCGCGCGAACGCCCACGGAGAGCGCTTCGGTATTGTCAGTGAAATCCTGCGTGACCTCAGGAGTGACATCGAATCCGACCACGAAAGCCCGGTCATACTTCGGACGGATAGTCTGGCTCAAAAACTCAATCGCGGATTCCTGCTCGAACTTAAAACGGTCGCGCACCGAATTGCTCGCGTCCACCAGAAGGCCAACCTGCAAAGGCAAATCGGTTTCGCGGTGGAAGCTGCGAATCTCCGCAGCCGGCTTATTGTCGTCCAGCACCTGAAAATCGGTTTTCTTCAGATCGTTCACATAGTGTCCGTGACGATCTGTGACGGTGAACACAACGTTAACTTCATTCACGGTGCGTCGGATGGTCGTGTCTGCCGGCTCAACCGGGGCGGGCGACCTACTGGACTCCGACGCAGGCGGAGCTTGCGGCTTGGGGTCATCGGTTGTAGCGGCCGCAGGCGCTGGAGTTGGCGCGGCCGTTGGGGCTGGAGGCGGGGATTTTTTTTGTTGGCGCACGGTCGCCGAGGGCGCGGAGGGCAGAGTGTCGGCCCCAGAACTCGGTGGGGAATCCTGCTGCGCAAAGAGGCCAGCAGCCAGCGTGAAACTTGCAACAAAAAGAATGACGCCGCGCAGCTTCATGGTTGCGCTCATTATATCTGCAATAAGAAATCGGATTCAGTCGCCGGCGAGTTTAGCCAAAAAGTCCTCCAACTCAGCGGGCAGCGGGGCCGCGAGCGAAACAGCTTCACCACTGCGCGGATGTTCGAAGCGCAAAGCCGCAGCATGCAGAAAGTTTCTCGCAAGTGAAATGTTCGACTGCTGCTGGCCGCGTCCCTGCAATTCGTGAATCTCACGGGGAGCACCGTAGAGTGCGTCTCCGACCACGGGATGCTTGAGCGACGAAAGATGCACGCGAATCTGATGGGTGCGTCCCGTATCAATCTGCACTTCCAGCAGAGTGAATTTGCCAAAACGCGACTCGATACGGCGCAGGACCTTGTAATGAGTAATCGCTTCCCGCCCCGGGCCGCGCGTCGTCATGCGCGTTCGCCGAACCGGGTCTCGGCTGATACTACTGCTCACTGTCCCTTTTTCTTTTTCCATCCATCCATGAACGAGCGCGATGTAAGTTTTCTTTACTTTCCGGGCAGCGAAGGCAGCCGACAGTCGGCGATGCGCCTCATCATTTTTAGCAACGATGATCAAGCCGCTGGTGGCTTTGTCAAGGCGATGCACAATTCCTGGACGCAGTTCGCCGCCAACATCCGATAGCTCCCCAAAGCGGTGCAGAAGGGCATTGACCAGGGTGCCGCGATTGCGTTCAGCCTCGGTCGCCCCAGCGCCCGCATGCACCATCATGCCGGACGGTTTGTTTACAACTGCGAGGTCGGCGTCTTCATAAACTATGTCTAGCGGAATTTCTTCCGCGATGGCACGCAGTGGCGGAGGCTGGACTTCCCCTAACACTGAGACTTGGTCCCCTGCACGCAAACGAGCCGACGCCTTTGCAGCGGCTTCGTTCACCTTTACTTGCTGCTCGGCGATCAATTGCTGCACGCGGGCGCGGCTTGTTTCTGTGAGATGGGAAGCCAGGAATTGATCCAGGCGCTTGCCTGTGTCTTCAGACGTAACCGCAAAGTTTTTGGGAAACTCGGACGCAGGCATGGCAATTGTTCCGCATCACCAGAGAGGAGCGCCGTGGGTGGTCAGAATGTGGTACGCGAGAAACACGATGGCCAGGGCTAAAACAATCAATAGCCAGAATGTCCATCTCTCCGTCACGGCGGAAGCATACCCTTTTCCTGGTCTGGCTCAAAGTGCTTAGCCAGCCACCCGGGCTGCGCTCGACACTGTGGCAGGGATAGGGGTGTTTCGACTTCCCTCGGTCGCTAACGCGACTCCGTCCGCTCAACATGACAATAATTACTTTGTCATCCTGAAGCAGCACGGTCCTTCGCTGGCGAAGACCTGCCAATGAAGGGTCCCTAAATTCGTTGACCGCCTCCCTGAGCATAAACGAATCGGGGGACGACTCTATTCTGCATGGAACGCGGCCCCGGCGATTATCGGCGTTCAGTGATTTCGTGATTACCGGGCGGTAGCCACCGGCAAGGCCTTCGCCGTGGGACGCAGCCACCAAATCACTCCACCGCCGAGCACCAGGCAAATCGAGATCAGTTGCGTGCCGCTCATGATGCCACCGAAGACTTCTCCGCGTCCGGGATCGTCGCGCAGGAATTCCAGAAAAAAGCGGGCGACACCGTACAAAAAAAGATAGGCCCCGAAAACCTGGCCCTCGAATTTCTTGCGCTTGAACATCCCCATCAGGGTAAAAAAAATCGCCAGCTCGGCCGCAGATTCCAGCAGTTGCGTCGGCTCCAGAGACTGGTTCAGCGGCGTGCCCGTCCAATAATTCGTCAGCGGATTGGTAAACGTAACTCCCCAGAAATGATGTGTAGGTTTGCCGTAGCAGCATCCTGCGGCGAAACATCCCACACGCCCGATGGCGTGACCGATCGCCAGTCCGGGAGCAAAAGCGTCGCAAGTGGCGAGCGCCGGCATGTGATGTTTCCTGATATACCACGCAGCGGCAGCGAATGCGCCGATCAGTCCTCCCGAAAACACGCCACCCGCTTGCAGTGTGCTGATGCTGAAAATTTCTCGTGGATGCGCCGCGTAGATGCTCCAATCGTTGATGATGTAGAGCACCTTGGCGCCGACGATTCCAAACAAGACAACCAGAATGCCAAAATTCCAGGCGTGCTCAGGATTGATACCTTGCCGTTCGGAGTTGCGTACGCTGATCCACATGCCAACCAGAACTCCGGTCGCGACCAGCAGCCCGTACGTGGGCAGACTAAAATTTCCGATATGAAAGAGTCTGGGGAACACTATTACTTGGATGCGACACTACGGGAATTTGTTCCAGCCAGTCTAGCAAACGAACGCAGGAGGATGCAGGAAGAAGTAAAAGCCGACCCACGAAACCGTGTGATGGGCCGAGAATGAACCCGTCGGTAGACGTTGGGAACCCGCCGCGACCCTTTAGGCATCTCCGCATGGCGGAGCACTGCACACCGGATCGTAATTTACGAGTCAGGCCCCCGTTCATTCAGTGTTGGTTCAAAAATCGGTGACCACCAGCACCAACTTAGCAGGACGGCTTTCAGATCAGATGCTAGGGAAACAGCGAAAGTTTCGCAAGAGGGAAAAGTGAAAAAGTTGGAACTCCACTTGCCAGCAACTTTCGTTACGTGACTTCGCGGGGAAGTTGCATTAGAACAGGTGGGATTTTCGGACACAGCAACATCAGCGCACTGACCCGAGCTTCACCGCACTATCCAGTGCGTCGTCGGTCTTCCAGCACTTCATCCAGCGCATTCGACAAATGCAGCGCCCGCTGGCGGTAATCTGGAGTGGCTCCATCAACCTTACGCTTGATCAGATGAAATTCGTCGGCGATATTCAGTGCCGCCAATACCGCGAGGCGCGCGGTATCTACGGTATGCGTCTGCTCGGCGACGGCGCGCATCTTGGTGTCTACATAATCCGCGAGCTTTAAGATATATTCCGGATCGGAGCCGCGCAGGTTGTAGCCCTGGTCGAAAATTTCGACCCGCACGCTATTGTTATTCGGATCGCTAACTTGTGGTTGTTTTACAGCAGTAGCCATAACCCGTCCTCTCATCGGCCAGATGAAGATTCATCGCAGCGCACAACTTAGCTCGCGGCCTGCTCCTCGGAAATAGTTTCAATCTGATGCAGCATTTTTTCCACCCGCCCGCGAATTTCTTCGCGCTCCCGGCGTAGCTGCACCATCTCGCGTCGCAGCGTTTCCACTTGCTCTTCACGTTCCTCAAGCTGCTCGCGAATGCGTTGTACATCGCGCTCGGCTGCGGTTCGGGCCTCACGCGCGCTCTTATATAACTCAATAGTGCGATAGACTTTGCTCTCCAGCGCCTGAAAATCGTCAGCCGGAACCAGCGTAGGTACCTCTTCCGCCCTCACTGCCATAAGTCACTTCTTTCCCTAAAAATTTACAACTTTAGCGCAGTATAACGCAGAATTTTGTCGGTAGAACAAGAGTGCCATTGGAAAACTCAATCATTTGGTACGGATTTTCAACTGCTGCAATTTTTTTGCTGCGGCATGCAGCGTTTCGTCTTTTTTGCAGAAGGCAAAGCGCACCTGACGCGCCCCATCGCGCCGATCGCGATAAAAACTCGAGCCTGGCACGGCAGCCACTCCGATTTCTTTCACGAGATAGCGGGTAAATTCCAGGTCGTTGGCGAAGCCGAACGAGCTGATGTCAGTCATCACGTAATAAGCGCCCTGCGGACAGAAGCATTGAAAGCCGGCATCGGTCAGAGCGGGGATGAGCAGATCGCGACGTTTGCGATATGCCTCAGCGAGACTTTGGTAGTAGCTTTTCGGCAAGGCTAAAGCGGTCGCTCCTGCTTCCTGGAGCGGGGCGGGAGCTCCGACGGTTAGAAAGTCGTGTACTTTGCGGATCGCGTCCGTGATCGCCGGCGGAGCCACCGTCCACCCGATGCGCCACCCAGTCACGCCATAAGTTTTCGACATCCCGTTGATGGTGACCGTGCGCTCAGCCATGCCATCGAGCGCAGCGATGGAAATATGGCGCGCGCCGTCATAAAGAATGTGCTCGTAAATTTCGTCGGTGATGGCGAGGACGTTGAACTCCACGCACAGATCGCGAATGAGTTCCAGTTCGGCCCTGCTGAATACTTTGCCAGTGGGATTATTCGGCGTGTTGAGGATGATCGCTTTGGTGTTGTCCTGAAAGGCGGCGCGCAGCTCGCGTTCATCGAACGTCCATTCATCTACGGCGGATTGCGGAGGCCGCAACCTCACAAATCGCGGGGTCGCTCCCGAGAGAACTGTATCGGGACCGTAGTTTTCGTAAAAAGGCTCAAAGACAACGACCTCATCACCCTTGTTGCAAACTGCAAGAAGAGTGGAAATCATTGCTTCGGTGGAGCCGCAGCACACGGTGACCTGCGTTTCCGGATTGACTTTAATGCCTTGCCATTCCTGCATCTGGCGGGCAATCGCCTCACGCAGATTTTTCGCGCCCCAGGTGATCGCGTACTGGTTGATGTCGCGGGCAATCGCGTTCTGGGCCGCGAGCTTGATCTCGGAGGGAGCCGGAAAGTCAGGAAACCCCTGCGCCAAATTCACTGCGCCATAAAGTTTCGCCTGCCGCGACATGTCACGAATGACAGACTCGGTGAAGAGTCCCACTTTTTCGCTGAGAAAAGTTTTGGGTTCGGATACTTTATGCGGGACGGCGTCTGCCATGATTGGCTCAGATTAGCACAGTGTTTTACGCTCGCTGTGTGCCGCCCAAAGCTTGCAGAGCATTAACGATGAGCTCTGTCCAGCGAGTTACTTCTTCCTCGCGCAGGGTGCGTTCATAGGACTGAAATGTCGCGCGCAGGAGCAGAGAATATTTTCCTGCCGGGATCGCTCCGCCGCGAAATACCTCCACGGGTGTGAAGCTCCGCATCTCAGGCATATCGAGTTTCATGACTGAGCGGCTGATGGTATCGAAAGTCACTTCGTCGCCGAAGATGAAAGAAAAATCGCGCTCGACTGCGGGATAGCGAGAGAGGGCCTCATAGTGGACCTCGCGCCATCCGGCTTTATAGAGTTGGCCGACGAAAATCTCGGCGATGAAAACTTCCTGCCGCAGCTTTCGGACAGTAGCAATCTCAGGATGCAATTGCCCAAACTGCCCTACCAGCAAGCCATCCATGAGGACGCGAGCAGACCGTCCAGGATGGTAATACTCCGAAGAGGTCTTCTCGTAGCTCAGGGTCTTATGCTGGAAGGCGTGCAGCAATTGCTCGACATCGCCTTTAAGATCGAAAAATGAAAGAGGCCGCGCTTTCTGGTGCGCATCCGGTGGCACCGCGCTTCCGGTCGCGCCCAAGCAAATCTGAGCTGCCTGCAAAGCCTGTTCGCCTGATTTCTCGAATACATTCCCCGCTTCGAATAACCGAACGCTCTCGCCGCCGCGATTCAAATTGTAGGCCAGCATATTGAGCATCCCCGGCACTAACACAGTACGCATCACGGAAGCTTCTTCGCTCAGCGGATTCTCTAGCTCGAGCACGGGGACGGAGGAAAATCGCTCCGCGTCGTCATGCGAAACAAATGTCAGCGAGATTGCTTCGTCGTAACCGAGCGCCAGCAGGGAGGAACGCAGCTTTTCATTTTCCGCAGCATGGGGAGTTTCAATCACCGACCCTGCATAAGCAGGCAACGTGTTGCTGAATTTATCGTAGCCGTGCAGACGCGCAATTTCTTCGATCAGATCAATTTCGCGTTCAACATCTAATCGCCAGCTTGGCACCCGCACCGTGAACTCAGGCTCCTGCTCAGGTTCGGATATCAACTCGAAGCCCAACCGCTTCAGGATGCGCGTGATCTCGCTCACGGGAAGCGGCTCTCCAAGAATGCGATGTACCTCCGCAACCCGTAGCGCCACCGGAGCCTGATCGAGCGGACGGTCCATCACATCTATGATTTCGCCCGCAAGCTCGCCGCCTCCAGAGTTAAGAATTAATTCCGCAACCCGGTCGCAGGATAAAATCGTTGCCTCAAAGTCGGCGCCGCGCTCAAAACGATGCGACGCGTCGGTATGAATCGCATGTCGCTTCGACATCTTGCGCACGGTCACGGGATCCCACCACGCCGACTCGATCACGATGTTGCGCGTTTTGTCGGTAATCATCGTGTCCCATCCGCCCATAACACCAGCCAGAGCAACCGGCTTTTTGCCGTCAGCCACGACGAGGTCTTTCGCCGTCAGCTTGCGCTCCACGCCGTCAAGAGTTTTGAGCGTCTCTCCCTCGCGCGCGTAGCGCACGATGATCTTTCCGCCTTCGAGCAAGTCGAGATCGAATACGTGCGTGGGCTTTCCCATCTCCCACAGGGTATAGTTGGTCGCGTCCACTGCATTGTTGATGGCACGTTGATCTATCAATGCCAGGCGCCTCGAAATGTCAATGGGAGAAGGCTTGATGGAAATATTTTTCAAAACGCGCGCCGTAAATCGCGGACACAGCGAACGCTCAGCAACCTCAATAGAAAAAGCACCCCTGACAGTTGCCTTGGGCAGAGTTGGAGCAATCGGCTTCAGCGGAAGATCGTACAAAGCAGAACACTCGCGAGCGACGCCGTAATGATTCATGGCATCAGGACGATTGGTCGTGATCTCCATCTCAAACACAGTGCTGTCGCCCTCGCCACTGACCGATTCCACCGCGATTCCAGACAGAGTAAGGTCCTCTGCCAATTGGTGATAATTCACCTTAAGGTCAACAAAATCGCGCAGCCACTGTGGAGAAAGTTTCATGATTGGAGCTTTAAGAGTTACTAGCTAATGGCCAAAGGCCAAAAGCTGGCTACGAAAATTGCTGCAAGAACCGCACATCACCCTGAAAAAATAGCTGAATATCATCCACGCCATATTTCAGGATCGCAATCCGTTCGACTCCCATGCCGAATGCGAAGCCACTGACTTTCTTCGCGTCGTAATCCACGAATCCATACACATTCGGATCAACCATGCCGCATCCCAGCAACTCGATCCATCCGCTGGATTTGCAATTCGGACAGCGCGCTCCAGCACGAAAACCTTTGCCTCCGCAGAAAATGCAACTGATCTGCACGTCGGCGCTGGGCTCGGTAAACGGAAAAAATGACGGATAGAAGCGTGTCTTAACGCTCGATCCGAAGAGCGCTTTCATTGCGTGATCGAGCGTTCCCTTGAGATCGCAAAAGGTGATGTTGCTATCCACTGCCAGCCCTTCGACCTGGTGAAAAATCGGCGAGTGGGTAGCGTCAGGCGCATCGTTACGATGGACTTTCCCCGGACACACCACGCGCACCGGAGGCCTCCGCTTCTCCATCGTACGAATCTGCACGGGAGAAGTATGCGTGCGCAACAGCAGGCGATCACGCGCCGCTTTCGACTGCTGATTCGCGATGAATAATGTGTCCTGCGTATCGCGAGCGGGATGATCAGGCGGAAAATTCAGCGCCTCAAAATTGTAGTAGTCAGTCTCAATCTCGGGACCTTCCTCAACCGAGTATCCAAGATTGCGAAAGACGGAGACGATTTCATTCATCGTCTTAATGATGGGATGCTCGGCGCCGAGAGGACGGCGAATGCCGGGGAGGGTGATGTCTAGCGGGCGATCTATCGTGGCGCCTATCTTGAGGTCGGCGCCGGCTATCGACGTGGCCCCCGCGCCGAGGGCCTTGGAAGCCTCGAGTCTTGACTCGACGCTGGACTTTATTTCATTGACGCGCGCACCGACTTCTCGCTTCGCATCCTTAGGAGCAGCCTTCAACCACAGATCATTGAGCTGAGTGAGGATGCCATTCTTACGACCCATCCACCGATCACGGAATGCTTTCCACTCAGCTTCAGTGCCAATGGCGTTCGCTTCCTCGGAGAGCGCAGCGAGCAGATGGTCCGATTCTTTCGTCAGAGCCTGCGCCGAAAAATCTTTTGGCTTCGTAACCGTGTATGCCATTAACTATCTCAAATTAACCTTGTCATCCCGAGCGCCGGCCGAGCCGCGCTAGCGCGGTGAGAACAAGTCGAGGGACCTGCTGTTCTTGAACTAACTGTCAGCCGCCGAAAAGCAGGTCCCTCGATTTGCAGTGCGGCGCGAGCGCCGCACTGACTGCACTCGGGATGACAAAATGAGTAAAACTGGAAAGCCTAAGCAGCCTTCGCGATCGAGCCCTTGGCCTGTTCCGCCAAGGTCTTAAACGCAGCCGCGTCATGCACTGCGATGTCGGCGAGAATCTTGCGATCCAACTCGACGCCTGCCAGCTTCAGTCCATGAATAAACTGGCTGTAGCTCAACCCGCTGAGCTTGGCGGCAGCGCCGATGCGGACAATCCACAGCGAGCGAAACTGGCGCTTCCTCTGCTTGCGGCCGGAGTAGGCGAACTTCAGCGCGCGATCAACCGCTTCTTTCGCCGCGCGGTGGAGTTTTGATTTTGTGAGGAAGTATCCGCTTGCGCGGTCAAGAATCTTTTTACGCTTCGCGCGGCGTTTGGTTCCGCGTTTTACACGAGGCATGGACGGCTCCTTTTTTTATTACGATTACGGCGGCTGGAGGCAAGGAACTTATTTTGTGAGTCCGACCTCTTCACACGCCCCGGACCACTGTTCCTAATACGGCTAAAGAACGGGCCCGCAAATTGCGTCTTTCTTTAAGACGAAAGACGCGCTTCCAACTAGTACGGAATCATGCGTTTGATCTTCGGCGTATCGGCATCGCTGACCAGCGTGCTTTTTCCCGACTTTTTCTTACGTCGCTTGCTCTTCGAGGTCAGGATGTGACGCAGATTGGAATGCCCGCGCTTCACCTTCCCGCTCGCAGTCTTCTTGAAGCGCTTGGCCGCGCCTTTATGTGTCTTCATCTTCGGCATAAAATCCTCGAACAGAGATGCGCAAAAACATCTCTGTAAAATTTCTGAACTGAACTGATGTACTGAGCCGGATTATTAAGCCTGATTCGCGCGTTGTTGCGACTGCGCGGCAGCGGTAGCCTGCTGCTTGACCCGGTCTTTTTCTTTCTCGCGCTCCGACTTCTTAGGAGCGAGAATCGCGTGCAGCGTATTGCCTTCCTGCCGCGGCCGGAATTCCACGATTCCGTTGTCCCCGATATCTTTAATCAGCCGCTCCAAAATCTGACGGCCTAAATTCGTGCGGCTCATTTCACGTCCACGAAAAAAGATCGTGGCTTTTACCTTGTCGCCATCTTCCAGGAAGCGCAGCACGTGGTTCTTCTTGGTCTCGTAGTCGTGATCGTCCACATTAATGCGGAATTTCACTTCCTTGACGACGATCACCTTTTGATGTTTTTTGGCTTCCCGTTCCTTCTTCTCCTGCTGATAGAGAAACTTCCCGTAGTCCATGATGCGACATACAGGAGGGACGGCCGTGGGCGAGATCTCAACCAGATCCAAATTCTTCTCGCGGGCCATTTTCAGCGCTTCGAAGGGAGGCAAAATGCCAATCTGTTGACCTTCATCATCAATCACCCGGATTTCACGCGCCCGGATGCGATCGTTCGTGCGGATAAAGCGTTTATCGATACCATCCTCCGTCAGCTTACAAAGCAAGCCGCGATCAAAAAATTATAGCATGTGTTTGGTTGAGACCGGCGAGCCTTGCTTACGCGACTACTTTAGAGTCATGCTCATTTTGCGGAGGGGCGCCCGTAGCTGGATTGGCCTCAAGCAGCGGCCATCCCTTTCGCGTGACATGTTCCAGCCAGGCCCCGGCTGCCTGAGACGTCAGCACCGCCACCAGCACCAGCGTTGTATATCCAGCAGCGTTCACGATTCCGGCGTCGAAAGCCACACTGGCAAGCACGATTCCCGGTCCGCCGCGCGCATTTGTAGCTACCGCTAGATTGATGATATCGAGGCCGCGAAAGCCTGCCAGCTTCGCTCCCAAACCGACGGAGAAAAGTTTAATGAGACACGCACCCGCCAGAAATACCGCCAGCATGGAGAAGGAAAAACTTCTCCACAGATCGAGACGATAACCGACGATCAGAAAATATAGCGGGATGAAAACCGCAAACGAAAAACGCGAGAGGGAATCGAGCGCCTCTGCGAAATGTTCTCTGCCACTGGAAACACCATAACCTGCCAGAAAGGCCGCGAATACCAGGTTGACTTGCAGAAGAGCTGCAACGGCGCAGAATCCGAATAAAACGGCAACCAGATATCCGATAGGGGAAGCCGCTGCCAGAATGTTCCAGCGCGCGCGCTGCAAGCGTTGCAAAGCTCCTGGGGCGACCGTCAAGCCCGCCGCAAAGAAAATCAGAGTTGCGGAAACATGCCGAAGAATCTCCGCTTTAGGCAGCACCGCCGATTTAGCGAGTGCAGTGGCTACGGCGAGCACGGCCCACAGAACGATGTCCTCCAAAACTGCGACGCTCAGCACCAGGCGGGCGAAGCGTGTGTGCAGAATCTTGAGGTCGTGAAATATCCGCGAGATTACTGGAATAGAAGTCACCGCAACCGCGATCCCTACTACCAGCACCAGGGCGACCGTCTGGTTCGCCGAACCCATCAGGCGTCGGATCGGAAATAGCGGAAGAACCAGCATGGCGATCAGAAATGGCAGTCCCGTGCCGACGGTAGTAAGCCATGCCACTTGACGCCGGTCTTCACGCCCAAACAGTTTTCGAGTTTCAGTTCCCGAGGTGAACATCAAAAGCAGTAAGCCCATCCAGTAAATAAAATCCAAAACCGCGGCGCGTGAATGCGCGGACGAAGGGTTCATTCCCGAGAAAAGGCTGGCGGAAAAGTCGGGGGCAAAATGTCCCATCAGGGTGGGCCCGACCAGCAGCCCGCCAAGTATTTCGCCGATAACCCGAGGCTGCCTTAATTTAGTAAAGAGGTATCCAAAAAGATGGGCAGTGGAGATCAGCAGCAGCAGCAAAACGATAACGGAGCCGATTTCCTGATCTGACATGCTAGTTGAACTTGTGGAGTCGCAATTGCGACGGATTTAAGATGAAGGACGGGAGGGCCACGCTGCTTTAAGAAGCAATTAAATGCCCAACTCGTTGCTCAAATAATATCCTCAAAAGGGAAAACCGCAGCCGGAAGCTGCGGTTTAACATAATCTTAAACTAAACAAAATGCGTCAGTTACCTTCGGCGTCCGCTTCGGCGACTGGACTTCTTCGCCTTACTGGGCGCTGACTTTTTCCTGGTCGAACTCTTTCGACCAGATGATTTCTTCTTCGCAGCGGCTTTCTTTTTTCCCACAGGCTTTTTGCTGGCCTTCTTTTTTGCCGCCTTTTTCTTCGCCGGAGCTTTTTTCCTGGCTGGGGCCTTCCTGGCTGGGGCCTTCTTGGCTGGAGTCTTCTTGGCCGGGGCCTTTTTAGCCGGAGGTTTCGACGACCCACCGCCCGAATGAGACGGAGGGGATGGCGGGGGGCTCACAGGCGCTCGCTCCAGTCCGCCCACGGGCACTTCTTCTTCTTCCTCCTCTTCCTCTTCTTCCTCGTACCCTTCTTCTATCGAATCGCCGTACGATCCGCTGTCGCCGAATTCATCGTTATCGTCTTCCCGCAGATACAGGGTTTCTTCGAAAAAGCTCATCTCTCCTCCTGAATTCCGGCTCCGCCGGAGGCTGCGCAATTCGATTGCGCTAGGGAATAAAAAGACAACTTAAAGTTCTCGCTGCTGAACCGCATGAGACTAATCACAACTCATTCCGCATGCAACAACAATTTGTAGGATGCCGCGAGCGCGGTTTGCATACTAACACTAAGTGAGCTTTTGAGAATCGGTTCTTCTCTCAGCGGTTGCCAAAAGTTCTGAGAAAGTTTCCGCACGGGAATAAAATCACGTTTGATGGGATAACAGCTAAGTCTCCACTAGCGGATCAGAAGGATCATCCCGGGCCGGAGAATGCCGAGATTCGAATTGTTTTCCTTCAGGGCCGAAACCGTCGTGTTGTACGAAGTTGCGATGGAAAACAGAGTTTCGCCGGGTTTCACTTTGTGACGTACTTGCGCCGAATCACGAGAGGGTAAAGTCTTGCTACGTTTAGCTTTAGAAGCGTGTTCGCGATTCCCACTCAGGTCGGGAGTGACCGGGAGATGAACATACAGCACACGTCGCGAGCCCAGGCTTTCGCCCCGAAGATGGTTCCACCTCCGCACCATCACGGGAGGAACGCCAACCGTATCCGCCACTGACTGCACCGTATCTCCTCGCCGAATCTTGTAGTGCGTGATGCGGCGCGAATAAGCCTGCGTGTCTCCGCCGGAAAGTTTGCCGGGCGCCAGCGGGATGATCAATTTGTTGTCGGCTTCCAGTTCGTTGCCGATTTCCATCTTATTGGCCTGCACGACTGCGCGCGCAGTGACGTGGTACGTCCGCGAGACTGAGGCCAGCGTGTCTCCGGCAGCGACGGTATGGTAACGCCACCAAACCCTCAGGTCCGGAGGAATAGCCGCAATGGCACTCAGATATTTTTCCTTGCTTCCTTCGGGTAGGTGTAGTTCGAACTCTTGGTTCTTCGGAGTCGTCAATCGCAACAGACTGGGATTTAAATCCTGCAAGCTTTCGGGGGGCGCATCCACGCACTGGGCAACCAGGCGGAGATCTACGGAATAGTTGATCTTAACCGCATCGTACGAAACGGGACGCTCAAGCTCCAAGTCGCCCAGCCCATACTGCTCGGGATTCTTGGCGATGATCGTGACCGCCACAATGATGGGGACATAATTGCGCGTCTCTTTCGGCAGCACGTTGCGGCGGTAAAGCTCCCAGAAGTCGGCGTAACCGGTTCTCTTGACGGCGCTCTGCACGGTGCCGGGTCCCGAATTGTAGGCTGCCATCGCGAGATACCAGTCTCCAAACTGGTTGTAGAGATCTTTTAAATGACGGGCTGCGGCGCGGGTAGATTTTTCGGGGTCTTGGCGCTCGTCAACCCAGTAGCTGCGCTGCAGACCATAACCCTTGGCCCTGCTGCCCATGAATTGCCACATACCGCGAGCTCCCGCTCGCGACAGCGCCAGCGGATGAAACCCTGATTCAGCTTGCGCCAGATACATCAAGTCCTGAGGTACTCCCTCTTCCTTCAAAACTCGATGGATCATTTCCTGATAACGGCCGCTGCGGACCAGCGCGCGCTCCAGCGTACTTTTGCCGCGAGTTGAATAGAAACTGATATAGCTGGCGACCTGATCGGTCATCATCAGCGGTAAATCGGATTTCGTGGCCGCAAGTTCGGCTGCCGCTTTCGCCTTGATATTGGGATCTACGGGAACCGTCACCTCATTGGCTTCGTCGATAGGCGCGGGCTCCGGTTTCTGCTCGTTGGAATCCTCCGCCTGGTGGGTGGTATTGAGATCGAATCCGGTGGTGCCCTCGAGCACGCGGTCGTATTCCTTTTGTAAGCGCGCGTCGGAGCCAATCTCCACCGAACTACCCATCAACAAATCAAAGGCATGATCGAAATTCTCGTTGGCTGCGTCGAGCTTGCCTGCTTTTTCGTTTTCCTGCCCGGCAAGATATTCCTGCTCCACTTTAGCAATCAATTCGGCAACTGGATCTGGACGCGCTTCGGGTTTCTGCTGCGGAACGGGCGCTGGAGTCGGCGACGCCTTCGGAACCGGCGTGGGCGTCGTAACTTGAGTCGAAGCCACCTTTGTTTCTGCTTTAGCCGGGGGCTTTGCTGCAGCCACCGTCGTCAGTGCAGGAGCATTAGCCTGCTTGGGAGGCTTCGACGAAGCTGCGTGTTTCGCGCTCGGGCAAGCGGAGGTGATGAGCGCCAAAGCGGCAATTCCAGCGATTCGAAGATAGGGTTCACTAATTCTCATAGTGTCTGCGACTTACTGCGAGTTCTATCGTTCGATTCGCCTGCGCACGCGGCAGCAGACTAAATGCTACTACCCTGATTTTGATGGGTCAATCCGTTTCAGGGTTAGCCTCGGTTACTTTGGGTACAAGGTCGCTGGCCGCAAAAAAGTCAGACAACAGGCATAGGGATCTTTCGACTCCGCGTCTCTGCTCGCGAGCGAGCAAAGATGCTCCGCTCAAGATGACAGGGCGGCTTTAACGAACTCCGCTTGCTCAAAAACCCAAAAATAAATATTGTCATGTTGAGCGGAAAGAGTCGCGCAAGCGACGAGTGCAGTCGAAACATCCCTATAGCCGTCCGTACTTATCGAAACCACTATGAAAGCCATCCAGGTAAAGCAGCCCGGCGGACCGGAAGTACTCCAGATAGCGGAGCTACCCATCCCACAGCCCAAAGGAAATGAAGCCGTTGTAAAAGTGGCCGCGGCGGGCGTCAATTTTATTGACGTCTATCAGCGCGAGGGCCGCTACAAGCTGCCATTGCCCTTCATTGCAGGACAGGAGGGTGCAGGAACCATCACTGCCGTGGGAAGCGACGTCACAACGGTTAAGGTAGGCGACCGGGTGGCGTGGGTCGGGATTCAGGGAGGGTATGTCGAGTATGTGGCAGCTCCGGCCGACCGCCTGGTGCGCATTCCCGGCAGCGTCAGCGACCGCGACGCGGCTGCGTCCATGTTACAAGGCATGACTGCACACTATTTAAGCCATGACACTTTCCCGCTGAAGCGTGGAGATACTGCCCTCATTCATGCGGCGGCTGGAGGCGTGGGTTTGTTGCTGGTGCAAATGGCACACAACATCGGAGCCCGCGTGATCGGAACCGTCTCCACCGAAGAGAAAGCAAAACTGGCCCGAGAAGCCGGTGCCGACGAGATTATTTTTTATACCAAGGCCGATTTTGAAGCTGAGACCAAGCGGCTCACAGGAGGCAAGGGAGTGGACGTTGTCTACGACGGCGTCGGAAAAGATACTTTCGAGAAGGGATTAAACGTTCTGCGCCCGCGCGGCTATATGGTGCTCTTCGGCGGATCGAGCGGCGCCGTAGCTCCCTTCGACCCCATCGTTTTATCCACCAAAGGCTCGCTGTTTCTTGCGAGGCCGATGCTCGCGCCGCACATTGCCACTTCGGAGGAACTGCAAGCGAGAGCCAGTTCCGTGCTGGGAATGATTGGTTCCGGTAAAGTCAAACTTCGAGTGGAGCATACGTATCCATTAGCGCAGGCCGCGCAGGCGCATCGCGATCTGGAAGGCAGAAAGACCACGGGAAAGCTGCTGCTGCTGCCATAAATATCGTTTGATATATGGCTTCGCTTTGCTTTGACCCCCGCTTTTGCTTTGAAAGGGCACGCCTTCAAGGCGTGCCGCACCAGCTTCCCTTAAGAGGGCTTCAACCCCTGAGGTATTGGACACAGCACACCGGAGCCAAAAGACTAGCGCTTCTTCCGTGAGTAGTTCTTCGCATACTCTGGCACTTCAATGGCGGGATCCAACCTCGCATCGTTAACCGGAATTCCAGTCTCCATAATGAGCGGCACGATCCCGGCCCAAGTCGGAAATGAGTAGTCCACTTCGTCATCTACTACAGGGCCTTGCCTAACCTTTGCGGAAAACTCTGTGATAGGGAGTCGCAGCGCCGTCGTGGCTTTCAGCTCTTTCTCGTTAGGCTGGCGCGACTCATCCCAGCGGCCCGGCAGAATGTGTTCGGACAATAGCCGCAGAACTTCCAGCTTTTCCGCCGGATCTTTTACCGCAGTGGCGGTCCCGAGTATGACCACCGACCGGTAATTCATGGAGTGATTAAAGATCGAGCGCGCCAGCACCAAACCATCCAACAGCGTGACGGTCACACAGACCGGAATCCCGCTATCAAGGTTCCGTAGCATGCGACTGGCGGCGGAGCCGTGAATGTAGAGGTCATCGCCATTGCGTCCGTAGCTGGTCGGTATAACGTATGGCTGCCCATCGAGCGCGAAACCGACGTGGCAGATGAACCCTTCGTCCAGAATTTGGTACGCAGCCGCGCGGTCGTAAACGGCGCGGTCAGGCTCTCGGACCACACGTGTGCGGGTAGTTGGGTTTTGGGTTTCAGACATTGAGAGAAACTCCGGCAAGCGCCAAGGATGGGGAAAAAGACGAAGAAGGAGTTTACCGCAGGTGGTAGCAAAAAATAAGGGCGACCGATTGGCCGCCCCTGAATGTCATACCTGACCGAAAGTACTAGTAGCGGAAAACGAGTCCGGTCGTGATGCGCAGGTTGTTGTTGTCGCTCACGCCATTGGAACGCAGGGACAGCCAGTCGAGCTGAGCCGCACGAATGGCAACATGCCGGGTCGCGGCAATATCAACGCCACCGCCGAACATCATGGCAAATCCACTATTCGAACCCGTTAAACCCAATCCAGAGAAGGACGCACGGCTTCCACCAGCAAGGAAGTGAGCGTAGGGAGTAAAGGCTTTGTTGGTCCGCAAAGAAACTACCGGTCCAACGGTGTAGAGGTAATCGTGAAAGCTGACGCCGTTCTGAGAGTTGTAAGCGCCGCTGAAGTCTCCGGTCACGCCCAACCAGCGGTTCAGGTTACCGGTGACGGCTGTGTCCCAGCCATTTGCGTTGGTGCCACCGTCATACTTTGTGTATTGATAGCCGCCGAAGAATTCCCCTTTTGGCGCACTCTCCTGCGCGGCTGCGGCCAACGAAAGCATTCCGAACAATAGAGCAAATCCAATAAAATTTCGCACCAATATATCCTCCAAGTTGAAATTCGCACTCATTTCCGATGAATTATCCGGACGGCCCAGGGGAGCAAAGGTTCCGCAGCTTTCGCTGAATGGTTGTGCTGCACACATTGAATTTCAGAATGGGAAGGCCAACAAGGTAACCGAAGGCAATGTCTGATGGTAACTTCTAGTGGATGGAACGACTTAGCGGCATTTTGGACCTGGGGCAGTGACCCTCGGCAGCTTTTATCGTGCTCCTCGATGAAGAATCGGTGGATTAGCAACGCCATCCCCGGCGTGGTGATGGTGCAGAATCGGAAGGTCTGCGAGTCCGAGCCTGGCCTTCACGTCCTGGAACTCGCTCGAATCCGTTACGTATTCATTGCGGCTGGGCAGAAGCGTGGCAATCTCGCTTTGTACTCTCTCAATGCGCTCCTGGGTCGCGGGATAATTCGAGAAGGCGCGTGAGATCCGGTCATGCAGCGGAAGCTTGTCAATGAATCCGAGCGCAGGCAGCCCCTTGGCGATGACCGTGCGCTTTTGGACCTCTTTGGCGTGTAATTTCTCCAGCGCGTCAAGAAAAGCCTGCGGATCGTATCCGGCGGTATATTGATATTCAATCCCCAGAAGATCGGCCTCGTTTTCAGCGTCGCGGCTGATTTTCTTGAATGTCAGCGACGCGATCTGTTTCACGCCTAATCCGGCGGGCCCAGTCACTTGCGCGAGCGGAATCGCCGCCATATTCCAGGCATATCTGCGCGTTGCAGTGCGTGACGCATGGCGCGCGGCCACATGTGCTATCTCGTGAGCCATCATTCCGGCGAGTTCAGCCTCGTTATCGAGCTCCATAATCAAGCCCTTGGCGACATAGAGGAAGCCGCCTGGCAGTGAAAAGACCTTCAGGTCCGGAGAGTCAATCACCCTGATCGTGAAAGGTACTTCTGCGTCGGAGCTGCGCGCGAGCTTGCGTCCCAGCCGATTGACGTAGTCGAAAACTTCCTGGTCGGCGACGAACTTGGTATTGCGGTCAATCATGGCCGCCATCGCTTCTCCTAGGGCACGCTCCTTTTCTATGGAGTAGAGATTCATGCCTTTGCCGACGCCGCGCTGTCCAATGCTGCCAACGTCGTACTCGCTGTTCTTCTTGATGGATATGGAGGCGACAGGTGCTTCGGCGGAATTGGGAATGCCGGCGCCGGCGTCCGATGCCCAGCCTGATATCGTTGACAGACACGCCGCTGACAGCATTGCCAGCCGGAGGGCTGTGAAAAACCTTTCACACCCGGGTATATTTTTTTGCCTGGCCGAAAGGCGCGCCGGGTCTGAGACGGCCGAAAGAGACGGGCGACCAACGGTGGAGAGGACCACGAATCACCTCGACGCCAAGCTTCGATACGCCAGAAGCCGGAGGCGTCTGCCCCGCAACTCTCCTAAGAGCACGGAAGAGGCCAAAGTGCCCGCTGCCCGAGAATTGTCTCCTATAAGGTTGTCATCCTGAGCAAAAGAGCCATTCGCTTGCGAATGACTCTTGCGCCGAAGGACCCCTATTGGCTCCACGAAATCTCAGCAGGGATATTTCGACTACCCTCGGTCGCTGGCGCGACTCCGTCCGCTCAACATGACAACCGGGATTCGTTTACTGCGAAACACGCGTGCCCGAACGATAGAACCAGGCCACCGCCACGCCTAGCAAAAGCAACATCCCGAGCTCGTATGCGATTTGCACCACCACCACTTGCAGAGGCCAAGGCTGAATTGCGTAATAAATGAAATAGCGGCTGACCGCGGCGATCAGCCACACCGCCAGTCCGTAACGAAGGCCCTGTCCGATCCATGGCTTAGCCTCAATTCCGCGAGCGTAGATCCAAACAAAGCCCAAGGTGAAGAAGAAAAAGCCGACCATGAGGAAGGGTGCATAACTGGCAGCGTCATCCGGAGCTCGGCCGAGCTGGGGACTCTGCTGGTAAAGCGACTTCAGCAGGACACCGTGAACGACAAAATTCAGTCCAGCGGTCAGGACGAAGACCGTGACGAATGCCAACAGAAATTTCTTCATCGAACCTCCTCGGGCCCGGATAACCGGAGCTACCAATTCACCTTCAGCGCAAACTGAAACTGCCGTGGATCATACGCCGCCGTCGGCTGTCCTGCATTCGTCCATAAAACGTTCACCCCGGCAACGTTGAATTTGTTCGGGAGGTTGAAGACATCGGCGATGGCGTCCATGCTGATGCGCTCCGAGAAGTAGATTCGGCGTGAAACTCGAAGATCGCTGAACACTGTCCAAGGAGAAACGCCGGCGTTGCGTCCTAGATTGCCATCGAGTGCAAGCAGCGTGGGAGCTGGACCGCCCGGCGTTGCATAGGGGACGAAGCATGGCTCCTGCAAGAATCCTGTAGGTGAAAATTTGGAAGCGATGGTTGGCGTCCCGCATGGTGAAGGAGAAGCTCCGGCGGCGACGATGCTGGGGCGCGCCGAGCTACTGGCTAGCTGGAAGTTCGTGTCATCGCCGGTGATGATCAGGAATGGACGTCCCGAGGCGATTTCGAGAATCGGCGCCAACGTCCAATTGCTCAAGAATTTCTTGGCGAAATTATCTCCACTTAACTTGCCGCTCTGAAACACTCCGCTGAAGACGAAGCGGTGGCGCTGATCGAATGTTGAATTCGATCTCTCTAAAGCCGGGAAGTAGCTGTCTTGCGGCGCGAGTGGTGATTGCAAGTCGGTCGAATCATCAATCGCATGCGACCAGGTGTAAGACGCAAGAAATTCGGTGTGATGTTCGAAGCGCTTGCGTAAATTTGCGGTGAAGCCGTGGTAAACCGAGCTGCCGTTGGAATAGTTGGCGTCCATGTCGCCGAAGGGGACACAGTTCGCCAGCGTCGTTGGATCGCATTTCGAGTTCAGTCCGTCGGCTTGCAGAACCTGTTGCGCCAGCCCTACGCAGGCCGCGCCGCCTCCCGCGATGAATGCGTTTGCGATGGAGGGATTCAATCCCGACGGGCGGAAGAAGTTCACCAGTGAAGCGGGAACATAAGGCCCGCCCGGACCAACGTTACAGCCGCTGACCAGCAGAGGATTGTCAGTCGGCAGATTGACTCCCGCTGCCACCGCCGCGCGCAAATTCTGCACCAGCAAATCTCCCCGTGAAGTGTTGGCGTTGATGGGCCGGTTCAGGTGGCGTCCGCCGTTGAAGTTATAAGCCAGGCTGAGAGCCAACCCCCCGCCCAGGTCTTGCTCGAAGGTCAGATTCGCCTGATGCGAGCTGGCATAGACAAAATTTTTGCTCTGCGGATAGCCGAAAGGCTGAAACGCGAGCGGAAATCCCGCCGTGATGTAATTCTGATTGATGAATAGCGAGTTGGGCAAAAACGCATCGAACTGCTGCTGGTTCGGTTGATATCCCAAAAGGCTCAGCAGAGCAGGTGGTCCAGGCGCGCACTGGGGCGCTGTAGTTAGATTGCCCTGAAAAATTGGAATGCCATTCAGGTTTGCGGGATTCACTCCGCCCGGCGCATTGGAACACAGTCCCGTGCCGGGGAATGCCAGTTGTCCGGACTTCGATCCATCGGAAGCATCGCCGAGAAAGTAAAGCCCCAGCAGGGGATGATCAAAGAAGATCCCATACGATGCCCGCAGCACCGACTTGCCGGATCCTCTGGGGTCCCACGCCAGTCCGAGGCGAGGCTGGAACATGTGAGTGTCGGGCTGAATTCCTTTTTGCAATCCCAGCTGGTTGTAAGCAGCCAGAGCCAGCGGATTCGGCGGCGTGAATTTCGGAGGGAACTCTATGTCGTAGCGCAGACCATAATTCAACGTAAGAGTGGGAGACGCTCGCCACGAGTCCTGCCAGAACACGCCGACTGCCTTGTTAATAAAAGTATCGTGAGGATTGCCAATCCCCTGAATGAAATCACCGGGCAGTCCGAGTCCATAAGCCTGCACCGGACTAAAAGAAGGCAGCGATGGAAACAGCGTCTGCGATCCGAAGTCGTACACGCCGCCGTAGTTCACCGTGAACGTGGCGTCCACGGGAATGTAGTTGAAGTCCACTCCAAATTTTGTGTTGTGGTGCCCGAACGCGAGAGAAAAATTATCTGTGGCCTGATACCGTTTTTCTGTTCGCTGAATAAAAGAGTAGGGCTCGCGCCCGAAAAACGCGGTCCCAGGAATATTGATCGCCGGATCGGTGCCGCCTGCGGCGCTGGAAAAGTTGTAAAGCAATCCGCGGCGCGAAAATTGAAAGCGAAACTCATTCACTCGGTTGTTGCCGATCGCCCAGGTCTCCTGCAGAAGGCCGGTCACATCCCGGTAAGTTTGTTGTGAAGTCCGCGAGAAGGCATTCTGTCCGAATGTCTGGTTCTCGCCGTTCACTTCTATTCCCGTGACCGTACTCGGACTTACATTGCCTCGAAGCATCAGGCGATTGTTGTTATTAATGTTGTGGTCGAGGCGCAGAGAGTACAGACTCGTTCCCTCGAAAACAGGGAAATTTCCAACTTGCGAATTCAGTGTTTGGAATGATCCCGGCAATCCGGTGCAATAAGCGCCCGCCCCAAGCAGCGCCGGATTACAAGAAGAAGGAAACTGTTGGAGCCCGGCGGGCACCAGTATTGGCGGGAGAAAAGCGAACGAAGCCGGATAGGTGCCGTTCAGGGCGATACCGGACGCGGCCCCAGCCGTGAAAGCATAAGCCTGCACAACCGGCAATGGAACCGGTCCGGGATTAGCCAGGAACCCAGCTTGCTGCGGCGTCACCTGAATGTCAAAAGTCCCCGCGGGCGCGCCAAAATATGGTGAGGCATCGAACGGCACCAGCCCATAATTGTTCTGGCCGATGCTGCTGAATCCGGTCTCATGCCTGCGCGTGATCTCGTAAGAAAAATAATAGTAAGTCTTATTCTTTTTAATCGGACCGCCAAACGCCGTGCCCGCCTGCACCCGTGTGTAGGCAGGATTGGAAACGTTGCTGAACGGATTCACGGCCTGGAAGTTCCGGTTACGCAGATATCCATAGACGTCGCCGTGAAACTGGTTCGAGCCCGAGCGCGTAATGATGTTCACCACTCCGCCCGCCGCGCGGCCGTACTCCGCAGCATAGCTATTCGTAATGATTTGAAATTCCCGTACTGCCTCCTGCGAAACCGTGGACCTCACTCCGTTGGTCGAGTTATCAATCGCGTCGCCGCCATCCACGTTCACTAGATTCGAACGCGCGCGCTGTCCGGAAATGTTGAGCCCAGATGTCGGCGCGGCCCCGATGCTGGGCGCGTTGTCCCGCAAAACTTGCGAATCTGTTAAGGCAAAATTGATGTAATTCCGTCCGTTGGTTGGCAGGTTGTCAATGCGGCGCTGGTCAATGGTGTCGGTGGTCGAGCTGCGCTGGGTCTCAACCAGCTCGGCAGCGGAGCTGACCTCCACAGTTTCCTGCGTCCCCGCTACTGAAAGTCCGACCGGGACTTCGGCTACCTGTCCGACAGTAATAGTCACGTTGGCGGTGAATTTCGCGAAGCCCGCAGCCTCTGTGACCACTTCATACGAGCCCGGAGGCAATGCTAAAACGCGGTAATCGCCTTCAGTATCCCCTGAGGCGGTTCGGGTAAACCCTTGCGCCTTGTCACTGGCGGTGACAGTTGCGCCAGTCACGGTGGCGCCTCTCGGGTCCTTGACTATGACGTGAAGGTCGCCAGTGGTGACGCTCTGCGCGCATGCCAGTACGCCTGAAAGAGAGACAAAAAGTGTGAGCGATACGAGCCTGGAGATTTT
The DNA here is from genome assembly GCA_040003205.1 of Acidobacteriaceae bacterium. Classification (GTDB taxonomy): domain Bacteria; phylum Acidobacteriota; class Terriglobia; order Terriglobales; family Acidobacteriaceae; genus JALYIM01. The sequence continues at coordinate 6,760 of JBDUDA010000001.1, read as the reverse complement.
CATAGAAGCTTCCTTCCTGCACTCCAAGCCGAGTTCAAGACATTAGAAGCTTGAGCGGGGGACGAAAACCCTCCGGACAAGTCATTTTTCGGCAAGAAGAGTGAGGTCGGGAGGGTTTTACATCAGGCGACCGGCATTATGCAAGGTCGATCAATGAAACGGCAGGGGGAGAATTAACTTAGCCACTTACCACGCCAACTGGCGGCGAATCCGGTAACCGTGGTAACCAGTCATCCACTCGAAACGGAACGGATTGGCCATTGTGCGACTAGCCTGAGTATTGCAGCATAAAGAAGCAGCTCCGGATTGGCTTTTCAGGTTTATCAGCCATCGATTATGAAACTCGCCCTTCGTCGAAACCGCGCTTCACTGAGCATTTTTCTGCTTCTGATACTCAGCTTGCTGCTGCTGGCCGGCTGCGGCGGGGGAGCTTCAGCAGCGCCCCAACCTGGCCCGCCGGCACCCACCGCGGCTCTATCGGCGAACGTTGCGGCTATCACTTCAGGACAGAGTGCCACGCTGACCTGGACGTCAGTCAACGCAACTTCGGCGAGCATCGACAACGGCATTGGTGCAGTAGCCACTTCGGGAAGCAAGTCGGTATCGCCCACCCAGACGACAACGTACCTCATCACGGTTACCGGGGCCGGGGGGACTGCCACTGCGCGCGTGACCATTACGGTGCAGCCGGTCAACGCATCGCCCGCCGTCTCTATGAGCGCGAATCCCGCGACCATCATGGTCGGCCAAAGCACGACCTTGAGTTGGACGGCCACCAACGCCACGTCAGCCAATATCGATAACGGTATTGGAGCGGTCGCTACTACTGGCGCTATTTCAATCTCGCCTACACAAACGACTACCTACATCATCACCGTCACTGGTGCAGGTGGCAGCGCCAGCGCGCAGACAACCGTGACAGTACAACCAGCAGGCGTGGCGCCTACTGTAACAATCATGGCAAGTCCTTCGTCAATTACGGTGGGACAGAGTTCAACGCTTACCTGGAGTTCAACGAACGCGACCACCGCCAGCATCGATAACGGAATCGGTTCGGTCGCGACCTCAGGAAGTATGTCGGTATCTCCTGCGCAAAATACGACTTACACGATTTCAGTCTCTGGTTCCGGAGGCAACGCTACAGCTCAGAGTACGGTAACCGTACAGCCGCTGGGCCCTCCTCCCTCTGTCAGTATGAGTGCAAATCCTACGACCATACTTAATGGTCAGAACACCACACTTAGCGTGACGGCGTCGAATTCCACTAGCATCGTAATTACTGACAACATCGATTCGAATACTTACACTCTGGCGGGAACCGGAGGCACGCAGAGCGTGCATCCAACCCAGACGGCTACTTATACGGCCACCGCGACGGGATCCGGCGGTCAGACAGCCACCGCGAACGCGACCATCACCGTAGGCACGCGCACGCTTAACAATTCAATCAATCACGTGATCATGATGCTGCAGGAGAATCGCAGCTTCGACAGTTATTTTGGGATGCTGAATCCCTACCGCGTCGCGCACGGACGCACCGTCAGCGGGGACGGCAATACTTACAACGTGGACGGCATTGACGACAAGCTCGCGACAATCAGCAATCAGGACGACGAGGGCGATCCTGCCTTTCCACTCTTCAAGCTTAAATCCACCTGCATTGACGATGATTCATCGGCCTGGCTGCAAAGCTTTGGCGATGTCAATCGCTACAATTTCGCGACCACGCGTCCCATGCTGATGGACGGCTTTGTGCATACTGCGGAAAATTTCGCCAAGAACAACGGCTTCGGAGGCGGTGGCACTTATACCGATCTAACCGGGCAGCGGGCGATGGGCTACTACGATCAGGATTTCCTGAATTATTACTACGACATGGCTTCACAGTTCGCGATCTCCGATCGCTGGTTTTCCCCAGTCGCGAGTGAGAGCACTCCCAACCGCATCGCCACCCTGACCGGAGGCACCACGCAAGGCCTGGCATACGACGTCGGACGCGATCACCTGCCGCAGCTCAGTATTCCAACGATTTTTCAGAAGCTTCAAAACGCGGGCGTTTCCTGGAAAATTTACTATTCGACTACCGAAGACCAGTGCCTGGTAACACCCGGTCCGCCGTGTGTTAACCCGGGAGACAAATTTCCCGCAACCTCATTTTCCATTTTTACGTATTCGGTCAGTTGGCTCTACAAGAAGAATGCCACCAGACCGACATGCACCGGCACCGCTCAGGACTCAGGGACCGCGGTTGGCGATCCAGCGAACTCTTTCTGCATTGACACCAACCACATCGCGCCGTTGCCGGAATACTTCACTGATTTGCAGAATGCGACTCTGCCCAGTTTCGCCTACATCGAAGCGGGATACAGCCACAACGATGAACATCCGGGATCTGGACAATCCGTGCTTGCGGGGCAGTATCAGGTTGCAAATGTGATTAACGGGTTCATGAATAGTCCTTCGTGGAGCGACTCGGTATTTTTCTTCAGCTATGACGAGGGCGGCGGTCCATACGAGCACGTACCTCCGGTGCCCGGCCAGAGTAATGCTTTCACGAACACGACGACGCTGGGGGCAACGCCTCCCGACATCGCTGGAATTTCCGTGCAATCCGACAGCTATAGCCCGTGTGTGCCCGTAACTCCGGGAACGCCGACATTGCATTGTGATCTGAAACTGACCGACCCGGGCGCGGTTTCGACGGACGCCGCCGCGGTCAATGGATTTGCCGCCCAGTTAGGCTTCCGGGTGCCGAACTTTGTGGTGTCTCCATTCAGCCGGGCGCACTACGTTTCGCACACTCCGATGGACCACACGGCGGTTATCAAGCTGGTGGAGAGCCGCTTCATCGGACCGGCTGCGCATCTGACGAACCGGGATAATGTGCAGCCAGACCTGACAGAATTCTTCGATTTCGCGAACATACCGTGGTCGACTCCGCCGGTGCCCGTGACTCCAATTGTTCCGGGATCGTCCGCGGATACGTGCACACCCGACAACATGGGGCCGTGAAGACTTGAGCGAAGTCTGTCGATGTGCCCGCCCCCGGTTAAAGATAGGGATTCCTCGCTGCGCTCGGAATGACAATCGTAAAAAAGTTAATCAGAAGGAAACTGTCGTCGCGAGCAAAGCCTGTGTCATCGCGAGCGTCGCGTGTAAGAAGAAAAACTCTGTCATCGCGAGCGAGCGCGTGTAGGAAGAAAAGCTCTGTCATCCCGAGCGAAGCCGAGGGACCTGCTTTTTCGGTACGCGGTCACTTTTGCGCTGGCTGCTTTGGCAGGACCGTCTCTCCCGAGAACGTCGCCCAGCCTCGACGCGACAAGTCCCAAAAAATCAGATACCCGGCGGTAGCAGAAATAATCAATAGCGCGATTCCCCACGCCCACTGCTGGAAAACAATTTTGCCGATGCCGAACAGGCATCCATAAACCATCACGCATCCCATCAGCCAGTCGAAAGTATTACCGGCAACATCTCTTACCTCTGGAAGCTCAGGCACAAGCTTCGCAATGCGCTTCCAGCCGTACACAGTGGGATGAACGCGTCTGTAGAACCCTACTAATGTCTCTTTCGACTCCGGAGGAGTCATAAAAGTCGCAATCAACCAGACAATCGTCGTGATCCCGCCAGTGATAAGAGCGGTCTTGGCGTAAACGATCGCACTGTTTCCCGCGAAGGTCACGCGGTTGAGCGCAAGCGTGACCACGGCGGCGGCGAGCATGGCGGAGATTTCGCTCCACGCGTTAATTCGCCACCAGTACCAGCGCAGGATGTATACCGCGCCCGTACCGAATCCGATGTTAAGCACGAGTTGCCACCCTTGATTGATGGAAGACAACTGCATCGCCGTAAAGCCGCTGACGAGAACCAGGAGCACGGTAAAAATTTTGCTGATGAATACATAATGTCGTTCATCGGCTCCGCGCACGATAAAACGCTTGTAGAGGTCGTTCACAAGGTATGAGCTGCCCCAGTTCAACTGCGTTCCAATGGTGGACATGAAGGCGGCGAGAAATGCCGCCACCATCAATCCTCTCAGAGCCGGAGGCAGGTAGTCGCGAAGCACCATCACATAACCCTGCTCAGGATTCTGCGCAAAAGCAGCGCTGGGATGAATGCCTCCGTAGGGAGAGTAAACCGCGACCGCGACCAGTCCAGTAACGATCCACGGCCATGGACGCAACGCGTAGTGCGCGATGTTGAACCAGAGGGTCGCGCCCAGAGAATTCTTTTCATCTTTTGCGCTGAACATTCTTTGCGCAACGTATCCACCGCCGCCCGGCTCCGCTCCCGGATACCACGCCAGCCACCATTGCATTGCCAGATAAACAAAGAATGTCAGTAACGGCAGGGTCCACACCGCATTGCTGGTGAGTCCGGAACGAAAATCTGGGAAGAACGCCACCGGATTCGCGGTTTCAATTCCGCTGTTGCGCATGTTGTCGCCGATCACTTGTAGATGAACCTGCAACGCCTGTATCCCGCCAATCTTCGAAACCGCCACCCACGCGAGCACGATGATCATGGTCATCTTCAATGCGAACTGAAAAAGATCGGTGACCAGGACTCCCCAGAGTCCGCCGATAAACGTGTAAAGCCCGGTAAACGGAATCAGAATAAAAATGCAGATCAGAAGGGAAGTGGTGCGAGGATCCCCCAGCGTGTATTGAAACGTGTGGCTCGCCAGCGTGAGTTGCAAAACTCTGCCCTGCGCGATCACGGGTCCGAGCAGCACAGTGATAATGCTGATCATCGCCTGCGTGACCCATCCCAGGATAAAGCAGTTCATAAACAGTCCGAGATAGACGGCTTTGAACCCGCGCAAAAATGCGGCCGCCGGCCCGCCATAGCGCACTTCAACGAACTGCACGTCAGTTAGGATTTCGGCCCGTCGCCAGTAGCGTGCGAAAAAGAAAACCGTCAGCATGCCGCCAACGCATAAGCCCCACCAGATCCAATTGCCCGCAATACCCTGCCGGGCAACTAGTCCAGCCACCAATAGCGGAGTATCGGCGGCGAAAGTCGTCGCCACCATTGAGGTTCCGGCCAGCCACCACGAAACGTCGCGCCCTGAGATGAAGAATTCTTCGGTGTTCCCGCTGGCGCGGCGACGGTAGTAAATGCCGATCATCAAATTGACCAGCAGATATCCGACAATCACCATCCAATCAATTGCGGTGAGAGGCACGGTTCCTCCATTGCGCTGGCGTTAGTTGAACAAGCTTCGACAAGTTTTCGAATTTGGATGATTCAGTTTGGCATTCTACGGTGGGAAGAACTCTGAGCGTAAAAAAAGAAGTGAGCCCTTCAGCCTGAGGCGGGCGCTACGACGATCCTTTTGCGTGCTTGCGAAGGACGGTATAAGTCGCGTTCTCGATATTCGAGATAATGCCGTCGGGTCGGGATAAAATCCGCCGGTCGCTACGTCTCGCTTCCTTCTTCACGGGGCCAGTCGTCGGTTCGGAAAAGTTGGGCGGCTGTTGAAGCGACAGAGATGTTGTAGACGTTTCATCTGCCTGCGACCGAAAGCTCTTTTCGTGCTCATCGTCACTGCGGGAAAAGTGCGCTGGAACCATGTTGCGGTACCTCGAACCGGAGGCACGATTATTGCCGAAATTCGGCAGAGTAAAAGTCACTCTTATGATTCTCTCCAGCGGCGATCGGTTGCGCGGTTCGGACGACCTCCCTACAAGTCGAAGTTGCCCTTATAAGCTAATGTCATGCTGAGCGGATTGCGCTTTCGCTAGCGAAAGCGCAAGAAGTCGAAGCATCCCTCTTAATCTTTACGACCGCGTCGTGCAAGGTAGTCCTTCAGAGCGGAATGCCAGTCGGGCATGGCGATGTCGTAATTTTGCAGGCTGTTAGGCGACAGCACAGAATACTTCGGACGCTCCGCAGGGCGAGGTAAACGTTCGCTGGTAGTCGGTCGAATTACCACTCCGTTGCCCGACAACCTTACGATCTCATTCGCAAATTCGAACCAGGAGCAGTCTCCACGATTAGTGACATGCACAATGCCGCGCGCGTCCCTTCGACAAAGCTCGCTGATAGCGCGGGCGAGATCAGCAGTGTAAGTAGGCGATCCCCGCTGGTCATCCACCACATCAATTTCTTTGCGGGATTCCGCCAGCTTAAGAATCGTGTCAGGGAAACATTTTCCGCCTGCACCGAAAAGCCACGAAGTCCGAACGATGCAGCATTCGGAAGCAATCTCACTCAGCCGAACCTCAGCTTCCGCTTTTGATTTTCCATACACAGATCGGGGTGAGCGCGGATGATAGATCTCGTAGGGCACATCGCCCTCACCGTCAAATACATAGTCAGTGCTGACGAAAAGAAGACTAGCGCCGTGCTGCTTAGCAGCGCGCGCGACGTTCACGGCGCCTCGACTATTCACATCGAACGCGAGTTCGCGATTGGACTCACATCCATCCACGTCGGTGTAGGCGGCCGCAAGCACGATCCAGTCGGGACGCGTCTTTTCGACCGCGCGTAGCACCTCCGCCGGATCGCGAATGTCCGCGTCCTTAGAATTTAGGCCAACGACGTCATCTTCTTTCCATTGCCGGATGATTTCTTGACCCAGCAGCCCAGTGGCCCCAAAGACCGTTACACGCATAGGTAACTGTGATTATGCAGGCATGGGAACTTTGCGGCTAGCTCTTTCGGCATCGAGCGGGTCCGATGAAAATGGGGAGAATTTCAGGATGTTCTCCGGAGCAGTGGCTGAATTTCAAAATAATCTGTCATCTCGACCGGA
>JBDUDA010000044.1:0-15346 GCA_040003205.1 Acidobacteriaceae bacterium | reverse complement strand
GTGTAAGGGCCTGACTGAAGATGAGGCCGCCAACGATGGTGATCCCCAGCGGTTGCCGAAGCTCGGAGCCGGTGCCAGTTCCCAAAGCCAAAGGCAATCCGCCAAGGAGCGCGGCCATCGTGGTCATGATGATGGGACGAAAACGCAGCAAACAAGCTTCGCGAATCGCTTCCAAAGGTGATTTGCCTTCGATCCGCTCAGCTTCGAGCGCGAAGTCGATCATCATGATGGCATTCTTCTTCACGATTCCAATCAGCAGTATGATGCCAATCATTCCGATGACATTGAGTTCGTTATGCGTCAGCAACAATGCAAGCAGGGCGCCTACTCCAGCAGATGGCAGGGTGGACAAGATTGTTATCGGGTGAATGTAACTCTCGTAGAGCACGCCCAGGACGATGTAGACACTGGCAAGAGCCGCCAGAATTAAGATGGGCTCGCTTGCGAGCGAGCTTTGGAAAGCTGCTGCGGTTCCTTGAAAGCTGGCATGAATAGTGCCGGGGAACCCCAGCTCGCGTTCCGCCGACTCTATAACCTCGGTGGCTTTACCCAGGGACACTCCGGGAGCTAGATTGAACGACAATGTAGCGGAGGGAAATTGTCCCTGATGGTTTACTGCCAGGGCGGTGTCATCGGGACCGAAGTGACTAAAAGTTGATAACGGAACCATCGAACCCTGGGAGGATTTCACGTAGACGGATTGCAGTGCCTCAGGAGTCTGCTGGAACCTTGGATCCACTTCCATCACTACGTGATACTGGTTCAATTCTTTATAGATCGTTGAAACCTGCCGTTGTCCGAATGCGTCGTAGAGAGAATTGTCAATGTCCTGCGAATTAACGCCAAGCCGCGATGCGGTATCGCGATCAATAATGACATTCGTCTGTAACCCCTTACTCTGTTGATCGGCATTCACGTCTCGCAATTCCGTTAGCGTGCGCAGCTTCTGAAGCAATCGCGGGGCCCAGGTATTCAGTTCGCTGAGGTCCGCGCCCTGCAACGTGTATTGATATTGCGCCTGACTTTGCCTGCCCCCGATAGTCAAGTCCTGCGCCGATTGCATGAAAAGAGTCGCGCCGGGGACGACACTGAGTTTCGAGCGCAGCCGGCCTATGACCTGATCCGCGGTGATCTTTCTCTCGGAAAGGGGCTTCAATGTAAAAAACATCCGTCCTTGATTCATTGCCGTGTTTCCCCCGGCAAAGCCGATCACGTTTTCTACAGCGGGATCCTTCCCAGCAATGTCTACGAACTGGTTCATTTTCGTCGCCATGGACTCGAAGGAAATGTCCTGAGACGCCTGCACCATTCCCATCAAGCGACCCGTATCCTGCTGAGGAAAGAAACCTTTCGGTACTGCGACGTAAAGATAGACCGTGAGCCCCGCAGTCGCCACAGTGACTAATAGAGTCACAAATTGATGGCGTAACACAAAATCCAAGCTACCTTCGTACACGCGCAGGACTCTGTTGAACGCGCGTTCGTTCCAGCGATAGAGGCGCCCGTGCTTTTCATTTCCCAGTGGCTTCAGAATCTTTGCGCACATGGTTGGAGTAGTAGTAAGCGATACCAGCAGCGAGACAGTTATCGCAATGCTCAGGGTCACCGCAAACTCGCGGAATAGCCGGCCAACGATTCCGCCCATCAATAAAATCGGAATGAACACGGCGACCAGCGACGTGCTCATGGAAAGAACAGTAAAACCGATCTCGCGAGCGCCGCGGAATGCTGCCTGCAATGGCTGCATTCCTTTTTCCAGATATCGGGTAATGTTTTCGAGAACGACAATGGCGTCATCCACGACGAACCCGGTTGAAATCGCCAGAGCCATCAACGAGAGATTGTCGAGGCTGTAGCCCAGCAGATACATCACACCAAAGGTTCCCACCAGAGATAGGGGGACCGCAACGCTGGGAATCAAAGTAGCGCGCACCGTCCGCAGGAAAAGAAACACAACCAGAATCACAAGCACGATTGAGAGCATCAGCGTCACTTCAATATCGTGGACGGAAGCGCGCACTGTAACAGTGCGATCAAGCACGATGCGCAGATTGATCGCCGGAGAGATGGAGGCTTGTAGAGCCGGTACCATCGCGCGCACCCGGTCCACCGTTGCGATAATGTTGGCTCCGGGCTGACGCGAAACAATCAACAACACCGCAGGCTTTCCGTTGGCCAAGCCGACGTTGTGCGTGTCTTCCACGGAATCCTGCACATCGGCGACATCGCCCAGCCGGACCGCTGCGCCATTGTTGTAAGCGACGATAATCGAACGGTACTGCTCCGAGTACGTTAACTGATCATTGTTTTGAATGGACCAGGCACCCGTATCGTCTGCTAATTGGCCTTTTGGTTTATTCGCATTCGCCGCCCCCAACGCGGTCCGTACCTGTGCCAAACCAATCCCCAGCTTATTCAACATTAGAGGATTTAATTCCGCGCGCACGGCCGGACGCGCGCCTCCACCCACGAAGACTTGTCCTACACCCTCGACCTGCGATAATTTTTGCGCCAGTATCGAATCGGCCGCGTCGTACATGCGCGGCAGCGTAATCGTATCCGACGTCAGCGCGAAAATGAGAATGGGGGCGTCCGCTGGGTTCATCTTCCGATAGGTAGGATTTCCTGGTAAATAGGATGGCAACTGGCTGCGCGCGGCATTGATGGCAGCCTGCACGTCGCGGCCCGCGGCATCAATATTGCGACTCAAGTCAAATTGCAGAACGATGCTGGTCGAACCCATTTGACTGGTGGACGTCATTTGGTTCACGCCTGCGATGCGTCCGAATTGCCGCTCGAGTGGCGTTGCCACGGCAGAGGCCATGGTTTCCGGACTTGCGCCCGGCAATGCGGCACCCACCTGAATCACTGGAAATTCAACTTGTGGAAGCGGCGCAACTGGCAAGGCGGTGAATGCCAGGCCTCCAGACAAAAGTAATGCGAACGTCAGGAGTGAAGTCCCGATCGGCCGTCGTATGAATGGGGAAGAAACGCTCATCAGTCGCCAGTCGCGGCCGGTTCTGTAACAGCATTTCCAACCTGAAAGCGCTCGAACTTTCTCGACAGGCGGTCAAACCAGAGATATACAACCGGAGTCGTAAAAAGAGTGAGCAGTTGACTCAGTAACAGTCCGCCAACGATCGTAATTCCCAGCGGATGGCGCAGCTCCGATCCCGTGCCGCGGCCCAGGGCGAGAGGCAATCCGCCAAGCAATGCGGCCATCGTGGTCATCATGATGGGACGAAAGCGCAACAGGCAAGCCTGGAAAATCGCTTCTTCCGGAGATTTGTGCTCCACCCGCTCGGCTTCGAGCGCGAAGTCAATCATCATGATTGCGTTCTTCTTCACAATGCCAATCAGTAAGATGATCCCAATCAGCCCCACCACGCCAAGGTCGTTCCCGGTCAGGAGCAGCGCGAGGATCGCACCCACTCCCGCAGACGGAAGCGTGGAAAGAATTGTCAGCGGATGGATATAGCTTTCGTATAGCACTCCCAGCACGATATAGACGGTGACGATGGCCGCAACGATCAACCACGGTTCGGACGACAGCGAATTCCGAAACGCTGCCGCCGTTCCCTGGAAGCTGGTACGAATACTGGCGGGAAGCACGACTTCCGCTTCCGCCTGGTCAATCGCCTTGGTGGCGTCGCCTAATGAAACTCCCGGCGCGAGATTGAACGAAAGTGTAACCACGGGAAACTGTCCTTGATGATTGATGGCCAGGGTCGCGTTTGTGCGCCCAACGTGCGCGAATGACAGCAGGGGCACCTGCGAGCCGGTGCTCGACTTCACGTAAAGATCCTTCAGGGAATCAGGATTTTGCTGAAATTGCGGATTGACCTCCAGCACCACGTGATACTGGTTCAACTGCGTGAAGATGGTTGAAACCTGGCGCTGCCCATAGGCGTCATAGAGTGTGTCGTCGATCGCTTGCGGCAAAATCCCGAGCCGGGAAGCCGTGTCACGGTCAATGACTAAATTAATTTCCCGTCCATTATTCTGCTGGTCACTGGCCACGTCACGTAGTTGCGGAAGTGTACGCAACTTATCGAGCAACTTACTCGAGACGGTCGCCAGCTCCTGAGGATCGGCGTCTTCCATCGAATATTGATATAGCGTGCGGCTGACGCGATCTTCCACGGTGAGGTCCTGCACCGGCTGCATGTATAAAGTAATGCCTTCCACTGCTGCCAGCTTCGGCTGCAACCGTCGAATCACATCCGACGCAGTCGAACTGCGCGCACCATGGGGCTTTAAATTAATCTGTATTCGTCCGCTATTGCCTGTCATGTTGGTGCCGTCCACGCCTATAAACGACGACAGGCTGGCCACGTCCGGGTCCTGCAAAATAATTTTGGATAGCGCTTGCTGCCGCTCAGACATCGCTGTGAACGAAACGCTCTGCGGCGCATCGGAGATGCCGATAATGCCGCCGGTATCCTGCACCGGGAAAAATCCTTTGGGGACGACGACATACAAGAACAAAGTCAAAACCAGAGTAGCTGCCGTCACGAGCAGGGTAGTTGTCTGGTGTTTTAAAACAAACTTTAAACCTCTTCCATAAAAAGCTATGACGCGATGGTAAAAATCCTCTGACAGGTTATAAAACCGGCTGCGCTTAGCTGGGTCATGGCGCTTGAGCAGCTTGGCGCACATCATCGGAGTCAAGGTCAGTGAGACCACCGCCGACACCAGAATCGTTACCGCCAGCGTAACTGCGAACTCGCGGAACAGCCGGCCAACGATGTCTCCCATGAACAATAGGGGAATGAGCACTGCAATGAGCGAAACCGTCAACGAAACGATGGTGAAACCGATCTGGCCCGCGCCTTTGAGCGATGCCTCAAGCGGAGAGTCGCCTTCCTCTAGAAAGCGGTCGATGTTTTCAATCATTACGATGGCATCGTCCACCACGAACCCCGTGGAAATCGTCAGAGCCATCAGCGTGAGATTGTTCAAGCTGTATCCCAGCGCATACATGACGGCGAAGGTTCCCACCAACGAAAGTGGGACAGCGATGCTGGGAATGACTGTTGCGGAAAGATTCCTGAGAAATAAAAAGATGACCAGGACGACCAGCCCTACCGTGAGCATCAGTTCGAACTGAACATCCTTTACTGACGCGCGAATTGTCTCCGTACGGTCTGTGAGAATCGAGACGGTTACCGCGGTCGGCAGGGAAGCTTTCAGCTGGATCAGCAGCTTCTTGATGCGGTCGACGACACTGATAATGTTCGCGCCCGGCTGCCGCTGGATGTTCATAATCACAGCCGGCGATGTATTCATCCACGCCGCCTGCTTTGTGTTCTCGATTCCATCCGTGATGGAGGCGACGTCAGACAGCCGGACCGGAGCTCCATTGCGGTATGCGATGACGACTGGTGCGTACTGAATGCCCGAAGTCAGCTGATCGTTAGCTCCGATCGTGAACGACTGTCTAGGCCCGTTGATTGTTCCCTTAGCCTGGTCAACGTTGGCGCTTCCGAGCGCGGTTCTTACGTCTTCCAGACTCAGTCCATAGGACGCGAGTGCGGTGGGATTCGCCTGAATTCTCACAGCCGGTTTCTGGCCACCGCTGATGGAGACGAGTCCGACGCCTGGCAACTGGGAAATCTTTTGCGCCAGAGCGGTGTCAGCAAAGTCCTCCACCTTCGAAAGCGGTAGCGTATCCGAGTTGAGAGCCAGAGTAAGAATAGGAGCGTCCGCCGGATTCACTTTGCTGTAAGTCGGAGGATTGGGAAGATCACGTGGCAAATAGGTGGTAGCCGCATTGATCGCAGCCTGCACCTGCTGCTCAGCGACGTCAATATTTTGATCAAGATTGAATTGCAGCGTGATGACCGAGCTACCGAGCGAACTCGTGGACGTCATCTGACTCAAGCCGGGTACTTGCCCAAATTGTCTCTCCAGGGGAGAAGTCACCGACGAAGCCATGACATCAGGCCCAGCCCCGGGATAAAACGTCATCACCTGAATCGTCGGATAGTCCACCTCGGGCAAGGCTGAAACGGGAAGCTGAAAATACGCCACGATTCCCACCAGCAGCAACGCGATCATGAGTAATGACGTTGCTACCGGACGAAGAATAAAGAGACGGGAAGGATTCATTGCGTCGTGCCACCGGAAGTAGAGGTCCGGTGTTCCGCGGAATTCGTCGACTGGTCGTCCGGATTATTTGCCGGATTGGACTTCGGCGAAGCCTCGCTTGCAGGCTTCATCGTCCGTGCGTCAACTCTGCTGCCAGCCTGCAACTTATCCTGGCCATCAGTAACGACCACATCACCCGCGGAAAGTCCGCTCGAGATTGCGGAGAGATTATTTTGCGTCAGCGAGACGACAACCGGACGCACCTCAACCGTCTTGTCAGCCTTAACGGAAAAAACAAAACTGCCGTTGGGCCCGCGTTGAATTGCCGCCGCCGGGGCCAATATCGTGTTTCTGCGCGTTTCGAGAAGCAAGTGGATATTCACGAACTGATTGGGCCAGAGGATGCTGTCAGTGTTGTTGAAAACCGCCTTCAGGCGCCCCGTGCCAGTAGTCTGATCGATTTGGTTGTCGATGGTCAGCAGATTTCCGCTGGCAAGCTCGGTCTGATCGTCGCGGCTGTAGGCCTCGACTGCGAGTCCACCTTTCTTCATACGTTGCGAGACGCTGGAGAGGACGTCCTCGGGCAAAGTAAACAGCACAGCAATCGGTTGCAATTGAGTAATCACCATCATCGGATTCGCATCGCTGGCATGAACGATATTTCCGGCGTCCACCAGCCGGAGTCCAACGCGCCCGCTTGCTGGAGCGGTGATGTGGCAGTACGCAATCTGCAACTTCACATTGTCGATTGCCGCCTGATCGGAACGCACCGTTCCCTCAAGCTGATCGGCGGCTGCTTTTTGCGTATCCACCTGTTGCTGGGACATTGCGCCCGACACTTGCAGCAACTCTTTATAGCGCTGGTAATTCAGTTGCGCATCACGCAGGGAAGCTTGATCTCTGAAAAGCGCCGCCTGCGTCTGGCTCAGTTGCACCTCGAACGGCCGTGGATCGATCAGCGCCAGCAGGTCGCCTTTGCGGACGTTCTGCCCTTCCTTAAAATTTACTTTGATCAACTCGCCGTCCACACGGCTCTTCACGCTCACGGTGACGAGGGGCGACACGGATCCCAAGCCAGTAAGAAATACTGGCAAATCGCGACGTTCAACCGTCGCCACCACAACAGGCATGGCAGGGGGAGCGGTGTTCGCCTTTGCGGAGGCAGGCTTCGCGGAATTGCTGCTGCATCCAATCAACGCGAAGCTAACCGAAAGGAACGTGGATAAAAGAAGGAGGAATCCGTCAGTTGATCGTGGGACGCTTACGTACGCTCGCGTTGAGACCCTGTTCGTCCGCTTCGAGAGAACAAATTTTGAGCGCGGTATTTTCTTCTGCACTCGTTCGTTATCACCCTCCGCCATCAAGCAGACTCCTCTTGAACTACACTCCTGCGCTGAAACAGCACTCGTGGATTGGACGCGCAATCACATGATCGGGTTGCGGTTTATTGTCCAGATGACTGTGGAATCTTCTATTCACCGTCCCAATAGAATCTGATCTAATGTCAGCGTCGTCAAGAGCGCTGCCTGCGGTTTACAAAACTTTACCGGACATGCTCCTCCGCACATCGGCTTAAGGGCTTGTCTGCTAGCGCGTTAGACTTCGGCAGGAGAATTGTTTGCGGAATCAGATCGACTACGGATTACAAAAAATGAATGACCGTGCCTCTCCGAAGTCCGCTTTAACCATAACAATTCGCGGATTGCACACTTTGGAGGACTTACAAAAAGTTGAGCACGTGGAACGTGAAGTGTGGGGGCTCGCGGATGCAGACATTTTCCCCCTCACAGCGATCATCGCCTCCCAATCTGCCGGACACCTATGGATTGGTGCATTCGATGGCGAAGACCTCGCTGGCTTTGCCTACGGATTTCCCAGCCTCGAACATGGCGAGCTTAGAGTTCATTCTCACATGCTTGCAGTTCGGGAACCTTATCGCGATCTCGATCTGGGATATCGCTTGAAACTGGCCCAGCGCGAATGCGCGCTGGGGATACATCTCCGGGGCATATCAGTTGCGGGTCCGGTAAAGGATTTGTCCAGCGCCGGGCGGCTATTGAACGACCGTCGATTGATCAAAGACATGACTTGGACTTTCGATCCCCTACAGAGCAGGAATGCGCATTTCAATTTCAACAAATTGGGAGTTGTTTCTGACGATTACAGGAAAGATTTTTACGGACCGGAAACTTCCAGTGTTCTGCATCGCAATGGTACGGACCGTTTATGGGTACGTTGGCCGATGACGGGACGGCGCGTAAAACAGCGGCTGCAAGGCACTAAGATTGGAGAGGAGACACAGCGCCTTCTGAAGGACTTGGAGCCGTTGATTTCAGTCGATTCAGAGCGCGCAGCCAAACGCGGGGATTTGGTGGCAGCCCTGTCGAAACGTCAGGTTGCGATTCAGATTCCAGACGATATCGCGACTCTTGAACTGAGTAGTCCTGACGTTGCCCAGGATTGGAGGAATGCCACGCGCTGGGCCTTTACTAAATCTCTGGCGGCCGGATTCTTTGTGGCTGAGTTCTTTCGTGCGACCCCAGAGACGCGCACAGGAACTTACCTTCTACTACGAGGTGGTATTGACGATTACGCGAGCTGACGAATTGCTCGTGCCGGAAGCTGACGGTCGTCTTCAGACAGTTTCCACGACCCAGAGCCCGCATCCCGTCGTTCTTTATGATGGCCGATGTGGATTGTGTAGTCGCGTTGTCCAATTCGTTATTGCCCGGGACCACGCCGAACGTTTTCGCTTCCTTTCTCTACAGAGCGAGCAAGCTGCAACTATTCTTGCCAGGCACGATGCCGACCCTCGGAGCTTCGAGACCATGTACGTATTGTTCCCGGGAGAAAAACATGAACACCTTTTCGCGCGCTCTGCCGCGGTTATCGCAATCCTGCGAGAGCTTAGCCGCCCTGGCGTTTGGCCGCCGCCGGTCTGCGTATTGTCCCGAAGTTTCTGCGTGACTCGATCTACAATTTCATCGCGCGCCATCGCTATAAAATATTTGGCCGGCGCGACCGATGTATTCTCCCCGCTGACAAAGATCGACATAAATTTCTCGACATCGAATAAGCTCCTTATTACCATTCGTCAAAATGATAGGCAGACAATGACTATTAGAAGGAGAAGTTGTATGGCGGATAACCCCCGCACACCCGATCCTGGAAGCAACATTGATTCCATTCTTCAGGAAGACCGTAAATTCGAGTGTCCTCCAGAATTCGCTCAACACGCGCATATTAAGGGCCTGAGCGACTATGAACGCGTCTATCGCGATTCAGTTGAGGATCCAGAAAAATTCTGGGGACAAATTGCAGAAGATCTGCACTGGTTTAAAAAATGGGACAAAGTGTTGGAATGGAATTGTCCATTCGCAAAATGGTTCGTGGGAGGACAGATCAATCTTTCTTACAACTGCCTCGACCGGCACGTAAACAGCTGGCGCAAGAACAAAGCGGCATTGATATGGGAGAGTGAACCAGGCGAGGTCCGAACTCTGACCTACCAGCAACTGCACCATCAAGTGCAGAAATTCGCCAACGTTCTAAAATCACTGGGCGTGAAGAAGGGCGACCGCGTTGCCATTTACATGGGGATGACGCCGGAACTTCCCATCGCCATGCTGGCCTGCGCGCGCATCGGAGCAACTCATACCGTGGTATTCGGCGGATTTTCCGCGCAAGCCCTGGTCGACCGAATTCACGATTCTCAGGCTGTAGTTGTTATCACTCAGGATGGATCGTATCGTCGCGGCACAGAAGTGAATTTATTTCGCGCTGTCGAAGAAGCTCTAAAGTCGTGCCCATCGGTAAATCATGTCGTCGTCTACCAGCGAACGGGAACTCCGATCAATATGCACGCGGGGCGCGATCACTGGTGGCATGAACTAATGGCTGCCGCTCCGTCCGAATGTAAGGCTGAGCCGCTGGATGCTGAACATCCTCTCTATATCCTCTACACCTCCGGCACCACGGGGAAACCGAAAGGCGTCGTCCACACTACCGGAGGCTATGCGGTGGGCGCTTACATCACCACAAAATGGGTCTTCGACATTAAAGAGCAAGACACTTACTGGTGTACGGCCGACATTGGATGGGTCACAGGGCACAGCTACATTGTTTACGGACCCCTACTGAATGGCGCCACTACCCTGATGTACGAGGGAGCACCAAATTGTCCCGAGCAGGACCGCTTCTGGAAAATCATTGACCGTCATCAGGTAAGCATTTTCTATACTGCACCGACGGCAATCCGAACGTTCGTCAAGTGGGGAGAGCAATGGCCGCGGAAACACAAGCTCGACAGTCTGCGGCTGCTGGGAACTGTCGGCGAACCTATCAATCCCGAAGCCTGGATGTGGTATCGCGACGTCATCGGGCACAACCGCTGTCCGATCGTTGATACCTGGTGGCAGACCGAAACTGGACACATCATGATCGCGCCCATCCCGGGCGCGGTTGCCGCCAAGCCCGGCTCCGCGACGCGACCATTTCCCGGGATCGTGCCCGAAGTTGTGGACGGGGAAGGGAAGCCGGTTCCGGCGGGTTCCGGTGGCCTGCTGATTATTCGAAAGCCGTGGCCAGGAATGTTGCGGACCATCTATGGCGATCCTGAAAGATACGCTCAGCAATACTGGTCGCAGATTCCAGGCGCATATTTCACCGGAGACGGGGCCCGCAAAGACAAAGACGGATACTTCTGGATCATGGGCCGTGTTGACGACGTCATTAACGTTTCCGGACACAGATTAAGCACGATGGAAGTGGAATCGGCGCTGGTCGCGCATCCAGCGGTGGCGGAAGCGGCGGTGGTGGGACGTCCCGATGAATTGAAGGGACAGGCGATTTCGGCCTTCGTTTCTCTCGATCACGGCCAGAAGCCGACGCCGGAGTTGAAAGAAGAATTACGCCGCTGGGTAGTAAAAGAAATTGGCGCGCTCGCGCGGCCGGATGACATCCGCTTCACCGACTCGCTCCCAAAAACCCGCAGCGGAAAAATCATGCGCCGCCTGCTGCGTGAGCTTGCCAATGGAGGCGAAGTAAAAGGCGACACGACAACTCTGGAAGATTTGAGCGTGATCGCGAAATTGAAGGAAAGCGACGAAGTGTAAGAGTGTCGCGTGACCTCTTTGTCATACCGCGCGAGTCGAGGGACCTGCTTTTCTGGTGGGGATAGGGATGTTTCGACTCCCGTCGTCGCTGGCGCGACGCCGTCCGCTCAACATGACATTTAGTTTTTGTCATCCCGAGCGCAGCGAGGGATCCCTAAAGCTAATCGATATCCAATACGTGAGGAATTCAGCTTGCGGTAAAAATGCTACTCACCCGCGCCCGACATCACCGCAGCTCCGCGAGGAGCTTCATGTGACCCGCTCTCTGGCTCCAGTGTCACGATAAATGCTTTCGCTTCCACTCCAGCCGGTAGCGGAGGATTAATCACCGCAGCGCTCCCAGAAGAATCAGGCTTGAACAATCCAGCAGCAATGGGCGCGCCTTTAGTGGGAACCAGCCACAGCTCATAAATCTTATCTGCGGGCAGAGGACGAAAATTGCTTGCCAGGAAAATCAGGCTGGAACGGTTGCGCGCATAAATTGCCTTCCCCTGCGGCTGAGGAGGAGTCTTCGCCGCAACCAGCGTTACCCTCAATGCATCGGTAGCAGTCAAAGTTTGAACAATCTCCTTGGCCTGCTCGAGTTCCGCTACTTGGTCGCCGGATTGATTCTGTAGACTCGCCACCCGCTGACGCAGTCGCGTGTTCTGCTGGAGGAGCAGCGCAACCAGCGTCAAAAGTGCGGCCGCAGCCAGCCAGCGTGCCGCGGACCACCACGGGCTCGACGTCTTGGATGAGCTGTGCCGAGACTCGCGAGCGACAGCATCCAGCAAACGCTGACGACACCGGGCCGGAGGCTTCGGCCCTACCGTGGAGAGGGCCAACAGCGACATGTCTCCGCGCAGCTGCTCCAGTTCCTGACGGCAATCACCACAGGAGCTCAAATGCTGCTCCAAGGCGGCACGTTCGTTGCCCTCAAGCGTACTCAGTGCGTGCAGAGCGAGGTCTTCAGCGAATTGTTCGTGTACGCTCATCAGTTGAACGCCTTGCGCAGAGTCAGCAATCCTGCGCGAATGCGAGTTTTAATTGTTCCTAACGGCTCGCCGGTTTTTGCCGCGATTTCACTGTGACTTAAGCCCTCGAAGTACGCCATCTGCAACGCGTCGCGTTGCGCGGTCGGCATGGATCCGATGGTGTCTCTGACTTTCTCCATTGCCTGCGAGCGGCCAGCCTCTCCCGCCATATCCGGCTGCACCGAAAGCACGACGTCTGCGATATCAGTTTCCGGCTTACGCTTCCGTAGCACATCAATCGCGCGGTTACGCGTAATGACCGCCAGCCATGGGGCAAGATTGCCGCGGCTGGAATCGAAGAGCCCTGGATTACGCCACAGCTGCAAAAATACCTCCTGCAACACGTCCTCGGCAGCGCCCGTGTCGCCGAGCACACGGAGCGCGACGGCATAAACGATTCCCGAATAGCGGTCATAGAGTTCCGCCATGCCGTGACTTCCGCCGGCACGGATGGCCGACACTAAGCTGGCATCGTTGGAGACCACTTTTAAATCGGCGTTCGGCAACCTTTAAGCTTCTTTCCCGGTTATGTACGTGTCAGGACGCAATGACGGATTGGAGAAGGGCCGCAAGCTTCATATCGAAACCCTTTTTACGTAAACCGGAACCTTAGCAGTTAAGCCGCACCTTCGACAAGTTAGGATTTCGACGACCGGGCGGAAAAACATTCTCTTTCGGGGATGGGAAATTGCTTTAGCGGCTGCTCTGCAACGCCATCTGTTTTTCATCAGGCGTCATCTGGTTCCACAGAATCTCAAGGTTGCGCGAAAGTCGCGTGTTGGAAGGGTCGCTGCGCAACGATTTTGCGAACCAGCGATAGGCGGTGGGCAAATTACGAGTGGCGCAGTGTCCGGTCGCGTACATCGCTCCCAGCATGCTCTGAGCTTTGGCACTGCTGCCCTGTCCCGCGCTCAGAAGGTCCTTTTGGGCTCGATTGCAGTTTTGAGGAACCCCGCGACCGTAGAGATATTTCTCGCCGTCTGCGGCCAGGATGTCGTCCTGCGATGATCCTTGCGATTTCCGATACTTCTCCACCACGGTTCGCGATGCTGCGGTCACTCGCGGCTGGGGTTCGGGGCGGGCAACGGGTTTTTCGGTTATTTTTTCCGCCGGAGCTTTGTGTGCCGGCTGAGTTGTCTCCGCTACTTCAGCACTAGCCGCAGGATTCTTTTGCTGAGGGGGCTCCGCCTTCTTTTGTTCTACTTCGGTTTTTCGCTCAGGGACGGGCTGAGTTGACGAACCGACCTCCTGATCAGTTGGCTTCGGAATAGAAGAGTTTCCAGGCTTCGATTCGCCAGCCTTCGACTCAGGACGAGACGGCTCCGCCACCCCAGTTTTCGGATGCGAGACGCTCTCCGCATTGCTAGACATTGCGGGGGAAACTTCGGAGGGAGATGCCGACATATTTCCCGACGACGAACTATTCGTCATCGCCCCATTCGCGGCGGTCTCCGTTTCCTGCCGTCCGGCGAATGGGTAAGCACCATGTCTCCACTGCCAGCCTAACCCAAGTCCAATCGCAATCAGGAGGAATAGAACGAGAAGTCTTCCTCGATGAGGTCCGGCTTCCGGATCTTCCAGAAGATACTGAAAATTATCGCTCGAGGGCTCATTCGACAGACCCAGAAAAGAAGGACCGCTGACAGTGTGCGAGTGGTGATCGTCGAGTCCAGGTTCGCTAAGTTTGCGGTTGTTAAGTTTAGAATCGTCGAACCGAGGATCGCCGAACCTGTGATCGTTGAGTAGGGGATCGTCGAATCTAGCATCATCAAATTTAGGATTGGCAACTAACTCTGTCAGCTGCGTATGACTCGCGGAAATGGCCGGCTCAAACAGTTGAACGGGTGCGGCAGGTGTTGCTTCGGACGAGGGGACAGGTCTCGCTTCCGCCGCGGGAACGGATTCCGCGACCCGCGCGACTTCAGAGATGTGCTCCGGGATCTTGGCTGACTCCTGCCTGACAGGCTCTGCAAAAACCTTCGTGTCAGCACCCGCGGCAGACTTAACCTCAGCATCACGGACCGACCTTAATTCTGTTGTGGAGATTGCCTTCGATACTGCGACATTTACAGGTCGCGATGCCACGACCGGAGCAGACACGGGTTTCACTGAAGCGACCGCTCTCGCTTCATCTTTTCGATCATTCAGGGCTGAAAATTTGGGAACCGGAATTCTGACTTCGTTGCGAAGAGGTGGACTCGGTATGTCGGCGCGAACCGGCTTGGGCGCGGGATCCGAGACGATCTCGGGTAGCTGCTCTCCGCACATCCCGCAGTAATGATAACGGGAGTCGTTCTCGTAATCACATTTGCTGCAATGGGTCCGCATCTGCTCCTATTATATTGGAATTGGATGCCTATTTTGGGCCCTTTGCGGATTGTTTCTGAGGCAACCTTTACACCTTCACAAACAACGTGTTACCCTCATTGACGTTAGAGAAAAATTGAAATTGAGACAGGAGTGCACCAAGTAAGTGCTAGCCAGAGAGCAAAAGAAATCCCTCATAGATCAGTACGGCACTCATGCTACCGATACCGGCAGCCCTGAAGTCCAGATCGCATTGTTGAGCGAGCGCATTGGTCACTTGACGGATCACTTCAAAACACACCAGAAAGATCATGGCTCGCGCCGCGGTCTTCTCATGCTGGTCAGCAAACGGCGTCGTTTGCTCGACTACCTCAAAGTGTACGATTCCGAGCGCTATAAGACCGTCGTCCAAAGACTCGGCCTCCGTAAATAGTTGTGGTTATTCCATCTGTGATTGTATTTACCGCAAATCACCGGAATTGCTCCGTGGCGTTGATCGCAATCTCCACGGGCGAACTCGCCACGAAATCATTCTTGAGGGCTATTGAGTAAAGTGTGTTTCCGATCCTCGTTCGCAATCGCTACTGGCACCTGCTGTTACGTCGTGCAACCTCAAATTCGCAAGCGCGTGCCCTCCTGCCCAGAAGGATATAAATCATGAAACAAGAAGTAACCGTTCAACTTGCCGGCGGCAAAAGTCTCGCCTTTGAAACCGGAAAACTAGCCAAACAGGCCCACGGCTCCGTAGTAGTGCGCAACGGAGACAACGTAGTTCTCGCTACTGCGGTCGCCAACCCTGACCCGAGAGAGGGCATTGATTTC
>JBDUDA010000249.1:0-4522 GCA_040003205.1 Acidobacteriaceae bacterium | reverse complement strand
GTTCTGAAGATCGATCAGATTCGGCACACTTACCTGCACTATCTGCTGGATCCTTTCGCTCTCAAATATACGGAATTAGTCAATCGGTTGAACCCTCTGCTTGACTCTGTCAAAACCGCGCCCATGGACGAAAGTTTCAAGACGGATTCGTCTCTTCTGATCACCGAGTGCTTGATTCGCGCGATCGAAGCCCGAACTCTGGGATCCTCCAAAGCGCCGGACGCGGAAAAAATGCAATCGGTAGAACAGTCCATGCAACAGGGCTTTATTCTCACGGCCTATTTTTACGATGCGCTCGTGCAATTTGAGAAAGATCCAGTCGGGTTGCGGAACACATACGGCCACATGCTGCTAGACGTCAATCTTAAGAAAGAGCAGAGGCGGGCGTCGGAGGTACAGTTCGCCACGAGCGCCGATCCGGAGTTACTACATCTTTCGCGACCCACTCAGGGCAAATTGTTGATTACTGCCGAGCAGCGTCTGGCGGCTGGGGATTCCGCCAATGCTCAGAAGTTGGCGCAGCAGGCGCTCGATGAAAAAAATGAAGATGCGGGACGCGCGTTATTTATCCTGGCGGAGGTCGCAACCGCCAATAAAGACATCCAAGGGGCGCGTGGCTATTTCCAGAAGGCATTGGCAGTAGCGCAGGAACCGAAGGTGCTGGCGTGGTCGCATATCTACCTCGGCCGAATTTTCGACCTTCAGGAAGACCGTGAGTCAGCCGTGCAGGAGTACCGGGCGGCGCTCACTGCGGGTGATTCACTGCCCGAGGCCAAAGCGGCTGCCGAGCGCGGATTGCAGCAACCCTACGAGCCGCCCACTCATCAGGAATAAGGTGGCTGGCGAGTTTCAGCGCAGGCTTCCACTTTTCGATTTCAGATATGATTGTCGTTTTTGGAAGTTCGCACTACACATTTTCGTAGCTAGACCTCAGATTTGTAAAAGGAGAAAGTTATGAAGCGCGCGTCCACCATAATTGTGATGCTGATCTTGGCTAATTTCTCATTCGCCCAGCAGCCTTCTGTTAACCAAAGTCAGCCAGCGGGTCAAGCGGCCCCGGCACAAGCGGGCGGTGCATCCGCCGGCAGTTCGCAAACGAATACCACGCAGTCAGCTCCAGCTGCGGGTGCCCAGCCGCAGGGGAAAAGACCTCCGCAAGCGAAGACGCAGCCTGAGTTTGAGGCCTACCAGGCGGCCATCAAGACGACCGATCCGGCAGCAATGGATAAAGCCGCAACCGACTTTGCCGCCAAGTTTCCCGACAGTGAATTGCGCTTATTGCTCTTGCGCGCAACCATGCGGGCATACCAATCTGCCAACAATGCCGACAAGATGCAGGAAGCTGGACACAAAGTTCTGGCCCTTGATCCCGATGATCCTGAAGCTCTGATCGGAGTAGCCGAGGTCACGGCTGAGCGCACGCGAGATACTGACATTGACAAGGATCAGCGCCTCGCCGATGCATCAAAAATGGCGCAGCACGCGCTGGAGACTGTCGACACCGACATTTCCGTCCCCGCAGGGACTCCACAAGAGAAGATCGATGCATACAAGAGTGGTCTGCGCTCGAGCGCCTATTCCATCATTGGCACTTTGCAATTCAACCAGTCCAAGTTTGCCGATGCGGAAGGCTCATTCCGCAAATCCATCGACGCTTTCCCTTCGCAGCCTGATCCTGTCGTGGTGCTGCGGTTGGCGTTGGCTATGGATAAGCAGAATAAATATCCGGAGGCCTTGACCGAAGCGAACAAGGCAGTGCAGCTCACTCAGGAGGGCACGAATGCCGGCACGGTGGCTCGAAGAGAACGTGACCGACTAGTGCAACTGACGGGCGGAACCGTACAGCCGTCGGCTGGGGCTTCGGCAGCGCCGGGGAAACCGGCCGCGGGCGCCTCGGCATCCACGCCTTCAGCGACCACGACGCCAAAGCAGTAAGTTGATATTAAATCGGATACGTTTCACCGCCGATTAAGGTATTGAGGCTTAGCCGAAGGCGCGCTGTGATTAACAGCTTCTAAGCGTTTCGGCTTTTGCAAGTTGATAGCTTATGAGATCCGAGCAAATTACGGCGCTCGAGCAGGCGCTCGGACACAAGTTCTTGCGCCCAGAGCTGCTTGATCAGGCGCTGACGCATGCCTCTCACGTTCCGGAGCCGCTTGGGCGGGACCCGGCGGGAGCCCGTGCCGCTAACAACGAGCAATTGGAATTTCTGGGCGATTCGGTGCTCGGATTTGTTACGACCCTCGAACTGTTTCAGCGCTTTCCGCTTTTTCGCGAAGGAGAACTCTCTAAGCTGCGCGCCCATCTGGTGAGTGAAAAACACTTGATCCAGGTCGCACAGGCACTAGAGTTGGGAAAGTATTTACATCTGGGACGCGGAGAGGAGAAAAGCGGAGGGCGAAATAAGCCAGCGATGTTGGTGGACGCGCTGGAAGCCATTTTGGCCGCAGTATACCTGGACGGCGGCCTGGAAAAAGCACGGCAAATTATTTTGCGGCACATCGTTACTCCGGAACTGCAAAAAGTGGAGCAAAATGGAAATGGGCTTCCGGTGGGAGATTACAAGTCAGCTCTCCAGGAAAAGCTCCAGGCCGCGGGCCGGCCGGCACCGACTTACGTTTTGGTGAAGGAGGCTGGCCGGGAACACAGCAAGACGTTTAGTGTCGAAGCGCGCCTGCTGGTGAAGGAGTTCGGCGAGCCTGAGTTCACCGGGCGCGCGGAGGGCTCGACCAAGAAGAATGCGGAGCAGGCTGCTGCCCGTCAAGTCTTGGAATTTTTGACCGCAAGATCGCAGAGAATCCAATGAGCACCGTTCTCGAAAGTCCGGCATCCACAATTGCAGTGAGAGATATTGCGGGAAAATCTCCTCGCGCCGATTGGTCCAGCCTGGTGCAATCACTTTCGACAACAGTAGTCATCGCGGTGTTTGTTATCACATTCATAGTGCAGGCTTTTCAAATTCCTTCCGAGTCGATGGAGAAAACGCTTCTGATCGGCGATTACCTTCTGGTGGACAAACTTCGTTACGGAGGCAACGGTTTTATCGGGCGGGCAGTCCCTTATCGCGACATCCAGCGTGGAGACGTGGTTGTTTTTCACTATCCCGTTAATCCCAGCGAACACTTTGTCAAACGCGTTGCCGGCATGCCGGGCGACCGGGTACGCCTGATTAACCGGCGACTCTATGTAAACGGTACCGCTCTTGAGGAGCCCTACGTTCAACATACCGTGCGCTTGCATGATGTTTTCCGCGACGAGTTTCCGCGCTTGAATATTCCCGTGCCCGGACTGGAAGGCCGCTGGTGGCTACAGATGAAGCGACTGGTGGAAGACGGGGAACTGATTGTGCCGCAGGGCCACTACTTTGTGCTGGGCGACAATCGCGACGAGAGCCTCGATAGCCGTTATTGGGGATTCGTTCCACGGGAAAACATCATTGGCCGCCCCCTGGTGATTTATTGGTCGGTGCGCAGCGCGGGGGAAGATTTGCAGGGTTCTCATACCGCGAGTGATAAACTCGCACACTTCGCCTATGCCGTCAGTCATTTGTTTCAGGAGACGCGCTGGGACCGCACATTTAGAGTGATCAACTAACGTGGCAACCATCGACAAGGAACGCACACTAGTGGCAAAAAAAGAACAGGCGCAGGAAGAAAAACCGCGCGAGACTACCGTCGAATTTCTTGCCTCCCTCGCAGCCGTTCTAGTGACGGGATTGTTCATCATTACATTCATTGTGCAGGCATTTGAGATTCCCTCGAGCTCCATGGAAAATACCTTGCTCATCGGTGACCATGTGTTCGTCAACCGTGTGCAGTTTTCTCCCCGTAGCCCCTGGGTCGGTCCGCTCTTGCCCTACCGCGACCTGCACCGCGGAGATATTTTCGTTTTTCTTTCTCCGGTGACGCCTGGACTCTACGTCGTGAAGAGAGTGATGGGCCTTCCCGGCGATCGCATTCATCTTCGCAACGGCGCGGTTTACCGTAACGGCGAAAAATTGGACGAGACTTATAAGATTCATGACAGTACCGACGACAACAATCCATACCGCGACAACTTTCCAGCCGTATCGCCATCCGACTTCAATGGGGTCTATCCGGATTGGGCTTTGACCCTTCCGCAGCACGTTCAAGGCGAAGATCTTGTGGTGCCCCCTAACAATTTTTTTGCCATGGGTGATAACCGGGACGTGAGCCTCGACAGCAGATTCTGGGGATTTGTTCCCAGAGAGAACGTCATCGGACGCCCGATGTTCATTTACTGGTCTTTTGAAACTCCCTCCGGGCAGTACCAGCGAACCGAGGTTAGCGAGCGCATTGGCTTTCTGGCGCACATCGTGATTCACTTTTTCGATGAGACCCGCTGGCGTAGGACGCTTAAGGTTGTGCGTTGAGCTCCCTTCGCTCAAAGCGTCGTCTGCTCGCAGTCATTGCCCTTGTTGTGGTGACGTTGTTGGTTGTGAGGCCCGGCGCAGGCGGGCTCAAGAATCGCATCGTCAGGTCCCTGAGCCAGGGCTTGGGAC
>JBDUDA010000248.1:0-4531 GCA_040003205.1 Acidobacteriaceae bacterium | reverse complement strand
GTTTCGCAGGTGCCGTTGCTGGGCAACATTCCTTATCTTGGCAACCTGTTCAAACGTACTTCGGTCAGCACCTCTAACCAGGAGCTGATTTTCTTTATCACTCCTCGCATTATTCAGACATAGTCGAAAACTTCGACCAGTCGAAACAACGGCCGCCGGTTTCCTGAAAATTTCAGGACCGGCGGTTTAATTTTGCGACCCATATTTTCTGTAGCTTTCCGGGTGAAGATCCCTTTGACTAAGGCAGGCACGAAGCTCATAGGGATGTTTCGACTTCCTCGTCGTTCCTTCGTGAACGACTCTCTCGCTCAACATGACGTTGGTGGTTCTAGCCGGAAGTGGCTGCCGGCAGTTGATAAACTTGCGGGATGGATTACAGATCCCGACAGCGGAAGTTACAGAACATCCTTGCGGAGGGTAAATTGGGCGCACTGCTCATTATCCACCCAGCCAACATTCGATATCTCTGCGGATTTACTGGAAGTGCCGGTGCGCTGGTTCTAAGCGAAAAGAAGAGCGTGTTTTTTACCGACGGCCGTTACGTTGAGCAATCGCGGCTGGAGGTGAGAGGCGCAAAAATTTTGATTTCCCGAGAGAGTCCTTTACTGGCGGCACCCATGTGGCTGGCATCTGGAGAGAGCGGATTAGGAAGAAAAACAAATATCGGAATTGAGAGTGAATATTTAACGGTCGCCAGCATAACCCGGTTGCAGGGCAAGTTAGGAAAGCGGTTCAAGATTGTGGAATCGCCAGGACTGACGGAACAACACCGCTTAATCAAGGATGCAGATGAAGTGGCTTTAATTCGTGCGGCAGCGAAACTGGGCGAAGAACTGTGGAAGGGGGTTCGCGGGCAAGTGAAGGCCGGAGTGTTCGAAACAGAGATCGCTGCCGAACTCGAGTTTGCCGCTCGGACTAAGGGGGCACAGGGGATGTCATTTGAGACCATCGTCGCATCGGGGAAGCGTTCGGCGCTACCTCACGGGGTGGCCTCCGCTACCGTCATCCCGGCACGAGGATTCGTGGTCTGCGACTTCGGTGTTATACTTTCCGGCTATTGTTCCGATATGACGCGTACAGTTTTTGTGGGCGCGCCCGGGAAGGAACATCGACGCGCATACGCGGCGGTCCTGAGGGCGCAGCAGGCGGCTGTGGAGGCCGTGAAGCCGGGTTCGACCGTCGGTGAAGTCGATTCAGCTGCCCGTAACTTGCTGAAAGCGGAAGGATTGGCGAAGTATTTTACGCACTCCACCGGTCACGGAGTGGGGTTGGAAATTCACGAGGCACCCCGGATTGCCAGTGGACGGAGCGATATTCTTAGGCCGGGTATGGTTATTACGATTGAGCCGGGCGTTTATGTTCCCGGGAAATTCGGGATAAGAATTGAAGACATGGTGCTGGTTACGGAGCACGGACGCGAAGTTTTGACTCCGAGCAGCAAAGAACTGCTTACCCTTTAAAGGGCTGGTAATATTGCGGGGGAAGCGGAGACAATCAGCGGTCTTTGCGTCTTTCAAGTTCGACGCACAATGAGCAGAAATAGTCCCACCTTTAGACCATGAATCAAAAAGAACTGAAAGAACTCATAGAGTTCTTAATCGAAAAAGACATCTCTGAGTTTGAACTGGAACGCGGAGACGTCAAGGTCCGCATCAAGCGCGGAACCGAACCAGTCGCCTCGCACTCGACCGAAACCCGGTACGTGAGTGTACAGCCGACGATGCCGGTTGCCGCGGAAGCGGGACCGGCGGCCGCGCCCGCCCCGCCGCCTGTGGTAAAGGAAGGGCCGCCTGCGCCCGAAGAAGGATTGCACAGCGTCCGCTCCCCAATTGTTGGTACGTTTTATGAGTCTCCAACGCCCGGATCGCCTCCGTTTGTGAAGCCTGGCGATATGGTGGAAGTTGGGCAGATTCTGTGCATCGTAGAAGCCATGAAATTGATGAACGAAATTGAAGCCGACATGACGGGCGAAATAGTGAAGAAGTTGCTGAGCAATGGACAGCCGATTGAATACGGGCAGGAATTGTTTGTGATTCGTCCCAAGAAGTAAGTTGTGGAAGCTGGAATTCAACTTAGTTGTGAGGGCGCGCCGAACGCGCCTTTTTATGTGCGTGGAAGGCAATTTTTGGAAGCCAGCGAAGCGCAATTTGGGAGACCATGTTTAAGAAGATATTGATCGCAAATCGCGGGGAAATTGCGCTGCGCGTGATTTGTGCCTGCAAAGAATTGGGTATCCGCACGGTCGCAATCTACAGTGAAGCGGACCGGCATTCCCTGCATGTCCGTTTCGCGGACGAGGCCATCTGCATCGGGCCTCCGCAGTTAGCTCAGAGCTATCTAAATATTCCGGCGGTGATCAGTGCGGCGGAGATCGCGAATGTGGATGCGATTCATCCGGGATATGGACTGTTGGCGGAAAACGCGAACTTCGCCGAGGTTTCGGAGACCTGCAACATCAAATTCATTGGGCCGCCTCCGGAAGTAACGCGTCTGATGGGTGAAAAAGAAAAAGCTCGCGCAGCCATGAAAAGAGCCGGTGTGCCCATTCTTCCAGGTTCGGAGGGGATTCTCGCCAGCGAAGGAGAGGCGTTAGAGTGGGCGAAACAAGTTGGTTTCCCAGTCATCATCAAGGCGTCAGCAGGCGGCGGCGGACGGGGAATGAGGATTGTTCGCAACGAAGAAGAGTTGCCCGGGTTATTTAAGGCCGCACAATCGGAAGCGGCGGGAGCGTTCGGCAACGGCGATCTTTATATGGAGAAATTCGTGGAGCGTCCGCGCCATATCGAGTTTCAGGTGCTCGCCGATCAGTACGGAAATGTGGTGAGCCTGGGAGAGCGCGAATGCAGTATCCAGCGGCGGCATCAGAAGCTTTTGGAAGAGTCGCCATCCACGCAAGTGTCTCCTGAATTGCGCGCGGAAATTGGACAGGTGCTTTGCAAGACGTTGTCGGAGGTTGGATATGTGAATGCGGGCACCATCGAATTCCTCATGGATGAAGACCGCAAACTCTATTTTATCGAGATGAACACGCGGATTCAGGTCGAGCATCCGGTAACGGAAATGGTGACGGATGTTGATCTGGTAAAGAGCCAGATATTGCTGGCGGCGGGAGAGCGTCTGGAGAATGTGCTGCAAGGTCCTATTGTGCATCGCGGGCATGCGATCGAGTGCCGAATCAACGCCGAGCATCCGGAGAAATTCACGCCGTCGGCGGGAAAGATCACGGCCTTCAATCCTCCCGGAGGCACAGGGGTGCGAGTCGATACCGCGGCCTACGCTGAGGGAACGATTCCTCCTTATTATGATTCACTGATTGCGAAATTGATTGTGCGAGGGAAAGATCGCACCGAGGCGCTCTCGCGTATGTCGCGCGCCCTCGAGATGTTCATCGTGGAAGGAATATTTACGACAATCCCGCTGCATCGCCGCATTCTGGCTGATCCTGATTTTCGCGCGGGCAACTTTGATACCACGTTCATTGAGCGCTTTCTGGCGAAGAAGGAAGAACGTCAGCCTTCCAAATGAGGCTTGGGGGCGCATGATTCAACTTCCGCGTCTGTACGCGATTCTGGATGCGTCATGCTTTACGAGCAGCGAGCGTCTGTTTGAAGCTGCGGAAGAGTTGGTGGCGGGTGGGGTCACGCTATTGCAGTACAGGAATAAAAATGGAAGTTCGCGGCAGATGCTGGAGCAGGCGCAGGACGTAAAGGAACGGGTTGGGGCCGCTTGTGAATTGATCATGAATGATCGCGCTGACTTTTGTGTTGCGGCTGGCTATGACGGCGTCCATTTAGGCCAGGACGATTTGTCGCCGGGGAGCGCCCGCAAAATCATCGGCGACCGGTGCTGGCTTGGCATTTCGACCCATGTACCTTCTCAAATCACTGAAGCTGGCAGAACTGATGCCGACTATCTCGCCATCGGGCCGGTATTTATGACTACCAGCAAAGCGGATCCGGATGCAGTGATCGGATTAGATGGAGTTCGCCAGGCACGAGGTTTGACTGGGAGGCCGCTGGTTGCGATTGGCGGAATTACGACCGCAAACTGCCGCGCTGTAATAGAAGCGGGAGCGGATTCGGTGGCGGTGATTTCCGGATTGATGAAAGATCCGCGAAAATCAGCTGAGGAATTTTTGCGCGTCTTGAGGTAAAGTCAGGTCGCGGTTTCAACCTTTATTCGCAGACTAGGCCGTTCTGTAAACCGCAAATAATGATGAACACCGACATTCCTTCGAAGCAGAATCCGCGCATGACAACTGAAATCCGATCCTCGCAAGACGTGAGCCATCAGGACAAAGAGCTGGTCAAAGGACTGGGACTTACCAGCGCAACTATGCTGGTGATGGGTTCGATGATAGGGTCCGGAATATTTATTGTTTCGGCTGAAATTGCGCGCGAGGTGAACTCTCCCGCGCTTTTGATTGGCGCGTGGCTGGTGGCCGGAATCATGACCATCATCTGCGCGCTCAGCTATGGCGAGCTGGCCGCGATGATGCCGCGCGCGGGCGGGCAGTATGTTTATTTACGCG
>JBDUDA010000043.1:0-15503 GCA_040003205.1 Acidobacteriaceae bacterium | reverse complement strand
AGGGCAGCAGCCGTGAAAGCGGCGTCCCGGTTGCGCAAGGCAGGCTTTCCTGCGGTTGCGACCTCCACGCTGACGCGCCCGCAGTACTGGAAGAAACTTTTTTGATTGTTGATTTCTGATCCTTAGTTGAAAATCAGAGCGGTGGCGATTCATCAGTCAGCATTCGTCAATCACAAATTTTTCATTGGGCCGTCGACTAATGGTAGGTCAAGTGCCTTTGACGCACTTTGTCTAGGTTCGAATCCTAGCGGCCCAGCCAGAAAACGGCTCTTGGCCGTAGGCTTTTGGCTCTTGGCTCTAAAGGCCCAAGGGATTCAAGCTAACA
This sequence comes from Acidobacteriaceae bacterium, assembly GCA_040003205.1. Taxonomy (GTDB): domain Bacteria; phylum Acidobacteriota; class Terriglobia; order Terriglobales; family Acidobacteriaceae; genus JALYIM01. Next base: position 15,178 of record JBDUDA010000043.1, on the reverse strand, counting down.
GCCAAAAGCCAATAGCTAACAGCTGACTTATGGCCACTCTCGCAACCGCGACCGAGAAAAAGATGACCGCCGACGATAAAACGGAGCGCAAGCCACATCGCGCACGCGTTGACGACCGATTTAAAGTTTTTTGCGGAACCGCCAACGAGCCTTTGGCGGACGAGGTTTGCGTATTTCTCGGATTAACTCGCGGACAGGCGCTGGTCACGCGCTTTAAAGATGGCGAAGCTTACATCCAGATTCAGGAGAATGTTCGCGGCGCTGATGTTTTCGTAATTCAGCCGACTTGCCATCCGGTTGATCAGCACTTGATGGAACTGTTGCTGATGATTGACGCGTTGAAGCGGGCATCAGCGCGGCGGATTACCGCAGTGATTCCGTACTTTGGATACGCGCGGCAAGATCGCAAAGACAAGCCGCGAGTACCGATTTCGTCGAAGCTGGTCGCCGACCTGCTGACGACTGCGGGCGCCGATCGGGCGTTGATCGTGGATTTGCACGCGCCCCAGTTGCAGGGATTTTTTAATATCCCGGTAGACCATCTGTTCGCGTCTCCGGTGCTGGTGGATCATTTTAAGCGCATGAATTTGCCGAACCTGACAGTCGTTTCGCCGGATGCAGGTGGTGTGGAGCGTGCCCGTTTTTTTGCCAAGAAAATGGACGCTGCCCTCGCCATCGTTGATAAGCGGCGAGTCGAGGTCAACGTGGCGGAAGTCATGCACGTAATCGGCGATGTAGAAGGTCAGACTTGTCTGGTGATTGACGACTTGATTGATACCGCAGGCACTCTGGTAAAAACCGCTAGCGCTTTGCTCGAGAACGGCGCGCGTGAAGTTTATGCCTGCTGCTCGCATCCGGTGCTGTCTGGGCCGGCCGTCGAGAACATCGCGAATTCTAAAATTACGGAAGTCGTGGTCACCAACACGATCCCGCTGTGTGAGGCGGCCAAGCACGAAAGCAAGATTAAAGTTTTGTCCATTGCTGGATTGATCGGCCGCGCCATTCAATCAATCCACGAAGAGACTTCGGTCAGTAAATTATTTTTGTAGAACGGAATTCAAATTATGGCTACCGCAACTGAGAGCAACTTATTAGAAGGTCAGCAACGCACCGCAGGCACCAAGAACGACGCTCGCCGCGTCCGCGCCGCAGGCAAAGTTCCCGCCGTGCTTTATGGTGCTGGCAAGAACGCGCAGTCCCTGAGCGTTGATCCGCGCCAGGTCTCGCGTATCCTACACTCGCAGACCGGGCACAACACCATCTTCGATCTCACCCTCGAAGGCGAGCGCACCAAAGCCATGATCGTGGACTGGCAATACGAGCCCATTAAAGGCGCGCTGCTGCACATTGACCTTAAGCGCATCGCCATGGATAAGCGCCTGACGGTCGAAGTGCCGATCGTTCTGAAGGGCGAAGCTGAGGGCGTGAAGCTGCAAGGCGGAATCCTTGAGCAACTTCTGCGCGAAATCGAAATCGAGTGCTTGCCGGACGACATTCCCAGCTCCATCGAAGTGGACGTCAGTGCGCTGGTACTCGGCAAAGTGTTGCGAGTTTCTGACTTGCCGCACGACCAGAAATTGACCTTTCTCACCGACGAGAACCAGCCGGTGGCGCACGTGACCACGGTCAAGGAAGAAGTAGTCGCGACTCCTGAGGCGGTTGCCGCAGAAGCCGGTGCGACTCCGACTGAGCCTGAGGTCATCAAGAAGGGTAAACAGGAGACCGACGATGCGGAAGCTCCTGCCGAGAAATCGGAGAAGTCCGACAAGAAAGACAAGAAGTAGAAGGCTGCTAGATGCCGGTGGAGCGCGGATGATTCGGCTCTCCACCGTCTGGTTACGTAAGCGAAGGTTCATGGAGTGAAGCTCATTGTCGGGTTGGGCAACCCAGGGATGGAGTATCAATTCACCCCGCACAACATGGGCTTTCTGGCGATTGATCGCATCGCGAACGAGTGCGGCGCGGAAGTAAGAAATCGTCAGTGTCGCGCAATCACAGCCCGGGTCACAATTGGATCAGAGCAGGTGCTGCTGGCCAAGCCCGAAACGTTCATGAATTTGAGCGGTCTGTCGGTTCGCGAGCTGGTCGAGAAGTATGAAGTGCAAATCGAAACTGACTTGCTCCTCATCTACGACGAATTGGATTTAGCTCTGGGAACGATTCGCATCCGCCAGCGTGGCACCTCTGCCGGCCACAACGGAATGGAATCGGTGATTGAGGCGCTCGGCACGCAGGAAATTTTAAGGATACGGTTGGGGATTGCTCCCGACCATCCTATAAAGGACGGCGCAGGTTACGTACTCGCGCCGTTCCGCAAGGCCCAGCTCAAGGTGGTGGACGAAGTACTCGACCTCACCTCCGAAGCTGTGAAAGTAATTTTGCAGGAAGGCCCGGCTGCGGCGATGAATCGCTTCAATCGCAAGCCTGAGGCTAACGACGGGGATAAGGATAAAGAATAGCCGCGGAAGTCCGCAGCCAGACTTGGAGAGATTTATGAATCGCACTTATGAACTGATGTTTATCGTCCGCCCTGACATGGTGGAAGAAGAGCAGGACAAGCTGATTTCCACGTTGAGCACGGTGGTGACTTCATCGGGCGGAACGGTCAAGTCCGTCGAAAAAATGGGCAAGCGCCGCCTCGCTTATGTCGTCCGAAGATTTCACGACGGACTCTATATGCTGCTGACGGTCGAAGGCAGCGGCGGATTAATCGCCGAACTCGAGCGCCGCCTGCGCGTGACCGAGCCGGTCATCAAGTTCCTCACCGTGAGAATTGATGAGGAGCAAAAGCGCCTCGACAAACTAAAGGCGATCAAGGACGCACGCCGCAAGGCGCCGCCGGCGGCAGCAGCCGCACCCGCAGAGCCGGCAGCCGAAGCGCCCGCTGCCACGGCATAAACAGATCACAAAACAATTTTAGAAGTGAAGGAGCATTATGGCTGACGAAACAAGAGGACCATCGGCCCCTGGCGGAAGTTCAGGCGGCACAGCAGCACCAGCATCGGATCGTCCGACCGGAGATCGTCCCGCAGGCGATCGTCCTAGCGGAGACCGTCCATCGTTCGGCGATCGCCCAAGTGGAGAACGTCCCAGTGGCGACCGCCAATTCAGCGGAGAGCGTCGTCCGCCCCGCCCAGGCGGGCCCGGCGGTGGCCGCGAAGGTGGCCGCAAATTCTTCCGACGCAAAAAAGTTTGCAAGTTCTGCGTCGAAAAGATCGAAGCAGTTAACTACAAAGACGTGCGCCTGCTGGCCCAGTTCGTAGCCGAAAGCGGAAAGATTGTCCCGCGAAGATTGACGGGAGTATGCACTCCCCATCAACGTCGTCTGTCGTCCGCGATTAAACAGGCTCGCAATATTGCATTGCTGCCCTTCGCCGGGAGAGCGGCGTAGCAGCTGTCAGCTAACTGCTCTCAGCTTTCAGCCAGACGGCTTTAAGCTTTTGGCCCTTGGCTCGCAGCACGAACCTTTGCATCGTAAGCTGACAGCTGATAGCTGACAGCCGATATCCGACAGCATCTAAGGAGCACTCATGGAAGTCATATTGAAAGAAGACGTAGCCTCGCTGGGATCGCGCGGGGATGTAGTGAAAGTTGCCGAAGGTTTCGGACGGAACTACTTGCTGCCACGCAAGCTGGCCATCGAAGCGTCTGAGGGAAACAAGTCGGTGATCGAGCAGATGAAGGCCGCCTCCGTGCGCCGCTCAGCCAAGGAGAAATCGAGCGCCGAAGCACTGGCAAAACAGTTCGAAGGCGTTTCGGTCACCTTCCAGCGCCGCTCCGGAGAACAAGAACACCTGTTCGGCTCCGTGACTTCGGGGGACATCTCCGACGCGCTGGCGAAAAAGGGATTCGAAGTTGACCGCCGTAAGATTCAGCTGCACGAGCCGCTGAAGAGTCTGGGCGAGTTTACTGTTCCCATCAAGCTGCACAAAGAGGTGACCACGCACTTCAAGGTCGTCATCGAAAAAGAAGAAGTCGAATAAGCCTTCCAAAATCGGGTCAGACTCCAAGTCTGGCCCGTTTTCTTGCGCAATACCCCGCCAGACAGCCTATTAACCGAGTTTCGTTTTAACTCTCCCGCCCGAGCCCCTATAATTCCTGCTCACGACCGCCAAGTTTACACGTCTATCGCTATGCACCGGGAAGAACGGCTGAGGCACCCGGTAATGGCAAGGACAGGAAAACTATGCCGGCCGAAGCGTTGGCGATACCATTTGCGGTCGGCAACAGCGCCGCTCACAATCCGAGTGGCGAGCAAGCAGAACGTAGCACCGGATCCCAGAATCCCCAGGTTAGAAACGGAATGGCGGGGCACGGTCTAGGCCGTATCGACGATTCTTTGTTGGTCCGCGAGGCGCAGCGCGGCAATCGCGCGGCTTTCGAGGAGCTGGTACGGCACTACGATCAGGCGGTGTTGAGGCTGGCAATGCACCTCACGGGCTCGGAGTCCGAGGCCCAGGACATCTATCAGGAAGCTTTCCTCAAAGCCTACAAAAGCGTGGGCAATTTCCGCTTCGAGTGCTCTTTCTACACCTGGATCTACCGCATCGTCACCAACCTCTGCCTCGATCATCTGCGCAAGCGGCAAGTGCGAAAGGAAGATGCTCCGGTCGCGACCGACTCCTCCGGTGAGCAATACGATCTGCTCGACCGGGTGGCGGACGGCAGGGCGGGCGCGAATCCTGAACGGGATTTAATGCGCCGCGAACTGGGAAATCGCATCGATTATGCGCTGGAAAAGCTGACTCCGCGCGAACGGATGGTTTTCGAGCTCAAGCATTATCACGGACTCAAGTTGCGGACTGTTGGAGAGGTCTTGCATACAACTGAAGAAACGGCGAAAAACACATTGTTCCGCGCCACTCAGAAATTGCGCGGATCGTTAGCGGACATGCGATGAAGCAAAAATTCTCGCCTCCGCAAGTCTTAAAGTTTGAGAGGGTAAAACCTTGAAGTGCGAATGGGTTCGACAAAACGTTTTCTTATTCGTATACAACGAGCTGCCCGATGATGCTCGCTATGAACTTGAGCAGCATCTGGCGCGCTGTCCGGAGTGCACCGCGGAATTGAAGGCTGCACAGACTTTCCACGAGACGCTCTCGGAGTTCCAGGTCCGCGAGCCTTCTCCTGGCCTCCTCGCCTCGTCCCGCATGCGTCTGCAAGACGCCCTCGAAACCGCCACCCAGGGCGGCTTCTGGCAGCGCTTCACGCTGGAACCCGCAGTCTGGTTTCATCAGCTTCGGCTCTCGCCGGCTCTGGCAGCCGTAATTTTGATGGTGGGGTTTGCCGGAGGCATCGGCGCAACTTACAACGCAACTTACAAAATGATCAGCGGGAACAATCAAGCCCCAGCGGCCGTGGTTCCGCAAGACCGCTCGGAATCTTCCGTGAGCGGAATCCGTTCCATATCGCAATCGCCGGGAAGCAATAGAGTCAGCATCGAGTACGACACAGTTTCCACCCAGCAGGCGCAAGGTTCCATCAACGATCAGCGCATTCAGCAGCTACTGCTGTTCGCCGCCCGTAATAATTACAATTCCGGTGTTCGAATGGATTCCGTGGACCTGCTGACGCAGCAGCCAGGCGATTCACACGTGCGTGAAGCGCTCATTTATGCGCTGCGCTATGACTCGAATCCGGGCGTGCGGCTTAAGGCGTTAGAAGGCCTTGGCGCTTACGTAAAAAGTGATATGCGGGTGCGAGACTCGGTTCTCGAGGCCTTGATGAGTGATTCGAATCCAGGAGTTCGCACGCAGGCATTGCATTTGTTGGAGCCCGTCAGCGCGGACAGCAGCGTTCGCGTGATTTTGCAGAAACTTTCTGCTTCTGATCACAATCCCTATATCCGCTCGCGCGCGCGTACTCTGATCGCCCAGTTGCCGCAGATTGATTGAGAGATATGACCGAAAATAGACAAGTCGAATTCAGAAAAATGAAGGCCTCCGATAAAGCATTGCAGAGGCTCGCGAGCTTCGCGGCCGCGCTTTTTTTGTTTTGTGCATTAGGGGAAGTACCCTTACTTCACTCCCAGCAGCAAACTCGTGTTTATGAAGACGGTGGCAAGTGGACCCAGGAAATTACTGGGACTTTGAATGGCGCACGCAATCTGCGAATAAAGGTGGATATCTGCTCGGTGCGGGTGGAGGGCGGACAGCAAGCCGGCATAAGTTTCACTTTCCGTAGCCGCACCAATGCTTCCTCGGAGGATGCCGCGCGCCGCAAGTTTCAGTCTTACACGCTCAATACCTATGTGCGCGGCGACACTGCCTGGATCGTTTCCGACTCCGACGCCCATTGGCAACGCAAATTTTCCGGTGATCTCGTGATTACCGTTCCTCGAGACACGGATGGGATCAAGGTCGAGAGTGAGGGCGGCAATATCATCGCCACCAATATCGCCGGGCGGCTCGACGCCGAGAGCGGCGGCGGAAGCATCCATCTCGACAATATCGGCGGCGCGATTAATGCAGAAACGGGCGGAGGCAGCATTGAGGTAGGCGACGCCGGCGGCGACGTCACCTTGCACACGGGCGGAGGCAGCAGAAAAATTGCTGCTGCGAAAGGAAAGATTGCCGCGGAGAGTGGTGGTGGCAACGTCGTTGTGCTTTCCGGCTCGCAAGGAGCAGTTTTGGAAACTGGCGGCGGCAACATACGAGTCGCTAAATGCAACGGCGCGATCAAAGCGACGACCGGGGGCGGAAGCATTGAGTTGGGTGATATTGGAGGCCAGGCGGAGATAGAAACTGGTGGCGGCAGTATCCGATTAAGCTCCGCGAACGGCTCGGTCCATGCCGAGACGGGCGGCGGCAGCATTGAGCTGAATGGTGTGCCATCCGCCCGCGCCGAAACGGGTTCCGGGCCCATCACTGCGAGGTTCGTTTCCGCCAACGGTGCACACGCAGATTCGGTGCTCGAGACATCAGCCGGAGATATCACTGTATTTCTCGCGCCCACAGTGAATCTCACCGTCCGCGCCGCTATCGAGGTGGCGAACGGCCATAGCATTCGCTCTGACTTCCCCGAAATTCGCGTTACCAGTGAGGGCGGACAGTGGGGGCCGAAGACCTACACCGCCGAAGGAAGCGTCAACGGGGGCGGTCCGGTCTTGAAAGTTCGCACCACAACTGGAGACATTTCATTCCGAAGGACCGCGCCTTAGAAAGTTATTCGCGAAGGGAGCAAGCAGCGTGCATAACCCAATTATCAGACTTTTATTCCTGCTACCACTTCTAGCGGTTGGATCGTTCGCCGTGGAGTGTGCCGTGCAACCGTTTGATCAATCATTCGCCCAATCTTTTGGATATTCAAGCGAGGAGTCGCTAGGCGGTGGTTCTTATCTCGGAGTGGACACGCGTGACGTCACCCCAGACCAGCTAAGCGCCCTCCATTTAAAAGAAGAACGCGGCGTGGAAGTGACCATGGTTGATCAGGACGCTCCTGCGGGCAAGGCCGGCTTGAAGGAGCACGATGTCATCCTCAGCGTAAATGGGACCAACGTCGAGAGCGTCGAACAGTTGCGCAGAATAATCCACGAAATTCCCGCCGGAAGAATGGTCTCTCTTGACATCAGCCGCAATGGTCAGCCGGCCACACTCAAAGCGCAATTGGCCGACCGCAAGAAAACTTTCGGCATGCCGGAAGACAAAGATTTTAAGTTCGCAATGCCCAACATCCCGTCCATGCCCGACATGGATCTACCGGTTTCTATTGTTGTTGTGCACTCCTCCACTCGCAGCGGGTTGATGATCGAAAATCTAACCGCGCAACTGGGAGATTTTTTTGGCGCGAAGAACGGACAAGGTGTGCTGGTCAGGTCAGTGGAAAAAGGCAGCCGGGCAGACAAAGCCGGATTCCGCGCTGGCGACGTGATCACGCAGGTAAACGGACAAGGGATCAACGACAGCGGAGACTTTACGCACGCTCTACGCTCAAGAAAAGACAATAGAGCCAGCATCACCCTGCTGCGCGATAAGAGGGAAAAAGTTATTACTCTCACCCTGCCCGAGGGAAAACAGACCGGCAATATTTTTAACGAGAGTTTCTCAACGCCCGAAATCAGCGACCAGACGCGTATGCAACTGGCTAAAGTTAAGACCGTTATCGCTGACTTGAGGCCCGACCTGGAATGCCTGGTTCAGCAATTGCGTCTACAAGCCGCGGAAATGCAAGGTCTCAAACCGGAAATGGAAAATCACCGGAAAGCAATGCACGAACGCGAGGCAGAGTGGCGAAGGGAAATTGAACGCTCGATGGAAGTGCATTTCCCTATATAGATTGCAGTGTAAATCCAAGATGCACAATCTGACGCTGGGAATTCTTGAACTGAATTCTGTCACAGCCTGCTCAGAAGAAACTGTATTTCACTTCGCAGCAGCGGCCTTGCTCGCATCGTCTCGTTTCGGCGCCACGCAAACGCGGTTACGTCCTGCCTGCTTCGCCGCATATAGGGCTGCATCGGCTTCTTTGATCAGCTCGTCGCGAGTGCGCCCGTGCTCCCCATAAATGGCAACCCCGCCGCTCACTGTGACGGCACGCGGAACCCCTGGAAACTCCCATCCTGCCACCAGCACGCGTAGTTTTTCAGCCACAATATGGGCGTCCGCTGCGGTAGTTTCCGATAACAAGATAGCGAATTCTTCCCCGCCATAGCGGCAAGAAACATCCATTTTCCTCAACTCTTGATGGAAAACGGACGACACCTGGCGAAGCACTTCATCTCCCAGAAGATGTCCGAATTCATCGTTCAAGCGCTTGAACTGGTCAATGTCCATCATGATGACTGCCATGCCAGTCCCGAATCTCCGGGCGCGCTCAATCTCTTCCGCAATGCGCAATTCGAAATATCTGCGATTGAAAATTCCTGTCAGACCATCCAGGTAGGCAAGCTGCTTCACGCGCTCAACGTAGTACGCATTCTGAATTGCCGTGGCGCAGATGTCGGCCACTGACTCCAACGGCTGAATATCTGCCGGCAGAAAAGCTCGCTTATGCTCGCTATCCAGCACCAGCACGCCCAGCACGTGGCCGAACGACAAGAGGGGGATGCACATGCGCGAAGCGCTCTCCAGATAAAGCCCCACATAATCGTCCGCTTTGGTCACATCGTTTTCGATAATAATCTTGCCCGATTGCAGGGCCTGCCCCCATAGGCCTTCGGCCGCCGCAAGTCTTCCCCCTTCTGGAATTCGTGCGGTGAGCGTTCCGTATTGTGCTCGTATTACCACGTCCGTCTGGTCTTTCAACAACACGGAAACGTGCGACACCCGGAACGCCTGTTGTACGAGCACGCACACTTTTGAGAGCAGATTTTGCAGATCAAGCACCGCGGTCGTCTGCTGCGCGATAGCATTAATAACTTCGAGTTGCGAAGCCCGCCGTCGCTCCAGCGCATGCAATTGCGCATTCTGCAACGCCATGGACGCTTGAATGGAAAATAGCGTAAGCAGGTCAACGGTTTCGGTATCGAAATGCCCTACGTTGTCGCTCTGAAAATCAAGTACGCCCAGCACTTCGTCCCGCGCCATCAACGGAATTGCCAGCTCCGAGCAGGTTGTCGGACAGGATGAAGAGTAGCGCCCATCCTTGCGAACATCGGTCACGCATATGGGACGCTTCTGTTGGGCGGACGCTCCTGTAATTCCAGCGCCCAGTGGCAGTCGCAAATTGGCATCGCTTGCCCAACCAATCTGCGCTCGCGGATAGAGGACTTGCGTGTCTTTGTCCAGCCATAACACGGCAACATTCTTAAGCTGAAAGTAGTCGCGCGAAATGATCAAAATCTGCTGTAAAACTTCATCCAGATCATACGTCGACAACACAGCCTGGCTGGCATCGTAGAGGAAGGCGATTTTCTGCATCTGATTTACAGATTCTAGCTTGCGGGAGTGAAGTTACTAAGTGCCCAAAGTAACCTTGGCAGACCGGAGATTTGGACGATTACCGCTTTTGCGGCTCGGAATTTCTCTTCAGGCGCACGACCGTTTTGATCAGTCCGAGAAAGAACAGGCAAAACCAGAAGTCCACCGCGACGCCGAGATCTAATCTCTCGGGCATATGGCGCGCCGCCAAAGGCAGATACGGCATGACGATAAAATAAGCCGCATTGCCCGCCAACACGGCAATGAACGAATGGACGAAATTCGACACCGTTAGTTTAGACACCGTTTCGCATCTCTTCGAGCCCAGAAAAAAATCCACGCAAGCCGTGGTCTATGGGCAAAGAAAGTTGCAGCGCCTGCTGCTACCATCCCTTCAGATGCTGGAACCTGGCACTTCCGTCCAATATGTGAAAGGAATCGGTCCTCGCCTAGCCGAAGTGTTGGCAGCAAAAGGGATTAGTACGGTAGACGACCTCCTCCACTACCTGCCCTTCCGTTACGAAGACCGCCTCAACCCCCGTGGTATTTCCGAACTTCGCGCGGGAGAAATGGCCACCGTTATCGCCGAGGTCCGAACTTCAGGACTCTTCCGCACCCGCCGCATGCCCATCTTTCAGATGACTGCCGGACAGGGACGCTCGCGCCTGAAATGCCTCTGGTTCAATGCTAGCTATTTACGAGATAAATTTAAACCCGGTCAACTGGTGGCCCTCTACGGCAAAGTCGAAGAAAACAGGCAGGATGGCGAATTGCAAATAGTGCAACCGCAATTTGAAATCGTCGGCGAACCTGAGGAAGAAAGTTCTTCCGATACCGCCCAGCAACGGGTCGCCGCTTCGCTTGAGATCGGAAGAATCGTTCCCATTTACGAGTCCGCCGGGCAAGGGCGTGTGACGCCGCGCTGGTTTCGTCGCGTCATTCATCAAGTGCTCGAAAACCTTCCGCCCGAATTGCCGGATCCAATCCCGGCGGCAGTGCGCGAGCGCCTTGGGTTAATTTCTCCACGAAAAGCCCTGCGCGAAGTACATTGGCCAGAGCCGGGAGAAAGTTTTGCGGATCTGCAAGCGTCGCGAACTCCCGCGCACGTTCGTCTGATTTTTGAAGAGTTGTTTTTTCTGGAGTTGGGTCTCGAACTCAAACGCCGCGAGCAGCGAGCTTTAACTGGAATCACCTTCCAACTGGACCATCGGGTACGTGAAGCGATTAAGAAGATTCTGCCGTTCCATCCCACTGCCGCGCAAAAACGGGCTCTGAAAGAAATCGCATCCGACATGGGACAACGCTTCCCCATGCGACGTCTGCTTCAGGGAGATGTAGGCTCGGGCAAAACCATCGTGGCTTTTGAGGCTGCGGTCATCGCCATGGAAAACGGATATCAGGTCGCATTGATGGCGCCGACCGAGATTCTCGCCCAACAGCATCATTTTTCCGCCAAGCGAATCCTCGAGCCTGCGGGATATCGTATCGTCCTGCTCACCGGCTCCATGGAGGATGACCGCAAGCGCGAAGCGCGCCGGCATATTTCCCAGGGATGCGCGCAGCTCGTCATCGGAACGCACGCGCTTATCGAAAAGAAAGTCGAATTCGCCAAGCTCGGACTCGTCATCGTGGACGAGCAACACCGCTTCGGAGTGCTGCAACGTTTCAAGCTGATGAAGAAGTCGAGCGACGAAAATCCCGCGACACTGTCGGCTCAATCCGACGCGGACAGCGATGCCGCTACCGTCCCCAGCACAGCAACAAAGAATGACGCTGAACCCGACGTTCTCGTCATGACCGCCACTCCCATCCCGAGAACCTTGGCGCTTACACTCTACGGCGATCTCGACGTCAGCATTCTCGACGGGCTTCCTCCCGGACGCACTCCCATTGTCACTCGCCGCGTAACTGATGACATCGCAGATAAAGTGTGGGACTTCGTGCGCAAGCAGGTCGCCGCCGGACATCAGGCTTATGTCGTCTATCCGGTAATCGAAGAAAATGACGAGAACGAACTCAAAGCCGCCATCAAGATGTACAAGGAAATGAGCAATAAAATTTTCCCCGACCTGCGTGTTGGGCTGCTGCATGGACGCCTGAACCCCACCCTTAAAGAAGATGTCATGCGTATGTTCCAAAAAGGCGGGCTGGACATTCTGGTTTCCACAACCGTGATCGAAGTCGGAGTGGACGTCGCCAATGCCAATGTGATGGTGATCGAACACGCCGAGCGTTTCGGCCTGGCGCAAATGCATCAGCTTCGCGGGCGCATCGGACGCGGTTCCGCAAAGTCATACTGTGTTCTGATGACCAGCGGCAAAACCTCTGAAGATGGCGAGCGCCGCCTGGACGCCATGGTCCGCACTACCGACGGCTTCGAGATAGCCGAACTCGATCTCGAACTTCGGGGTCCGGGAGAATTCTTCGGCACCCGCCAGGCCGGAATGCCCAATTTTCAAGTCGCGAATCTAATTCGCGATCGCCAACTTCTGGAAGCCGCCAAGCGGGAGGCGGCGATGGTCATGGCCGGCGCTAGCAAAGAAATTACACAGGCGGAAATTGATCTCGCGCTCCGCCACATGCGCAAGCACTGGCAGCGCACCTACGGATTGGTAGAAGTCGGATAACGAGGCGCGCAATGTTAATTGCTCGCGAGCCGCCGTGGTGAATGGGATAATCTCTAGCAGTGAAAAGTACCTCACAATCCGATCTCTACCGCAAACTGCCTTCGGTGGACGACCTGGCGAGCCACGAGAATTTCAAAGAGCTCGTCGCGCAAGAGGGCCAATCCACCGTCACCGGGGCAGCCCGTGAAGTTCTAGCCCGTCTGCGGGAGGAAATACGCGAGCAGCGGATAAGTTCGGAAAATCTCGAGCTCGCCCTTTCTGGCTTAGATGACGCGATACGCAACCAAGTGCGGAGCTCGTTGAGCTTTTCCCTGCGCCCGATCATTAACGCCACCGGAGTCATCCTGCACACCAATTTCGGCCGCGCTCCGCTCTCGCCTTCCGCGATCAATTTTGTTCGCGACATCGCATGCAGCTACTCAAATCTCGAATTCGATCTCGAATCCGGCAAGAGAGGAAAACGCGACGTCCACGTGCAGCGTCTCTTTAGCAAGCTGTTCGATGAGAATCTGCCCGTTCAGTCTGACACTAAGAAGTCTCCCAAAATCGCCACCATCGTGGTCAACAACAATGCCGCAGCCGTCTTGCTCGCTCTCAACACTTTGGCGGAAGGCGGAGAGGTTATCGTATCGCGCGGCGAATTAGTCGAGATCGGTGGATCGTTCCGCATACCGGACGTGATGTCGAAATCAAACGCCATCCTGCGCGAAGTCGGAACCACCAATCGCACCCGCATCGGCGACTACGCGACCGCGATCACCGAAAAAACCAAACTCCTGTTGCGAGTGCATCGCTCCAACTTCCAGATCACCGGATTCACCGAGCAGCCCACGATTGCACAGCTGGTCGAGCTAGCCCACAAAGCGAACCTTCCTCTCATGGAAGATCTAGGAAGCGGCGCGCTCTTCGATTTGCATACCGTCGGCATCAGTGATGAACCCACCGTGTTTGATAGCATCCGCTCAGGCGTCGACGTAGTTGCCTACAGCGGCGACAAGCTTCTCGGCGGGCCTCAATCAGGCATGTTAACGGGAACCGCCGCGTTGATTGAACGCATGCGCGCCAACTCTCTCTTCCGCGCCCTTCGCGTGGACAAGCTCACCTATGCCGCGCTCGAAGCGACCCTGCTGGCTTATGTAAAGCATGATTATGATTCCATCCCCGCCGTCCGCATGATGCAGTTGTCTAAAGAATCGATCGGGCGGCGGGCGCAGGCCGCAGCCGCGCAAATTCAAACGCAGGCTTTAACGATCGAACTAATTGAAGGCGAATCCATTCTCGGGGGAGGGACTGCTCCTTCCGCGACTTTGCCCACGCGTCTGCTGGCAATATCGGTCTATGAAATGTCCGCAGATCAGTTGGCGACCAGGCTGCGAACTTGTTCTACGCCGATCATCGGCCGAGTTGAGGATGGCCGCGTGCTGCTGGACCTGCGCACCGTGTTTCCGGAGCAGGACAAGATTATTATTGCGAGTCTGCAAGAAACTGTCAGCAAAACAGCGAAGCCAGCCAGTTCTGTCCCCGGCGAATAATCGCTTTGAAAGGGCACGGCTTCAGCCGTGCTGCAAAGCTCGCCCAAAAACTAGGCTTTAGCCCCCGAGGCAGCACGGACTCTAACGGAACACTCGGGAAAGCCGGGACGTCCGCGTACACTCTTAATCTCATTTGAAAACCATCAAACACATTCTGGCCCGCTATAGCGCATTTTTATGGGCGTTGCTCAAGCCTTTGGGCGCGTGGGGAGTATTCGTCGTAGCCGCATTAGACGGCTCGTTCGTCGGATTGCCGATGGACGTCGTCGTCGCGGGATACGTCTACCAGAATCACGCGATGTTTTTGGTTTATGTGCTGATGGCTTCAGCCGGATCTGCAGTAGGCAGCCTCGTCATCTACGCAATCGGATACAAAGGTGGAGAAGAATTATTGCGCAAGCGCATCCCACCCGAGCGCTTCGAAAAAATTCATGGAATGTTCGAGCGTCATCCCTTCTGGAGTCTCATGTTCCCCGCCATGTTGCCGCCCCCGACTCCATTCAAGCTATTTGTGTTGGCGGCGGCAGTTTCGGAAATGAAGCTTACTCATTTTTTGCTGGCAATTTTCTCGGGAAGGTTTCTGCGTTTCTTTCTGCTGGGATTGTTAAGCCTGAAATTTGGACCGGGCTTTGTGCAAGCCATCAGAGAGATATTCCGGCGACATTACTACTGGCTTCTCTTCTTAGTGGCATTCGCTCTGATATTTTGGCTCTATAAACGCCGCCGTTCGGCGAGAAAAAGAGCGACGCTCACGGTCTAGGATCCCATCAACGCCAGCTATTTTCGCGCACGGCGCTTGCCAAATGTCTGCCCCACAACCTGCAATTTGCTGCTAACGTCCACGCTGGCCGCGAGTGTTCCCCGGCTGTTGAAGTCAGGATATGCATATCGAAGGTCTACAAAGTGGACAATATATTTCGGGTCGTCCGCGACCTGTTCCACGTTTACGACCGGATACTTCGCCCAATCCAGATAAACGCGGCCTAAATAAGAATGCTTTGCCGCGAGAGTGACCTCAGTTTCCGCAGGTTTTCTCACCACTTGCTCTGGTCCATTCGGGCCCGCAGACGAATCAACAAGCGTCGAGGTAAAACTGTCTTTCGCTTCTACGATTCCATACCAGCGGTGGACATTCCACCAATAGGGGTAGGCCGAAGCGCGG
>JBDUDA010000247.1:0-4571 GCA_040003205.1 Acidobacteriaceae bacterium | reverse complement strand
GGTGTACATGTTTTCTTTTTAATCAGTGGCTTTGTAATTGTTTATGCACTTGTTCATAATAATTATAAACCCAAAAACTTTTTCCGGTTTCTGTTAAAAAGGTCTATACGTATTGATCCGACTTATTACGCCGCCATTTTTTTGACATTGCTAACGTTTCGGATTCTTCATTAGTTATAAATTCAGGAATTATTATTACCCAAGGGTCGTGATTTAAAATTGTAGTTTTAGGATATTTTTCAAGAATATTTGTAAAAATTAATGACAAAAAGCAAGTTTGCTCCCACGATGATTAATTTCCCATTTTGAGCAATATTGAACATACGCCGTCTGGGTGGAATGCTTAACTCTTCGCTTATGGAACCAGAAAATCCCAATTCCCCTTCCAAGGCTCGTCCAGAAGATAAAAAGGGAGATAAGCTAAGCGCTCTCCCTTGGATGAGCTTGTACGAAGGCGCTTTATTGGAATTCGACTCCCAGAAACTGATCGAACGTATAAGCGTGGCTGAGAGTGCGATAAACAAACGCCTGCACGATTTGCGGTCTGACAGCAACCATCACGATGAGCGGCAACTGATGCGAGACGCACAAAGTGCCCTAGAATTCTTGAGGCGGTCTGCGTCGGGAGCGTCCTAAGCGACCGGGCTGCGGCGAATTTCTACTTTGCCTGCACTTCGATCGGTTGCTCAACACTCATCGGAGCGCCGCTCTGGCTGCCCACTTCGATGGTCCGCCCTCGTTTGATGTAAGCGGCAATTACTCCCGGCTGAGACCAGTCCAGGTCCCAACCGTCCTCGATAGCAATGATCGTGTAAGACCCTGGAATCACGTTCAGCAAGCTGAACGTTCCGTCCAAATCGCTCTGGTCGCGGCGGAAAAAATTGCGGTTATTCTCGGGATTCTTTGGCACCAGGACCACCATCGCTCCTGCGAACGGCTTACTCGCCAGCTTTGCTGTACCTTGCACAGTCTCGGAACCACCCACAAGAGTAAGCGCAACTGCGCAGGCGGATCCTGGTTTCACAGAGAGCCTCCGGCCCGAAATTTCTCCGCCCACGGCGGAGCTTCGCGAGATGGCATAGGGCTTTCCGGAATTCGCGACCAATATCTCATAGGACCCCGCGGCTACCTGTTCTATCTCCACTTCTCCTTTGGCGCTAACTAATTGCCAGGTCGTGTTGACGCTACGTTTGGCGCGCAGCCCAACGGCAAGGCGCGGAGGGAGTGCAGGTTCGCCAGGTATCTGAAGCGAGATTTTTACTTTGCTCAGGAGGTCGCCGGCCGTTGAGTCAATTTCCTGCTCGCCGCTGGAGAGCTCAACACCGTTCACTTGGACGCCTTGTCCGCTGCCCTGGGCGCCAAGCAGAACGTTATATTTGCCAGCAGGGATGCCGCTCAGTTCGAACACTTCGGTTGAAGTGAAAAGTCCAGTACCGCCATCCACTGGAACGATACCGTCGAATGCCGGTTGTTCCAGGCGCGGCATCACGAATCCGCCCGACGTACCTTTGGCAACGTGAAAGATAAGGCTCACCGCTGGAACCGGAGTCAGGTGGAGGTCCACCTGCAAGTGATCTCCACCCCGCACAGGGATCGGAGTTGCGCTGTCAGCATCCGTGACATTCGCGTAGTAAGTCGTTGGATACGCAACGTCAAAGGAGCGATCGAATGCGGGCGCGGACCGATCGGGACGCGAGTTCCAATGAATGGCATACCAGGGTTTTGCCCGGACTGCCAAAAAATAGGTCCCTGGAAGCAGTGGCGTTACTTCATAGATCCCAAGATCATTGGTTTGTGCGCTGCCGAATTCGTGAATGCTGCTGACTCCAAAGCTGTGATCGTCGTGATAGACGATGACGGTAGCCTGGCGTACTGGATCTCCGACTTCGTCCAGTACGACGCCGCTCATAATCGCAGCGGGCGCAAGCCGCAATACCAGCGATTCGGTGTCCAGGCCGGCGCCAGTTACAATCGCACTCGAAAATTCATCGTGTTGGTCGTAGGCGCCAGCGATGAATCCACGCTTCGCTCCTTCCAGTGAATATTTACCTACCGGCAGCCCGCTGAAATGAAATTTTCCGTCCTCGGAAGTGATCACCGAAACCATATTTTGAGATTTTTTTACGTCCTGCACCAACACTCGAGCACGCGCAAGCGGACGTCCGTCTGCTCTGCTTACCACTGTGCCTGCAATGGTGTAGCCTCCTCCCGGGATTGGAGATTGCGGCACAGGAGCGACCTGCGCCGCGATCGCTGGTGATCCTGCTGGAAAAAAGCATAAAACAATCGCGCATAGAAACGATGGAACTAAAGATCTCGAAATTGAATTTGACGCCATGTTCAGCTTTTGGGCGAGATGACTGACAACTGAATGGTCTTTCTCTCTCCCGGTTGTAAATGAACAATCTGTCCCTGACTTTCGTAGGCCTTCATTGCTTCAGCATCGCGGTACGGCAAATCAGCCTGCGGAGAAGAGAACGCCAGCACCAGGTAATTGCCGGGAGCGACCTTTTGCAAATCGAATTTTCTATCCGAAATCCAGATTTGCTGAAATTGTCCCGGACCATCCGATAGGGGAACGCAATACACCACGGGCGGGTTCGAGGAAGATACATCGCGCGCACCCTTTTTTCCTGTACCCGAAAAAGCTGCTAGTGAGCCCTCGAGTTCGGCGTCGTCGTCCTTCATTGTGACTTCAATCGGCGAGCTTGAACCCTGCCCGATTACGACCGGTTGATGCAGCAAATCAACTGACCCCATGGTGGCCGAAGCCACGTATCCTCTAGAGGAATTGAACCGCAGCCAATATCTCCCGGGCGCCAGCCCTTCAAGAACCAATTCGTTGTCCTCTTGTTTGGTGGGAGGCCTGATCGATGCGTTCCTTGGCGGTCCAAAATCGTCAACGAGAACTGACGAAATCTGAAGATAGAGCCGGGCCCCGCTGTAAGTGAAAGTGTGTTTGCCGTCGCTCCACCTGCCTGCTCCCGCAACGGTGTCGGGCGAGGAAAACTGCTCGCTCACATTCACTTTGATAGGAGCGCTGTTAGTTATGACCATTGCCGGACCTTCGACCGGTCTGCCGGCTACTGCGATGTTCACGATTCCGCTGGCCACGCCCGGGCCAAATGAATCTCCTTCGACCTGGTAGTTCCCGTTGGGCAGCAGTCCCTCGAGTCTGTGTTCCTCCTGGTTATAGCCAAGCGAATATCCAGGACTGCGATGCCCTTGCACGGAGACTGTAACGTTGATGCCGTTAACGAATTCTCCGGCGACCGGAATTCGCACGCTGTAATACGGTTTTCGGGTGAGAGCTACATCCGCTTGAAATGTTTCTCCCGCAGCAAGCTGAATCGTGGTGGCCGCTGAAAAATCATCCATTCCGGGGTAGCAGACGGGAGGAAACCCATAGGGCTGAATGCGAGGCATGACAGTGGCGGGGTCAGTGTCGAGCAACTCGTTAGTGACTAATCTATAGGCGCCTGCGGAAAGCTCAGCGAATCGAAACTCCCCATTGGAATTCGTTTGCGTCGTAGCGCCTGCTCCCCACCTCGGCAGGCCGTCCTGAACCTGGCGAGAAAATAGCTGGACATTAATTCCCACAGCAGGGTCACCGCCTGAGGTCGTTACCCGGCCACGAATCAGCGCTTCCGGTATGAGCGCGATCGTGATCTGACGGTCTGAAACCGACCGCGGATCAATTCCATTCTGCGGGACATCCAAAAAACCCGGTTTGCGTGCCAGCAGGAGAACGCTCCCACTTTCTGTTTGCTCCACTTGCGAGGCGGGCAGCGTGAAATCGAAATTTCCTTCGTTGTCGGTGAACATCGCGTAACGGTTATCCGCGGAATGAACCAGGGCACGAGAGATAGGATCGCGGGTCACGGAATTAATTACGGTACCGTGAATGCTTGTGGGTTGATTGCCGGGGACGTCTTGTCCAGCTGCTGCATTTGGACTAAAGAGTAGTAGCGCCGTAAACAGAATTAACGGACTAAGAAAAACCGTTAAAAACTGTCTCCAGCGAAGAATTCGCCGGACGAGGGGTTGCGGACTTCGCAAAGAGTAAAACTCCTACGAAATCACTTCTAACATAAGTATTAGACACCGCAGTGGCTCCATTTCAAAATAACCTGTCATCTCGACCGGAGTCGTGGCTTCGGGCAGCGAAGACACCGCGGAGTGGAGAGACCTGCTTTTCCCCGTCTAACAGCAGGTCTCTCCACTCCGCAAAGCCAAGCGGCTTCGTTCGCTCAAGATGACAACAGTTGTCGCTTTCGAATTGAGCCACTATCCAGGGTCCCACAGGCGTAGAATGGCGCTCGGTTTCCGCTTTGAGGCTCCCCCCGATTCGACTTATTTCAGTACGGAGGTTAGATCATGGCAGCAGATAGTACGAAGACTTCACGCCGCGTTTTTGAAGAGATATGGAACAGCAAGAAGCTCGAACTCACACACGAGATAATGACATCCGGCTATAAGCATCATGATCCGCAGGCACCGGTCTCGACTGAAGGAATTGAAGCCTACAAAGAATTTGTAGCGCTCTTCCACAGCGCTTTTCCTGATCTTCG
>JBDUDA010000042.1:0-15510 GCA_040003205.1 Acidobacteriaceae bacterium | reverse complement strand
AAGCGGAAGCATTGACACGACTTGCAAGCCAGGCAGAGTCGCTGCATCAAACCTTGTCGCGCCAGTTTGTTTCGGCGACGGCAGACATGGCGACACGTTTGGAGCAGACCAAAGGTGACCTCCGGCAACAGGTTTCAGACCGTCTTGGGGACGGATTTTCGGGAATCCGCAGCACCGTTGAAGAGCAGATGAAGGCCGGACGCCGCGAACAGACTGATGGCCTTGCCGGAGCCCGCACTGAACTGACAAATTCGCTGGCGCTGACGACCTCGCAATTGAAGTCCGCGTTCGACAGCCTGAACCAAAAAACGGTGCAGAGCCTGGATTCCATCCGCGATCGCGTGGACGCCAAGTTGATGGCCATCACCGATCAGGTCCAGCAAAAACTTGATCAGAACATCAAAGAAGGATTCGCGCACTTTGAAAAAGTTCAGCAGCATCTCAAGGCCGCTGAAGAACAGTTGCGCGAAGTCGGAGCCATTGGACACTCCATCAATGACTTAAATAATCTGCTTAAGCTTCCGCACCTTCGCGGTCAGTTCGGAGAGGCCAGCCTGGAACGGCTGCTGGCGGATTTCCTGCCTGCGCACATGTTCGAAATTCAGGCGGCGCTGCCTACTGGTGGCGGGCGCGCGGACGCCATCATCCAATTCCCCGACCGGCGGCTGCCGATTGATGCGAAGTTTCCACGAGAACAGGTGCTGGCGTTATTCGAGAGCAACGTCGAAAGCGAAATCGAAGATGCGCGTCACGAATTTGTGCGCGTCATGAAGGTGGAAGCCAGACGCATTAAAACCTACATCCAGCCGGAACATGGAACCACCGATATCGCTTTGATGTATTTGCCCAGTGAGACGCTATATATGGAAGCCATCCGCAATCGCGATCTGGCGGACTGGCTCAATCAGCAGCATGTCTTCCCTGTTTCCCCGAATACTTTGCTCATGACGTTGCAGACGATTGCATTGGTGCACAAATGGTATGAGGTGGCCAGCCGTTTTGAGAAGAGCCGGTTGGAACTAGGCAAGGCCCAGAAGTCTTTCGACTTCTTCCAGAACCAGTTCGATAACGTTGGCAAGAGTTTAAATAAGGCGCAGGAGGCATTCGAAACAGCGCAGAAGCATTTGAAGACCTATCGCGGACGCGTGACCGTGCTTAGCGGGCAGGAGCAGTTGGAGCTAGACACTGCGAAGAGTGACGAGGCCAGCTTGCCTCTGATCGATAAGGCCAGCGCTTAGCGCCTTGTTTGCCGCCGGATCGGTCAGTGTAAATAGCCTGTTTGCATCAGTTAGTTGCGGCCAGAATTTGTCCCAAGACCTGGTTGCGAAGGCCATGAACGTAATCGCCCGAATACGACAATCATCAAATTTACTTAGTCTTCTTCCATCCGATGGAGTAGCTTTTGACGCCCGGCGCTGTGTCCTTGTCAGAAAAGGTCAGCAGGTCGCCATCGATACTGTAAGGGCGCTTTTGCTCAGTTCCCACAAAGTTGGGATCCGATGCTACTTCGGGGTAATGATAAATAACATGGTTGGCTGTATCAATTTTGTAGCGCCCACAATAGCCAGAGAAGCCTTCCATCGCACGCAACTTCTCCTGGTCCGTTGGCTTGTTGATGTCACCCCAGGCTGGACGATCAGGATTCATAAGGGCAGCACACATGTGACCGTCTGCCGTATACATGAGGTATCCCTTGCCGTTGGGTCCTACATCTTGGTATGGCCGTTTTGATCCGTCAACCATGCGCTCCTCTGTTGAAACAAGTTCCCAAGCGCCGATAATTGGTGCGTGCGCTTCTTGGTCCACAGTGGAACTGTGCGCAGCGACAAGTTTCCACTGCCCTTCGATTTTTGCGAAAGTGTCAGTCGTGATGATGGTTTTAGCGACTCGCCTGCCGTTCATTAGCGCGTCATAGGTTTCTGTGTAGGTAGCAACGGCTGTGTCCCCGTAGACCCGAACCTTGATGTCCGCTAGCGTCTCGTGAAAAGTAATATTGTGGGCTTTGTCCCTTAAGTCGGAGAGCAGTTCTTTCTTGTTTTGGAACTGGCCATTGCTCATTCCATCTGACCAGTCATCCGCTAGATTCTTTTCATAGAAAGAAACGTCCCCGGCGAGATCGGCTGCGGCCGCATCATGCTCGAACTGAGTGATCCATGCCACCGGATCGGTCTCTACGGAAGTGGTGCCGCCGAGGGAAAGAGTGGACCCTGCCAACGCCGCAAAACCCACCAACAAATGCAATAACATAAATCCCTTATCCATCACCGACCCTGACAGAGATATCAATGTCCTGCGCCCGACTCGCGCCGCAACCGCCCCAGATGTTCTCCCATCAGCAGATGCGAGTAGGCCTGATGAGAGTCATTCCGCGGCGCGTCCAGCGTGAAGGCATTTCCGGCTTGAAATACGATCACGAAATCTGAGCCGCCGAAGAGAAAATGTCCCATCATGTCTCCTTTGCGGACCCGCACACCCTCCTTCAACGTGGGCTCGAAGGTTACTGAGCTCACCGGCGACATCCCAATCGGCAACAGCGCGACTAAGCCGAATTGTTCGGTCTCGAGAATCACGCAGCCCCGCGTTTCAAGCGCCTGCCAGCCCACCGATGAAGGGTCGAACGCATATCTCCCGTGCGCGGAATCCCAAGTGATCTTGCCGCCAGCAAGTTCCTGTCCTGGGATGATGGCTACTTCCCTCACCACACCGCTCAGCGGAAAGTGATAGTGGTGATAGTCGCCGACGTCGAGAAACACGTGAGTGAATGTCCCCGAGGCGAACGCGCCCTTGTATTTACTCTTCTCTCCGATCAATTGCTCGACGGATTGGACCGTCCCAGTCTTTATTGGGATGCCCGCCTTCTCGACCATTCGCGAAGCGTTGTCGATGGCCCATGCCCCCTCCGGGATAGCGTCCACGGGAGACACTACGATTGACTCATCGGCGGGAGCGGCAATGGGACGCTGGTCAGCCGACTTGAGACGACGCGCAAAAAATTGGTTGAAGGTTCTCCAGTGCGATGGGTCTTCGTACCAGCCCCGATTGAGTCCGAACGTCCCGTCAGCCTGCGCTAGCCGGAGGTACTCCTGGTCCCACGACTCTGGAGTATCGAGGAATGCGCCCCACGATCGGACGAAAGTCTTCAGCCACGAATTGTACGGCTGCACGTATTGAAGTGAGTTGTTGAAGTACCCGCGTCCCTCGAGCTCGTGTAGCGGTAGATCGGCAACGAAGTAGAGGTAGGCGAGACTCTGATCAAGGCGCTGGTAAAGAGTTGCATCCGCTTTGGCCTTGAGCAAACTCCCGGGCATGGCCCGCTCGGCCCATGAAATGAAATCGTAGTATTGCTCGAGCGACTGTGCGGGATTCGTGAGCCGGTCGGGGTTAACCTGCTTTGCCCGCTCGATCGATGCAGTAAGAAGGCGCCTGAGTTCGGGATTGGCAGCAACAATGCGCTTCAGTTCAAGTGTCGCGGGCCCATCATGACTCGTCTGCGTGTCCGCCGCGGTACAGCCGGCGCACAGTAAAAAGCCGATTATTAGCGGGGCCGTCCAACGCTGGTACCGGTGCTTGGTAGTCACGGCTAGTCTCCGGAGGATTTTTGTGGAGATCAATTATAGCCACGGCAGTGTCTATACGCATCTTTGCGAGCATTGCCGACATGCGCCTCGCTCGTTCCCGGTGGCGGCAAATGCTGCTGAGCGCGCATAACAGCAGGTCCCTCGACTGCGCAAAGTTGTCGCTTTGCTGCGATTCGGGATGACAGAGTTTCGTGGGGCGGAGTTCGCTTAATTCACAGTCCGGCTTCCAACCTTGAGCGCGGGTCCAATACGTCGCGCAATGCGTCCCCAATAAAATTGAACGACAGCACTGCTAACATCACTGCCGCCGCTGGAAAAATTACCAGGTGGGGCGCGTCGAATAAATGGGCGCGACCGTCGTTCAACATAGCTCCCCAACTTGCTGTTGGCGGAGGCACGCCCAGTCCTAAGAAACTCATGGTGGCTTCGGCGAGGATGGCACCCGCCATGCCGATTGCGGCCTGCACGATGATTGGTTGAATGATGTTTGGCAGGATGTGCCGCACGATAATTCGCAGATCACTTGCGCCCAGCGCTCGTGCTGCCTCCACAAATTCGCGTTCTTTGGCACCCAGAACTTGAGCGCGAACGAGGCGCGCGTATCCTACCCAGCCGCCGAGCGAGAGGGCGAGCACTAGATTAAATATTCCCGGGCCTCGAAAGGCCACGAAAGCTATCGCCAGCAGAATTCCAGGGAATGATAAGAATGCATTCATGACGACAACGTTCACAAAGCGGTCAATGCCGCCGCCGTAATAGCCGGCGACTGAGCCGACGATGAGTCCGAGCGCGAGGGACGCGGCGACGACGCAACTGCCGACCAGCATCGAAATACGCGCTCCAAAGATCAGACGCGACAAAATGTCGCGTCCCAGTTCGTCTGTGCCGCAGAAGTGCGAAACCGACGGTGGCGCCAGCCTGTTCGGGAGGTCTATGTGAGCGGGATCCTGGGGCGCGATCCAGGGCGCGAACAATGCGAAGATCACAAACATTGCGACCAGAACAATTCCTATAGTTGCCAGCGGATTATGCCCGGCCACCCTTCGAAATGAAATTGCGGCGGTAGACATTTTCTTATTGCCTGATTCGCGGATTCGCAACCGAATAGAAAAAGTCGGTCAGGAAATTTACGGCCACGTAAGTCAGTCCGATTGCGAGGACGCAACCTTGCACCAGATAGTAATCGCGATTGCCGATTGCTTGAATCGTCAGGCGTCCAATGCCAGGCCAGGAGAAAATTGTTTCGGTCACGATCGCGCCCGCCAGCAGCGCTCCGAATTGCAAGCCTAAAACCGTGATGATGGGGATCATGGCATTCCTCAGCGCATGGCGACAGACGACCACGTTCTCAGGCAAACCTTTCGCGCGCGCGGTGCGGATGTAATCTTGTCCCAGTTCCTCCAACATGGAAGTGCGCACCATTCTGGTGAGGATGGCGGCCAGCGCGCCTCCCATAGTGATCGCAGGCAGCACAAGATTCGCGAACGTGCCTGCGCCCGAGACCGGAAGCCATCCCAACTTGATCGCGAAAAATAAGATCAGTATCGGACCGAGCGCAAAGTTTGGAAACGATAGTCCAAAGAGACTTACCACACTCAGCAGGCGGTCATCCCAGCGGTTACGGCGCTGAGCGGAGCGAACTCCGGCGGGGACCGAAAGCAAGATCGCCACTACCAGCGCGGCAACCGTAAGTTCCAAAGTGTACGGATATCTTTGTACTAATAGACTGCTAACGGGTTGGGCGAAGCGTACCGAGGGACCCAGATCTCCGTGCAGCACACCTTTCCAATAGTGGAGATATTGCGAGCCCAGAGGCGCATCCAAGCCATAGGCGTGGCGTGCGGCCTGCACGTCGGTGGCGGGAGCGCCTTCCCCAAGCATTTGCAATATGGGATCGCCCGGCACCAAATGTATTAGCAGGAAGACGAGCGAAACCACCAGCCACAAAACGGGAAGCGTGTACAGCACACGGAGACTGAGATATCGCAGCATGGTTTGCTCTAGTCTCCGGCTTGTACCGCCGCCTTGGGATGTGAGGTTTCGATTTTTACCTTGGAAATGCGGTTTCCCTCCATCTCAGCGACTGTGAAATGGCGCTCTTCAAAATCGAACCACTGTCCGACGGCGGGAATTCTCTGGAGACGGGCGAGCACAAATCCTGCCAGGGTTTCGAAGCCCGCATCTCTGGGCAGCGGCACGTCGTATTGCGATTCCAGGTCGCGAATGCTCACTGAGCCATCCAGCAACAGCGTGGCATCGCCCTCCAGGCTTGACGGCTGCAACTGAGCGGTATCGAATTCGTCTTCAATCTCTCCCACGAGTTGCTCGAGGATGTCTTCTACGGTAATAACCCCCGCAGTCGAGCCGTACTCGTCCACCACTACCGCCAGGTGCCGCTTTCGTTCCCGGAATTCCTTAAGCAATTCTGTGAGCACCTTGGTTTCGGGGACAACCAGCACATCATGCATGATCTGGCTGATGGTGAGGGCCGTGACCCGGTTGGTTCGCAGGGGTGTGGAATTCGCTGCGAGCCGCAACTTCATCCAGCGCATTAAATCTTTCGCATATAAAACGCCGATAATATGCTCGGGCCCACTGTGGTGATCGTAAACAGGAATACGCGAATGCTGTTCTTCGACCACCCGGTCCAGGGCCGCTTCGACAGTGCAGTCCCCTGGGAGTGAAAATATACTGGGACGCGGCACCATCACCTCGCGTACCGTGATGTTTTCCAGCTCAAGTGCGTGATGAATCATTTCTTCCTGAAACTCAGGAATTTGGCCAAGCTGGCGGCTGGCAGTGGCGATCAATTTAAGTTCATCCGGAGAATGAATCGGTCCTTCCTGAACCCTGCGCGATCCGAATAAGCGCAACACAGAGCCAGCGGCACGGCTCATCACGAAAAGCAGTGGACGAAACAGCGTCAGGAAGACATCCATCGGTGCCGCCACTGCCAGCGCCACCTGCTCTGCCCGCTGAAGGGCGAGAGACTTTGGCACAAGCTCTCCCAGGATCACGTGCATACAGGTGATCAATGCAAAAGCAATAACGATAGAGATTCCGTGGGCGTAGTAGACAGCGTGGGGTATGCGGTTTAACGCCGGAAAACTTTCGACGATATGGACGACGATGGGTTCGCCAATCCAACCCAGAGTCAGGCTGACAATTGTGACGCCGAGTTGGACGCCGTTCACGACCTCATCCAAATTGCGGTGAAGTTTCAGGACGACGCGTGCCCCCAGCCTGCGCGCCTGTATGAGTTGCTGAATACGGGTCTCACGCAGACTGACCAGGGCGAATTCGGCGGCGGCAAAAAAGGCGTTGGCTGCGACCAGGAGCAAAACCAGGAATACCCGGAGCAGCACAAAAGCGATCATGGATTGGTAATTTTAACATTCCAGACAACAACAGGTTCCTCGACAGCGCTTTGCTCCGCTCGGGGAAGAGACCACGGGGGTTTGCGGGGTGTTAATTCAAAACTCATACCTTTCATCCCGGTCGACAGTTGCTTCGCGAAGCGAAGCAACCGGCGAGTGCAGAAGCCTGCTTTTCTTTCATTGCCGAGCTTTCTGGGAATGTTCGGCAGGGTAGAATTGCTTATCCCACGGTTTTCCGGTGCTTCCGGCTTCAAAATAAACAATATTGCTTTCTTTTTCGTGAGGTCCCGGTCTAACTGACAGTCGAAAGATGTTCGACGTTATCTGTGGGCCACGTTTTGATCCGGGAACAAAATCCTACGGGCTTTCGTAACAAACACCACGGGGCTTGATGTTGCAGTCATCCACAGGAGGCGCAAGTGAACGGCAGTATTAGCGAACAGAAGAAACGACGCAAACGCATCATCATCATCAGTATCGTGGCAGCAGTGATTCTGGTTTTCGCGGGTGCGCTTTACGCGTTCACTCGCGGAGGCACCAAGATTGATCCCACCAAGCTCGGCAAAGTGGAAAAGGGCGATCTAGCCAAGAGTGTTGTAGCCACCGGTAAGGTCGAGCCCATCACCAAGGTCGAGGTGAAGTCCAAGGCGAGCGGCATCGTGAAGAAGCTGCTGGTGGATGCGGGTGACCGGGTGAGAAAGGGACAACTGCTCGCGCAACTCGATAAACAGGAGATTGAGGCGCAGGTAGCCCAGTCGCGCGCTGCGTTACAAGCCGCGGAAGCGAACCTGAAGAGCTCGGAGGCAGACTGGGAGCGCGCCAAAGTTGACGCTGAAGCACCCGATGTCCCCATGTTGAAAAGCAGTTATGACCGCGCGGTGCAGATGGCGAAGGATGGCGTAGTGTCGCAATCCGCTCTCGAAGACGCGGACAAAGGCTACAAGATGGGTATCAACAAGCAGAACGTCGCAAAAGCGCAGATCGTTGTTCTAAAGTCCAAGATCGCGCAGTCGCAGGCGCAAATTGCGCAAAGCCGAGCCAACCTCCAGCAACTCGAAGAGCAGCTCAGCTACACCGACGTTCAATCCCCGATTGACGGCGTAATTCTCTCCAGAAATGTTGAGATGGGCGACGCAGTCAGCTCGATCCTGGTACTGGGTTCTTCCGCCACCCTGGTTATGACGTTAGGCGATACCAGTCAGGTTTACGTTAAAGGCAAAGTCGATGAGAGCGATATCGGACGCGTTTATCTCAAACAGCCGGCCCGCATCAAGGTGGAGTCATTTAAAGACAAAACTTTCAACGGGGTCGTGACCAAGATTTCGCCCATGGGAGTTGAGAAAGACAATGTCACCACCTTCGAGGTACGGGTCTCAATCAATAATCCGGGCGGCGAATTGAAGGCCGAGATGACCGCCAACGCCGAGATCATTCTGGAAGAGCACAAGAACGTGCTGCAGATTCCTGAAGGAGCGATTCTCTACGACAAGGATAAGAAGGCCTCGGTCGAGGTACCCGACACAAAAGAGAAAGACGGAAAGCGGAAGGTCGCGGTCAACGTCGGGATATCCAACGGAGCCAAGACGGAAGTTCTCAGCGGCCTGAAAGAAAACGATCAGGTGGTACTGCAATAAAAATTCGGGTGGGGGCGGATTGTCTTTATCTCTCCGTCTCTTACCCGAATGTCGTACCGACTATTCTTGATGAGGAGAACATGAAACTTTCATCCACCAACTTTGTTGGCTTGAGAAACAACGCTCACCCAGTTCGCGCCATCGTTTTGTTCGCTTTTTTCCTGCTGGGCCTGATTTGTCTCCAGCACCCATTAGCGATGGCTTATGCCGAGGGATCGTTTCAGCGCAGCCTGGAGGTGAATGGGCCGGTGGATCTCGATCTGGCGACGGGCTCGGGAAACGTCCAGATACGAACCGGCTCTTCCAGTCACATTGAAATTACCGGACGAATAAAAGCGACGGAATGGTTCGGCGGCAACGCCGAGGAAAGAATCAAACGGATCGAGGCCCACCCTCCCATTCAGCAGAGTGGCAACGACATCCATATTGGCCGAATCAATGACTCTGAGCTAATGCACAACGTATCCGTCAGCTACGAACTGATTGTGCCGGCAGAAACGCGATTGCACTCTCACTCCGGATCAGGAAATCAGACCGTTGCAGGGATTCAGGGTCCAGCGGACGTAGACTCAGGCTCGGGTAACGTCAAGATCGAGAATATTGCCGAAACCGTTCGGGCCGAAACGGGTTCCGGGAACATCGACGTTGAGCGCGTGAAGGGCAACGTTCGCTGCCGGGCCGGCAGTGGCTCGATTCACGCAATCGACGTCGCGGGCGGATTTGAGGGCAATACCGGAAGCGGCGATGTAACTCTGCAACAGACTGCCCCCGGCACGGTCCGAGTCAGCACTGGTTCCGGCGGCATGGATTTACGCGGCTTGCGGGGCTCGCTCGATGCCAGGGCTGGCAGCGGCACGATCCACGCAGATGGTGAACCCACCGGAGGATGGCTGGTGAACACCGGCTCGGGCACCGTTAAGTTGCGGCTAGCTTCTTCCTCGGCTTTTGACTTGGATGCCCATACCAATTCCGGCTCGATTACAGTCTCACAGCCCATCACGTCTCAAGGGACTATGGGCCGCAAAGAAGTAATAGGCAAAATCGGAGGCGGCGGCGTTCCCGTGAACGTACGGACTGGCTCAGGAGATATTCTGATTCAATAAATCGAATACGAACTCGTTGCGGCTTTGTTACTTGAGTACCTTGACGCGCTCCTCGCCGACACGTTACTTTCAGAATTTGCGTACTTCATAGCGAGGAAACATTGGCGCATCGTCCAATTATCACCCTGACCACTGATTTCGGACTCAACGATCACTTTGTGGGGACGCTCAAAGGCGTAATTCTGGAGATTGTTCCGGAAGCTTCAATCGTTGACATCAGCCACTCGGTTCAGCCTTTTGACGTACTCGATGGGGCTTTAATGATTGCCCAAGCCTACCCGTATTTTCCTGCCGGCACCGTTCACATGGTTGTGGTGGATCCGGGAGTGGGCAGCGCGCGCCGTCCAATTATTGCCAGCAGTGAAAAGCACCATTTTGTTGCGCCTGATAATGGAGTGCTTTCCCTTGTCTACAGCCGCGAAGAGCGTCTGAACGTGCAAAAGATTACGTCGGACCACTACTTCCTTTCCCCAATCAGCAAGACTTTTCATGCGCGCGATATCTTTGCGCCTGTGAGCGCCTACCTTGCAAAGGGCGTGGACTCAGGAAAATTTGGCGAACCCATCACCGACTTTGTACGCTTCAATGCGCCTAAGCCGAAGGCGCTAGCACCTAACAGCATGCGAGGAGTGGTTTTGAAAGTGGACCGGTTCGGCAACCTGGTGACAAATTTCACCGAGCAGGAAGTTCCTGCTTTATTTCAGGAAACCCCTCCGGCTTTCAAAATCACCATCGGAAAAAGCGAGATCACCGAAATGAAATCGGCTTACGCGGATGGTAATCCCAAGCAGATATTCGCGATTGTGGGAAGCATGGGCTACCTGGAAATCGCCGCGAATCGTGCCTCAGCTCTGCAATTGACCGGTAGCGGTAAAGGCAGTGAGGTCAACCTGGTTCTGGAAGGCGCAGCTGCCGCCACGAACGGTAGCTAGCCAATCTTGCTTTTCGGATGGACGTAGTGTTCCATTTCCGCCGTCCACTTTAGAAACCGCCACAAGCTCTCGCGCTCGCGCCAGCCGAATTCCCAGAATTCCAGAAAGCCGATTTGCTGCATTTTGACTCCACAGTAGGTTTCGATCCGCCACAGTAAGTAAGGGCTGCGCCAGGGAGTGAGGCGGTGGCCCTTGGTGGCATTCCACAGGAAGCGGAGGATGTAGAGCATTGGATTTCAGTATAGCGGTGTGCGCGCCCCACCCGGTCTAACTTAAATCTCTGTCATCTCGAGCGGAGCAAAGCGGACGCTTTGCGCAGTCGAGAGACCTGCTGTGCCTGTACGCGATCAGAAGAAAAGCAGTTCCCTCCACCCGCCAATTGCTTCGCCTTGCGAAGCAACTGGGTCGGTCGGGATGACAGTTTCTTTTAGAAGAGCGCTTCACTCAGGTTCGCGCCTTGGCGGCTGAAGCTCAATTCAACCATCCGAAAGCTGCGTGCTAAAATTCAACTCAACCACGCATGCCTGATTCGAATCCTCGTCAGATGGCTGAAGATCATTACTATGCCGCTCTTGATCTCGTGGCGGAGGGCGAACACGAGCGGGCGGTGGATGAATACGAGAAATCGCTGCTGGCCGATCCGACGTTCACTGAGGCTATGCACGGATTATCTCGGGCCCTCCAGGATCTAAATCGCCTCGACGAAGCTATCGTCGTGTCGAAGCGAATTGCGGAACTCGATCCCGAGGATATTCTCGCGCACACCAGCCTGTCAGTTATTTATCAGAAAAAAGGGATGATTCCCGAAGCCGAGGATGAAGGAAACAAAGCCCGGGTTCTGGGATGGAAGCAGCAGTTAAAGGGCAAGGCCACGTAGCGCGGTTATAGCTCGTACTTTTTCATTAAGTGCCGAAACGAACGGTAGGAAACTTTCAGCAAATCTGCGGCGCGGGTTTGCACTCCGTTGGAGCGCGAGAGAGCGGTCTGTAGCAGCGAGCGCTCGATATCCGCCACATATTTTTCCATGTCAAACCCGTCCGGGAGGGCCTCAGTGCTGCTCGGAACCACTTCGAGCGACCATCCAGCGGACGCCGCAGCCGCCTTGGCTTTTGGCTTTTCAACTGGAAGCTCGACTTGCAGTTCATCCGTGGTCTCCAGAGCCACCGCGCGTTCGATGGTATTTTCCAATTGACGGACATTGCCCGGCCATTCATATCCGCTCAAGGTTTCAAGCGAGGCGCCGTTCACTCGCATGATGCTCTTCCCTGCCGCCGGCGCATACTTTTTCAGAAAATGATTTACCAACAGAGGAAGATCTTCCCGGCGCTCGCGCAATGGCGGGGCGGAGATGGGAATTACGCTGAGGCGGTAGTAGAGATCTTCGCGAAAAGTTTTCTCTGAGACCTGGCGGTCAAGGTCTCGGTTCGTGGCAGCAATCACCCGCACGTTAATGGCAATTTCTACAGTTCCGCCCACGGGCCGTACGGAGCGCTCCTGTAGCACCCGAAGTAGTTTCACCTGCATGGCGAGACTCATTTCCCCGATTTCGTCGAGGAATATCGTGCCCTCCTCCGCGACTTCGAAGAGCCCGCGCTTGTTCTGGTTGGCACCCGTGAACGCAC
The DNA here is from genome assembly GCA_040003205.1 of Acidobacteriaceae bacterium. Taxonomy (GTDB): domain Bacteria; phylum Acidobacteriota; class Terriglobia; order Terriglobales; family Acidobacteriaceae; genus JALYIM01. The sequence goes on along the minus strand of JBDUDA010000042.1, from coordinate 3,264 downwards.
CTTTGACGTATCCGAATAATTCGCTTTCCAGCAAAGTCTCCGGAAATGCGCCACAGTTAATGGACACAAAAGGAGCGGTGGATCGCGGCGAACAGACATGCACCGCACGCGCCACCAATTCTTTCCCGGTTCCACTCTCGCCGTATATCAGCACCGTACTTTGGGTGGACGCCACGGTGCGAATGGTTTGTTTCAGTTTTTCCATCGCCGGGCTGACGCCGATAATGTTGTCCAGCGAGTTGTGGGTGGCAGCGTCTCGCTTGAAAGCGAAGTTCTGACGGCTTAACGCGATATTTCCCATTGCCCGTTTAATGGCCAGCTTCACCTCGTCCACCAGCGCTGGAGACTTGCGTATGTAATCCGAAGCTCCTCCAGCCTTGACTGCTTGCACCGCCGCTTCGTAGTCATCCACCGCAGTCATGAGGATTACTGCCGAGTCGGGGGAAACCTGGTGGGCATGGCGCAGTACCTCAATGCCGTTAATGTTTGGCATTCGAATATCGGTGATGATCAGGTCGAAGAGAGCGCTATCAAGTTTGCGCTTGGCGTCGGCTCCCGAGTTCACGGTTTCCACGCGGTGGCCATCGCGGCGCAAAGCGATATCCAGCATTTCGCAAATCGAGCGCTCGTCATCGCATACCAGAATGTTACCCACGCGCGTCTCCTCCCGCGGCTGCGGCAGTCGCGTGCTCGGTCTGCTCCGCGTTTACTGGCAGCAATGCCGGTGACGCTCCACTGCTGATAACTTCTGCGGTGGCGGCGCGACGCAGGCGTAGAACAAAAACGGTACCGCGTCCCGGTATCGATCTCGCCCAAACCTGGCCCTCATGAGCCTGGACAATTTGATAGACGATGGCGAGGCCCAGCCCAGTTCCGCCTTCGAACTGAGACTGAAAAGGCTCAAATATCTTTTCAATGATTTGTGGACTAATTCCCGGTCCCGTGTCTCCGAAGCGAATTTCCCAGTCTTCCTCGATAGCCTGGACGGAAATCGTAAGGGTCCCTCCACCACTCATTGCACGTATTGCGTTCTCACAAAAGTTCCAAAAAACCTGTTTTATTTTGTCACCATCAGCCAACGCCCAGGCCTCCTTCACGCTGAAGCTGCGTTCTACTCGAATGCCTGTCTCCTCAGCCACAAGCCGGTGTTCGAGCAGAGTGAGAGCATCTTCAAGCAAAGGCAGCAGATCAACTTTGGAAAACTGGTATTGCCTTCCCCTCGAATAGGCGAGGAAGTCGGTAATGATATTGTTCAGGCGTTCGGACTCGCGGATAACTATCTGAAGCAATTGACGGTGTTCGCTGTTTAAATCGGGCACCTCTGCGAGCATGCTGACCGAGCCAGCAATGGAGGTGAGGGGATTGCGAATTTCGTGCGCGATGGCCGCAGCCAGACGTCCTACTGCTGCGAGACGGTCCTGCATGCGCACTTCCCGCTCCAACCGCCGGACTTCTGTTAAGTCATCTATGGTGTAGACGTACCCGAGCGTTCCCCGGTGCGGCACCGTCAACATTGACACTCGAACGCGGCAGGTCTTGCGATAATTACCCGGAGTTACGAAGCGGACTTCGCCGTGATCGCGCTCAGAATCGATTTGCGGCAGCAAGTCAAGAAAGAAATCGCTGACCAAATTATTGAGCAACTCATTTTCTTTGCGTTCCAGCAAAACCTGCGCCGCAATGTTAACCAGCGTTATACGCCCGTCTAATCCGGTGGTGATTAGGCCCCCGCTGATGGATTGAATAATATTTTCGTGCAGCGCCTGTAGATTCTCGAGGGCGCCGCTGGTGTACCTCAGCTTCACGTCGGCCTGACGAAGTTTGGTGGCCAACAATCCTGCCAGATAAGCAACCGCCATGTAGGCGAACAGATTTACCCAGATGATGGCCTGCAAGGCGCGCAATCCGGGATGACTCGTGGAATAAGCCGGGATAAGTCCAAAAAAACTAAGTTCGAGAACAGTTCCGTAGAGAATGAACGCCAGGGCCGCCGTGAGGTATGACCACAGCCGGGGCAGCAGCATGCTGGCCACAATGATGACCAGTGGATAAAGGAAATTGAACGAGCTATCGATGCCGCCGGTGGCGTAGACCACCAGGCTGACCATGGCCAAGTCTGTAACAATCTGGAGAATGGACTGGAGGCGATACTCTTGCCAGAAGGAAAGTAAGAACAAGTAGAAGAGGGAGATCGTATACCAGAACAGAATCGCATGAACAAAAAAGCGCAGCGGAAGAGGGTTGGGGGTAAGCTGTGCGATCGCCAGCTCAATTCCCAATAGAAATGTCAGGATTATGATGCGGACTTTGACCAGCCAGGCCAGCCAGAGCCGCTCATCGAACAACGATTTCATGACTAATCCAGTATTTCCGCCGCTCGCATATGGACGGAAAAGCGGCGAGCCGTTTGCTGCGATATTTGTGAGGGGAGTGCCCAGCCACTCCCCGTGGATGTTCTGGCAGCGAACTAGCCCGCCAACTTACCGATCATTGCGAATAGGGGCATGTAAAGAGAGATCACGATGCCACCGACGCTAACTCCCAAGAGTCCGATGATGACCGGTTCCAGCATCGCCAACATGTCTTTGGTAGCGCTGTCGACTTCGTCTTCGTAGAAATCCGCAATCTTCTGAAGCATGGAGTCCATTGCACCGGTAGCTTCACCAACTCCGATCATCTGCGTAACCATGTTGGGGAAAACGCCGCATTCTCGTAGGGGATCTACGATCGTGCGTCCCTCTTCGATGGCTTTTCGCACTTTAAGAAGAGCTTCTTCCAGCACGGCATTGCCGGAGGTGCGGGCGGTGATGCTCAATCCTTCCAGGATGGGCACGCCCGAGGTGATCAGAGTTCCAAGCGTTCTGGTAAAGCGAGCCACCGCGATCTTGCGCAACAGGATCCCAAGAATTGGAAGTTTTAGCAGCGCGTAGTCGAGGTAATACCTTCCCTTGGGATTCTTGTGGATTTGCTTCACTCCGAAAAATAGGCCGAAACCGCCCACGATGAAGAACCACCAAAACTGCCCGACGAACGCGCTCATCCCGATCACAAATCTTGTTGGGAGAGGCAGAGCCACGCCGAGCCCTACAAACAAATTCGCAAAGATGGGGACCACCCACTTCAGAAGGGCAGCCACAATAAGCACCGCAAGACTGACCACGCCCACGGGATAAATGAGGGCCGACTTAACCGCCGATTTCAACTTCACAGCCTTCTCAACGTAGGTCGCAAGCCGTTGCAAAATGATGTCGAGAATACCTCCGG
>JBDUDA010000246.1:0-4590 GCA_040003205.1 Acidobacteriaceae bacterium | reverse complement strand
TGGACCTCTCCCCGGGCATAGCCGTCGGAGTCTGCGCTTGCCGCTACTCTTTGCAAAAGCGAGCCGCCGCGTGCTTCCAACGCGGGAAGAAATTCGGGATAGATCGGGAGCCGTTGCCGCAGCCTTTGACCGGATGCCTCGGTCCGAAGTCTTAGTTCCTCTAGATGGGGCCAGGGCTTTTCGGGATTGATAAAATCTGGCGTGAGAGGTGAAACGCCGCCCCAGTCGTTGATTCCGGCTTCGAGTAGATCGTGGTAACAAGGCGCCGAAAGGTTTGGCGGGGCCTGGATATTCATGTTCGGCATTAGCAGCCTGGCTACTGCCACGGTTCTTAACATCTCTCCCGAATTTGGTTCGGGCGCGTCTCGCATCAGGGTTGCAACCTTTGCGCGAAAATTCTGCACGATCACTTCCTGAATGTGCCCGTAGCGGCGCTGCATTTCGCGGATTGCCAGCAGAGTGTCCACTCTGTCTTCCACTGTTTCTCCGATGCCAATCAAAATGCCGGTGGTGAAAGGGACATTCTGTTTTCCCGCTTCTTCGATGGTGCGAAGGCGTTTGGCAGGGACCTTATCCGGAGCATTGTCGTGCGCAGCGCCGGGACGCAAGAGGGAATCGTTGGTGCTTTCGAGCATCAATCCCATGCTGGGTGAAACCGCCGCCAGACGAGCAATCCACTCGACGCTGAGCAGGCCGGGATTCGGATGCGGAAGCAACGTAGTCTCTTTCAACACCAAGTCGCACATCGCTTCCAAATAGTGCAGCGTGGATTTGTAGCCCATGTGCCGCAAGGTCTCCCGCATTTCCGGGAAAGCCAGCTCAGGTTTATCTCCCAGGCTGAATAGGGCTTCGGTGCAACCCAACTTTTGGCCTGCCTTTGCGATTTCGAGAACTTCGTCGGGCGTCATGGTATGTGCTCCCGGGTCGCCCGGGCTCCTGCGAAAAGCGCAGTAGCCACAGTAGTCGCGGCAGAGGTTGGTGAGAGGAATGAAAACTTTTCGAGAGTATGTGATTATGTCTGGCTTAAAGCGCTGTTTCGCTTCATAGGCGGCTTGTAATAGACGCTCCAGCTCAGCATCGGCACAGCGCATCAGTTGACAGGCCGCTTCGCGCGAAAGCGGCGACCCCAAGGCCAGTTCGTCAACGCCAGAATGGGATAACTTTTCCTCTACGCAATTTGCTTTTGCAGCCAAAATACCTCTGCTCTTGATGCCGATGTACTTCAGAAATCATACATGAGGTCTGGGCAGTTCACGTTTTCGATAACCGCCGCAGGCGTGATAAAACTCTCAAGGACGAAGTTAATATTTGATTGCCGAATATGAGTGCCGAGCCAGACAAATTTCGCGAAGCCCTGGCGCGCTTTGCCACCGGAGTAACCGTAATCACGGTTGATTACCAGGGCGAGGTGCATGGCATGACTGCCAATGCCTTCGCGTCGGTATCACTGGATCCGATGTTAGTGCTGGTTTGCGTAGATCATAAGGCCCAGACCCACGCCGAGTTGCATGCTAAAAAACGTTTTGGTGTAAATATCCTTTCCGCAAGCCAGCGAGCTATTTCCGAATACTATGCGCGTCCTGACCGGACGCATCAGCGCGCCGAAGAAGAGGCGGGGGCACGCTTCGACCGCACCCAGCATGGGACCCCGGCCCTTCAGGGGGCGCTGGCCTATCTGGAATGTCGCCTGCACACCTCGCAGGATGCCGGTGACCACACGATTTTTATTGCGGAAGTGGAGGACATGGTCGTCCGCGAAGGGGAGCCTCTAATCTATTTTCGGGGTGAGTATAGAAAAATCAATTAGTGCCCCGACGCTTCTGATTTTCAGCGCGGGGATTGGCTCTGGTGTGTCTTTATTCCAGAACGGAATCGTCCAATTTCTTCTTTGCCCAATCGGTGGCGCTCTTCACAAAAGCAACGATCAGGGGATGAGGTTTGCCAGGTTTCGATGAAAGCTGCGGCTGGAACAAAGTGGCGATGAAGAAACGGTGAGTCGGAGATTCAACCGCTCGGATTTCGTTGCTCTCTCCGCGCGCCACCACTGGAAGACCGGCTTCCATGGCGGCCCATTCAAACTCTGGATTGACTTCGAAATTGCAGAAAAATTCTTCTGTGACCGTATTCTGAGCATAAAAGGATTGCAGATAGGAGCCTGGGCGAAGGCGGATTTCCGGAATCTTTCCTGACAGTTTCGGCGCATCGGAGATGCGGTCGGGCACAGCACACGCCACGGGATAGATAATGATATTTTGTGAGCCTGAATTATTCTCCGCGCTGTCTGCATCTGCAATTCCCAGCACGTTGCGCGCGGATTCGATCAGCGTGTATTGAAAGCCTCCGCACGTCGCTAAAAAAGGCCAGTCGCGACGACGGGCAAATTCAATGCCCCTTAACATTCCGTCGAAACTCTTATAGGGACTTCCTGGCGCAGCCCAAAGTCCATCGAAAGTTTGCAGAACTTCTTCGGCGCTCGATTCCAACAGGGCAGGAGTGGGGACCCACTGCGATTCGACCTTGACCCCGACTGCGGATGCCGCGTCTTGCAGTGAACTATTTGTAGCGTGATGAGAACGGAATTCGGCATTGAAATCGCCCAGGATGCCGATGCGAACGGTGTCCGTCACCCGGTTATTCTAACTGAGATGTGCGGCGGAACTTTCGCGCTGGATTGCGGGGAGTTGACCGCCGAGATGCGCGAGGCCAAAATGCCGGCGAAATCAGCAGCGGTGCGTATAGGGATGTTTCGACTGCACTCGTCGCTATCGCGACTCCGTTCGCTCAACATGACATAGCTCTACATACTTGCCGCGAATGTCATCGGCACATCGGCCTTATCGGCCTCGTCCACTTTGAACAGTGCTTTCGGCGCGACATTCATAAAGCTCGCGACGAAGGTGTCGGGCACCTGCTGAATGCGAGTGTTGAAAGTATTGGCAGAGTCGTTATAGAACTCGCGCCGATCGGCGATCTGGCATTCCAAGTCCGTAATTCGTTTTTGCAACTGCATGAAATTGTTGTTGGCCTTGAGTTCTGGATAGTTTTCCGCCACGGCAAAAAAACCTCGCAAGGCTAAACTCATACTCTGGTCGGCCTGGGCTTTATCACTCACGGATTGCGCCTGCTGATACATGTTGCGGGCTGCCGTAACTTTGTGTAAGGTGTCCCGCTCGAAGCTCATGTAGCCCTTGCAAACGTCGAGCAATTTGGGTAGTTCGTCGTGGCGCTGCTTGAGCATGATGTCAATGTTCGCCCACGCTTTGTCGATATCATTTTTCAGAGCCACCAATCCGTTGAAGATCGTGACTGTGTACCACACGATACCGGCTCCCACGAAAATAACGGCCAGCAGAATCACTGTGCTCATAGCGTTGCTCCTCCGATACTGCTTTTGTTGCTACTCATACCCATCCGAATTGTATTGCCAAAATGTAAATGCAGGCTAACGTCAAGGTTGGCCCGCCCCAGATCATTAGCGCGGACTTCCAGCTCAAAGTTTTGACGAGATCACGCTGACTTCTCCAGGAGATGAGAAATGTAGGATTGTGTTCCCCGCGCATCAACACAGTTGCTGGCTTGAGATCGAACTCTTCCGAAGCCTTCGCGGAAACCGCACCTACACTGCCTCTGGGGCTGGAGTCGGGCAACTTTCCGCTGTTCACTCCGGCGACGGCCCAGGCGGCAGGATTAGTGACTCCTGCCTTTATCAAGGCGGCAGCGATTTTTTCCTGCTGCGTCATGGTGCTGGAACTCTGCACCGTGCTTCCAGCGCTTAGGCGGATAACTTCTGCAACTTGCGTTCCTTGAGTTCCGCCCTGAGCAGCGGCTTTTTTGCTGAGAAGCTGCGGAGCGACTGCGGTTAAACCAGGTATTTTGACGGTGAAGGTGTGAACATTCTTTTCGACGAATTGTTGAGTCGGCTCTGCTGGTACGGAGAGACCGGGATTCGTCGCCAAAGTTCCAAGGACGAAAAGCGCGTTCTTGGGCTTGATGCAATATTCCTCGATCTTCAAATTCTTGTCGAGGTCCACTCCGTTTCTGCCTAGAAACTTCGCTACGTTCGCAGGCACGTCCGCGTTGAAGGATAGGAGAGAAGGTTTGTAGGTTTGCTTAAAATCTTCATGGATATCCATTTCAGCGTCCTGCGGATTCACCATCAGGCGACCGGTATTGTCATCGATGTAAAACGGGACGTACTGAATCTCTTCGGCAACTTTTTCCCATTTCTTGTTTTTGCCGGACTGCCGAAGCTGCCACCCGATTGTCCGGTGGTAGTAGCAGGGAACGCCTGTTACGGGTGCTGTTATTGTGGCCGGTCCAGTCGCCAGCCCGTTGACCTCGACCAGGCCGATGCTGGCTGCGCGAATGGTCGACGTCGGAGTATTCAGGATCAGCCGCTTGCGCTCGAGCAGGCGGAAGCCGCGGTAGAACAGATACACTCCGAGACAGGCTGCGGCGGCAATCCAAAAGACGCCGTCGTGCCTCAACACGATAATCGAAATCGCGGGTGGCAAATTCAAATTCGTCGTTTTCCCCGCACCCCGGCCGAATGGCGGCAGAGACGCGCCGGTTCGAGCGTATGGGAGAAGA
>JBDUDA010000041.1:0-15598 GCA_040003205.1 Acidobacteriaceae bacterium | reverse complement strand
AAAGCTCGAATACTGTTCTGCTGCGCAGCATTTTTCAGATGGGGATCCCGGTCTCCGGCAAGAATCTTTTCCCCTCCAATATCGCGGGGCTTCCCACCTGGTACACCATCCGCGCCAATAAAGATGGCTACGTCGCGCGTAAAAAAGAAATTGATTTTGTTGTGGCGATGAATCCTGAAACTGCGCGTGAAGATGTGATGTCGCTGGCTCCCGGCGCGGTGGTTCTCTATGACGAGCCTTTGAAACTAAGTTCTCTGCGCGATGACGTGACGTTTTATTCGGTGCCTTACGACAAGCTGGTCGCGCCTGTTTGCCCGGAGGCCAAGCTGCGGAAGCTGGTCAAGAACATGATTTACGTGGGCGTGGTGGCCAGACTGCTTGAAATTGATATGGATGAAATTGCGAATGCCATTCGCAAGCAATTTTCAAGAAAGGCGAAGGCGGCAGCTTTGAACCTGGCGGCTGTTCAGGCCGGATTCGATTACGCCACCACGAATCTGACGAAGCAGGATCCGTATATCGTCCGCCGCATGAACGAGAACCAGGGGAAGATCATCATTGACGGGAATTCCGCCGCCGCCCTGGGATGCATGTTCGCGGGCGTGACTTTTTTAAGCTGGTATCCGATCACTCCCTCGTCGTCGTTACCCGAAACGGTGATCGAGTACATGAAACGTTTTCGCATCAATCCCGACGGAAAAGCCACCTTCGCCATTGTGCAGGCGGAAGATGAACTTGCTGCCATAGGTATGGTCATGGGCGCGGGATGGGCTGGGGCACGCGCGATGACTGCGACGTCGGGACCGGGAATTTCACTTATGGCGGAGTTCGCGGGCCTTTCTTATTACGCTGAAATCCCGGGAGTGGTGTGGGACATCCAACGCGTCGGCCCTTCCACCGGCCTCCCAACTCGAACTTCACAGGGCGATATGTTGTCGGCGGCATTTCTTTCGCATGGCGACACCAAGCACATTTTGTTGATTCCATCCTCAGCAGAGGAATGCTTCACCATGGCGCAGGAAGCGTTCGATCTGGCGGAACATTTTCAGACGCTGGTATTCGTTATGTCCGACCTCGATCTGGGAATGAATAACTGGATGGCAGACCCGTTTAAGTATCCAGAGAAGCCGCTTTATCGGGGAAAAGTTCTGAGCAAGGAAAAGCTCGACGAGCTCGGCAGCTTCTCGCGCTACAAAGATGTGGACGGCGACGGCATCGGCTACCGCACTTTGCCGGGGACTAATCATCCTGCGGCGGCGTATTTCACCCGTGGTACGGGACACAACGAGAAGTCGCAATACAGCGAACGCCCCGACGACTTCGAGCAAAACTTAAAGCGCATTAACAGAAAATTTGACACAGCCCGCGAATTTGTGCCGCGTCCGGAGATCGTTTCGGCCGGCAAATCTAAGATTGGAATTATCGGATATGGCACATCTCATTGGGCCCTGGTTGAAAGCCGTGATCAATTGAGAAACGAATACGAGATCGAAACCGACTATTTGCGTCTGCGCGCTTTTCCGTTCAATCGGGAGATACAAGATTTTGTGAAGCAACACGATCGTGTTTACGTCGTCGAGCAAAACCGCGATGCGCAGATGCTGAGCCTGCTCAAGCTTGATCTGGAGCCGGTGCTGGTGCCTCGATTGCGCAGCATCGCGCACATCCACGGTTTGCCGCTGGACGCACGCTCAATCACTGACGAGCTCATCACGATGGAGGACAAATAGATGGTCAGCACGTCTGCGAGCGCGCCCGCTCCAAAAACGAATCGCCTCGGTCTGCAAGTACTCGACTATCGCGGCGTGAAATCGACGCTGTGTGCAGGATGCGGACACAACTCGATTTCCGAACGGATCATTGATGCCATGTACGAAATGGGCATTCAGCCCGAGCGCGTGGCAAAGCTAAGCGGGATCGGATGCTCGTCGAAAACGCCGGCGTATTTCATGGGACGTTCGCACAGCTTCAACTCCGTCCATGGGCGCATGCCTTCCATTGCGACCGGCGCGGTGCTTGCAAACCGCACTCTTCTAGCGCTGGGTGTCAGCGGGGACGGAGACACCGTCTCCATCGGCATGGGCCAATTCGTCCACCTCATGCGCCGCAATCTTCCGCTGATTTACATCATCGAAGACAACGGCGTGTATGGATTAACCAAGGGACAATTTTCCGCCACCGCCGATCTAGGCTCGAAGTTAAAGACTGGAGTCATCAACGATCTGCCTCCCGTTGACACCTGCGCCATGGCCATCACGCTGGGTGCGACTTTCGTAGGACGCTCGTTCTCCGGCGACAAAAAGCAATTGGCCAGCATGCTGAAGGCAGCGATCTCTCATCGCGGGACGGTTATGCTCGATGTGGTTTCGCCATGCGTCACCTTCAATGACCATGAGGGATCGACGAAATCCTATAAATACATGATTGATCACGACGAGCCATTACAGGACATCAGCTTCGTGCCGTCCTTCGAAGATATCGCGGTTGATTATGATCCCGGCACCACGCTCGAAGTTACCATGCACGACGGTTCAAGCCTGCGCCTGCGAAAGCTCGAAGAAGATTACGATCCTACCGACAAGCTGCGTGCAATCAACCGTATGGGCGAGGCTCACCAAAAGGGGGAAATTCTGACGGGGGTGTTATATGTCGATACGCAGTCTCCGAACTTCGTGGACATGCTGAATATTACCGATGAGCCCCTGGCAACGCTACCCGAATCTGCTGTGCGTCCGGGAAGGGAAATACTGGAACAGGCGATGGAAGAGTTGCGATAAAAAATTAGTTCCGTTTCTGCTCCGGTTCTCCGCTGTGTTCCGGATTGCCACCTGGTTCAGGAAAGTCAGTGTCGGAAGATTTCAGCAGAGCGTCCTGATCGCGATGGCCGAGCTGTCCCTGCATGGAAGTATTGCCGCCTTCGTAGTCGTCATCCTGCTCCACCGCGCCTTTGCCGGAATCCTGATCGCGATGAATCTTTTCAGGATGGATTGCTTTCTTCGCATCGCTCATCTATAACGCTCCCTTGGGCTGAGAAGCCGCCGATAAGCAGATTACCTCAAGAAACGAGACACGCTCAACGAAAGCTGTGTATGCAGACAGGAAAAATCCTATATTCATTCTCCGGGTAAGCGCCTAGCCACAGCAACCGGGCAAGAATAAATGGTCCTTTCCAACGAAGTTTTCCGTCCCTACCAGCGTCTGGTGAATATCGAGATTATGGGGAAGAAGTTCCAGGTGCCGGAGAATAATCCGCTGCTGCGATGCTTTCAATATCTGGCTCCGGAGGCGATCTCCTATGGACGATTTTGCTGGAATGAAGATTGCCAATATTGCCGCATAAATGTTGATCTGGGTGAAGAAACGAAAACTCGGGCAGCGCTCTCATGCAAGTTGATGGTGCAGGAAGGAATGCGGATCACGGGAATGGCGAAAGAGATTAAATACTGTTTGAGAGACTTGGACCTGTCAACGTGATGGAGGGCGATGGGGCTGGTTGCGATGCAGCCAGGCTTGAATGTCGAAATCCCAGTCTGAAAAAGCCGAACGCAGTGTGGTCGGGGAGTCCACTCATTCGCTTTCGCGGATGAGTGGTTCCCCCAGGACTGAGGGAATAGGGGGGTTCCCCGCACCATTTCTACTTCAAAATGATTTCCTGCAACAGGTCCGAGCTGATCACTTCCCGAATTTCGGCGCGCTTGTCTGAGAGCTGCTGAGCCGGCTGCTTTCCTCCGAGAATTTTATCTCGCGACATTTCGCCTTTTGCGGTCAATCCGTCCATCGCCGCATAATTCTTATATTCAACCGCGAGACAGATATCCCAATCATCGAGGCCGCTCTTGGTTTGTTTCAAGAATATTTTGTAGTCCATGATCATCCCTTGACGCTTCTGCTCCTCCAACAGTGGCTTGCTGGATTGACGGAGGCTGGTTAGATAGGCGTCCATGGCGGTGGGTTTCACCCGAATCAGTGAGGTGCGCCAGATTGGGCCTTCGGTATAGTGCTCTTGTGCGAGGACCGCGGGAGCAAGCAAAAGCAGAAATGCTACGAGACGACAAATCATCTTCATACTGACTTCTCTCCTGTATTTAGGTTTTCTGGACCGAGAGGAGCATACACCACGCCGTCTCGAATGATGCGAAAACGTCGGGCATTGACGATCACAATGTGAAAGAGATGGGGATTCGCCCGCCCGGATTGGCCGCCTCATGTGTGCTCTATTGTGCGGATCTGCAATCGCGCATTGCGATAATCAGCGTGGCGGGACTGCCGGATTAATCTCCCGTTTCTTCCCTGGCGAGTTTCTCTTCCAGCAGCTTTTTCACCGCCGGCCATTCCGAATCGAGAATACTGAAGTACACCGTGTCGCGAACTCGTCCGGTCCAGGTAATGATGTGCCTTCGCAATATCCCTTCGTGCGTGGCTCCGATGCGCAGGATGGCGTCTCGCGATCTTTGATTGAGAGCGTCCGTCTTAAGTTCGACTCTTATGCATCCCCATTGTTCAAAGGCATGCCTCAGCATCAGATATTTTGCTTCGGTATTGATCGCAGTTCTTTGCCAGGGCCGAGCGATCCACGTGGAGTCAATCTCTACCCTGCGATGTACGTGGTCAATATTCATGAAGCGAGTGCTGCCAATGACTGTGCGCGAAGCCTGGGCCACCGTGACGAAAACCACGGATTCTTCACGTTTTTGTTCCGCAAAAGCCTTGTCCAACACCGCGCGCAGGTCGTCCGAAGTACGCATGCGCTAGGGGATCCAGCGAAAAATCCCTTCCAAGTCACTTTGCGCGGCTTGCCATAGCGAAGCCTCATGCTCGCGAGACAACGGTTCCAGCCGGACAAAACGACCCTCCAATGTGAGTGGTGAGTTCGGAATCTTCCGGCGACCGACCGAATCTGTCATGTTCATCGACTGCCCTCATCTTGCTTTCTTCCTATCTTTGCATCTTCGGACTGTTTCTCACATCTGATTGAACACCCGCTTGTACAATTGCAGGGTTGCGGTTGTCGCGTCGAAATGCCAATTGTGGGCTCATGAAGCATTCTCAGGAGAGTTGCCGGTGAAGTCGCAGTGTCTGCCTTTTACTCAAATTCCACACAGCACGCGACTGTTCAATGACTTCATCGCCTACGCTCCCGAGGCGCAGCAATTTTATCCACATTCTCCAAGATTCAGCGAGTGGTTCAAAAGAGAAGCTGCCAGTTTGCGCTACGACCCCGCACGGCGGGAGCAAGTTGCCGGCATTCTCGTCAGGCAAAACCGGTCGTGGGAAGCTTCGCCTGCCACTCTATCCAACATCGAGCGACTTAGAAAAGGTGCCGCAGCGGTAGTCACGGGACAGCAGGTCGGATTGTTCGGCGGTCCTCTTTTCGCGCTTTTCAAAGCTCTCAGCGCTGTGAGATTGGCGGAGGAAGCTACGCGAGCCGGTGTCGACACGGTACCCATTTTCTGGCTTGCTACCGAAGACCATGATTTGGAAGAGATAAACAGCGTTACTCTTCCAGGTTCGCAGGGCAGTTTCGAGGTTTTTACGGCTCCCGTGTTTGCACTCGCCGACGCTCCGGTGGGGACGATTAAGTTCGGCGCGGACGTTGGGCCTGTGATTCAAGCGGCTGTTGAGCTTCTAGGCGAATCCGACGCCAGCAACTTTCTTCGTGAAAGTTATCGCGAGGGTGAATCGTTCGGGAGCGCATTCGCGCGTTTATTCTCCCGCATATTCGCCGAGTGGGGCGTGATTCTTCTGGACGCCGCCGATCCCGAGTTGCATCGCATTGCCGAACCTATTTATCGGGCTGCGGTTGAGCGCGCAGCCGAACTCGACGAAGCGCTGTTGGCGCGCGGGAAAGAAATCGAGACCGTCGGCTATCACCAACAGGTTAAAGTCACACCTGCATCCACTCTTTTATTTGCCTTGCAAGACGGAGCGCGGATCCCTGTTCATCGGCGCAGCGGAGTGACCAAGGACCACGACAGTTTCGCCATCGGAGAGCATCAGCTTCAACTGCCGGAACTGGTTGCGCAAGTCTCTTCCATGCCTGAGAACTTCAGTCCCAACGTGCTGCTTCGCCCGGTGGTGCAGGACTATCTGCTTCCGACTCTGGCCTATGTAGGCGGGTCCGCCGAAATTGCGTACTTTGCCCAGGTAAAAGTTGTTTATGAGAAACTACTCGGGCGAGTAACTCCGATAGTCCCGCGTTTCTCCGCCACAATAATAGAAACCAAACCTCAAGAATTACTTGAGCGTTATAGGGCCCAGATGCAGGATGTTTTTCGGGGGCCGGAAGCTCTTCGCGAGACTTTAGGATCCAAGACTTTGTCGGCAGAAGTGCAGTCCGCCTTTACGGATGCCGAGGCAAACGTAGTGAAATCCATGGCGGTGATACGCGAGTCCCTTTCCCGGCTCGATAAAACGCTCGTTGACTCGGCTGTCAATGCCGAATCCAAAATTCGGCACCAACTCGATAGCTTGCGTTCCCGGGCTGCCCGGGCGGAATTGCGGCACAGCGAAGTTCTGGAGCGGCATGCGGACCTGCTCAGCACCACGCTTTATCCGAGCAAAGGGCTACAGGAGCGCGGAGTTGCCGGTATTTACTTCCTTGCACGCTACGGCACGGAAATTATGCGCGAGCTGTATCAAACCATCCATCCCGACTGCCTCGACCACCAGTTGATCACGCTCTAAAGCTTCCTGGGCTAGCCCTCTCCTGTAAAACGCTGACTTCAAGGCGGGAAACAGGTAATATCTGCCATTCGGAGATTGGCCTCAAGTCGAAGGGATGGGCGCTCGTAGATGGGGATCTTAGGATTTCTGGGCTTCGGAATGACAGATGCATTTGTTAAAGGGTGGCGGCCTCACGTCATGCTGGTTTGGCTGTTGGATTTCTCCTCTACCAAGGGGAATGTCTACGACATTCTCTGGGCCCTGGTGTTCGGATTCGCCACGCTAAATATTCTCTCCCTGGTGGTTCGTCGATCCGATAGTGGACGCAGCCGGCTAAGCATGGGCGAGATCCTCGCTATTATGGTTGTCTGTGTTTCTGTCCTTCTTTTGGGATGGGAATTGCTCAATATCTTCAAAATTTTCCCCATCAAGCTTCAGCCGCGCTAAGGGATCGTGGTTTGGGGTATTATCCACAGCATGGGCCAGGTTCCGTCTTTCGAAATAACTTGTCCGTGCTGCAACGCCGTGCTCACGGTGGACCCAGAGAATCATGCGGTTATCTCTCATATCGCGGCGGTTAAGCCGAAAATGTTCAATGATTTCGAAGAAGCTGCCCGCGCCATGAAAGAACAGGACAGCCGCCGCGATTCTATTTTCCGCCAATCGGTGGAGAATCAGAAGCATGCCTCCGATCTGCTGGAAAAGAAATTTCAAGATGCCGTGAAAAAAGCCAAGGATTCTCCCGACACTGGCCGTCCCATCCGCGATTTCGACCTCGACTGATTGCCTGAATGGGCGGATTGCCTGCTTTGCTATTGTGCTAATACCCGCCTGCGAATTGCACTTCTGTGCAAAATTCCCGAACAAATTCAGGGCTAGACTTGTGGTGATGGGGGAACGACCTCTACTTCTGGGGCATCGGGGAAGCCGCTCGCTGGCGTCCGTGGGCGAAAACACTCTGGCGGCCTTCGACCTAGCGCTTCAGCATGGCTGCGACGGATTTGAGTTCGACCTGCGCCGGACCCATGACGGACAACCAGTGGTATGCCACGATCCGAAGGTCGGCGGCATAAAAATCTCCGCTTCTAAACGTAGACAACTGGACGATCTTCTCGAATTCGCTGACGTTTGCCGCAACTTCCATCATCGCGCTTTCCTGGATATCGAATTAAAAGTTGCGGGCATTGAGACCACGGTTTTATCGGAACTTCGCCAGCATGAGATTGACCAGGACTACTTGGTTTCTTCCTTTCTGATTGAAGTGATCATGGAACAGAAAGCTCGCAGCGCGTCCGTTCCCGTGGGAGTCATCTGTGAAAAGCCGGCGCAATTGGCATCTTGGCGGAAATTGCCGGTGGACTACGTTGTAGCGGAAAAAGAGCTGATTGATCAGAAATTGGTCGAAGAAGTCCATAGCACGAATCGCAAAATCTTCGCGTGGACGGTCAACGACCGAGACACCATGCTGCGGCTCGCGTCCTGGCAGGTGGATGGGATCATTTCGGACGATACCAAACTGCTTTGCGACGTGCTCAAGTCTGGGGGGAGCTGATGGGCGCACAGCTCCGCTTCTAAAGACGGCATTGGTCTATTTGCAGGCAACACCTCCACTGCACCTGCCTCAAGGCAGACTATAATCATTGCGAACGGCCGCAGGCTATTGAGCCGGCCTTCGATTAATATGCCCATACTGTGGTTAAGAGTGGCCTTGTGCTTTTACGCAGTGGGGCTGATCTCTGCCTTACTGGCCCTCACGCGAAGCAGCGGCCTACTGAACCGCTTCGCCTTCCCCGCAATGAGCCTGGGCATGGTCTTCCAGTTCGTTTCGCTGTGCGATGCGGTTCTACTCTCGCACCAACTCACGCTAACGGTAGTGCATAACCCAGAGTCATTTCTTGCCCTTTTTGTCATGGCGGCATTCATGATTGTGTTCGCGGTGTACCGCACCACGTCGCCGGGGATTGTGGCTTTTCCGCTCGTCTTCGTGCTCACTTTTTTTGCGGCAACGCGCCAGCAACCCTTTTTTCTCGCTTCCGGCCTGCGCACGGGGTGGCTGTTTGCTCACATCACGCTTATTTTTGCCGGCTACGCCGCGCTGTTCATTAGCTTCGGCGCGAGCTTGCTCTACCTGATCCAGGAACGAAGGCTGAAATCGAAGCAGGCAGGCAGCATGAAATCGCGCCTGCCCGCGCTTGAAGTCATCGACGAAATCGGATACCGCTCGCTGCTGCTGGGTTTTCCCTTCATGACCCTGGGATTGATAGCTGGAGTCGTGGTCGCGCAAGCCACTTTTGGCCGCGTGGATTTTCTCGACCCTAAGATTCTGCTTTCGATATTGATGTGGCTGGTTTATATGGTCATGCTCTATACCCGCTGGAATGCGGGCTGGCGCGGCCGGCGAGCCGCCTACCTAGCTACAGGCGCATTCGTTGCGGCGGTGGTCGCGTGGTCGGCGAACTATTTCAGTGCGATTCACAGGTTCGTCCAGTCATGAAGTTCCAACTCATCGGCGTGAACCATAAGAGTGCGCCGGTGGAGGTGCGCGAGCGTCTTGATATCCCGGATTCACGACTCTCCGAAGCGCTGAAGCGTCTGGTGGAATATCCCGGTGTGGCCGAGGGATTGATTCTATGTACCTGTAATCGCGTGGAAGTCCTGGCGCACACGAAGAACGGCCACACCGATTTGCGAGGATTTTTTCACGATTATTTTTCCCTGGAACCGGCAGCGTATGAGCCGCTGCTTTACGAGTACAGCGAGCGTGCGGCGGTAAAGCACTTGTTTCGCGTCGCCTCCAGTCTTGATTCCATGGTACTCGGAGAGCCGCAAATTCTCGGCCAGGTCAAAGAGGCTTACGCAACGGCCCGAGCTTTGGGAGCGGCTCATTCTCATCTGGACCTGCTGCTCACGCGCGCCTTCTCGGTCGCTAAGCGTGTGCGCACCGAAACCTCTATTGGAGCGTCATCGGTCTCGATCGCTTCCGTGGCAGTCGAATTGGCCAAAAAGATTTTTGGATCGCTGGCCGGCAAGCAGGTCTGCCTGGTGGGAGCGGGCAAGATGAGCGAACTCGCCGCGCGTCATCTGCTCGCACACGGCGCTGAGTCAATCTTCGTTGCCAGCCGAACCCACGACCGCGCGCTACAGTTGGCTAACAAATTTAACGGCAAAGCGATTTACTTCGAACAGCTTTACGATCACTGCGATCAGGCCGATATCGTAATTACCGCAACTGGCTCTCCTCGCGCCATCTTTCGCCGCGAGCATGGAGAGATGTTCCTAAGCCGCCGCAAGAATCGTCCTATGTTTTTTATTGATATTGCGGTGCCACGCGACGTGGATCCGGAGATGAATAAACTCGACGGAATCTTTGTTTACGACATTGACGATTTGCAGCAGGCCGCTTCCGAGCATATCGCCGATCGCCGCAAGGAGGCGCAGCGCGCCGAAGAGATTGTCGAGAGCGAAGTGGAACGCTTCCAGACCCGTCTGCACACTCTCGAGGTCGTGCCTACAATCGTGTCATTTCAAGATCATATTGAAGCCATTCGCCAGGCCGAGATTGATCGCGTACGTGGAAGGTTGGGCAGTCTCTCTGCGGAGCAGGAACTCGCCATTGAGACGCTTACTCGCGGCATTGTGAATAAAATCATGCACACGCCCATACGAGCGCTGAAGACCGCCGCGAAGGATGCTGAGTCCACGACCTTGATTGACGTCTTTCGCCGCATCTTCAATCTTGAGGAGCGGAAGATTTCGCAAACGGACGAACATTCGGAGACGCATAAGTAGTGGCACACCTGCGCATCGGTTCGCGAGGTTCGCAGTTAGCGCTCTGGCAAGCCAACCACATTGCTACGTTGCTCCGGGACTGCGGGCATGACGTTGTCATCGAGGTGATCAAAACCACGGGCGACAAGATCACGAATGTAGCGCTCGTGAACGTGGGTACTAAGGGAATGTTCACTAAAGAAATCGAAGAGGCCCTGGCCGAAGGCAGCGTGGATTTGGCTGTGCATAGTCTCAAAGATTTGCCTACGGAACTCACGGCCGGCTTTGAAATTGCCGCGGTGCCGCAGAGAGAAGATCCCCGAGACGTATTTTGCTCTTTGCGGTACGCCTCCATCGCGGAACTGCCGCAGGAGGCGCGCGTGGGAACCAGCAGCCTGCGCAGGTGCGCTCAACTTAAGGGATTTCGCCCGGACCTGGATATTCAACCGGTGAGAGGAAATGTGGACACCCGGCTCCGAAAACTGGAAGCAGCGAAATACGACGCCATTATCCTGGCCGCCGCCGGCGTCAATCGTCTGGGAAGAACCGAATACGTGAAGCAGATCATTCCCGCACAGATGATGTGTCCGGCTGCCGGGCAGGGAGCGCTGGCGATTGAAATTCGGGCGGGCGATTCCGCCATTAAACAGCATCTGGATTTTTTGGATGATGCCACCACGCGGGCCACCACCACTTGTGAACGCGCCCTCCTCAACCGAATGGGCGGCGGATGCCAGGTGCCGATAGGGGCCTTGGCGGAAGTCCTGAATGGCGTGCTGCAACTGACCGGAGTGGTCGCGCGTGCCGACGGTACAAAAATATTGCGCGAACGAGGAAGCGGCTCCGATCCTGTTGCCCTCGGCGAGGAACTGGCGGAGAAGTTGCTTCAGCGGGGCGGGAGCGCAATCCTCGACGAAGTTTATGGACGAAGCGCAACCTAAACTTCAATGACAAAAAGTGCGTTGCCTTCCGCAAATGCCCTAAATTTGAGCGGCGTCAGAGTCCTTGTAGGACGCGCGCGGCACCAGGCGAGCGCCCTTTCTTCGCGGCTACGTGAGTTGGGCGCCGACGTGATAGAAATCCCATTCATCGAGATTCAACCGCCCCGTTCTCAGCATCCATTAGATGATGCGATCCGCAATCTCAATCGTTATGACTGGCTGATCCTCACGAGCGTGAATGGAGTAGATGCCTTCTGGAACCGTCTGGCAAAACTCCGCGTCGCCCCGCCAAACCATCTGAAAATTGCCGCCATCGGACCAGCAACGAAGAAGGCAGTAGAAAATCACGGGATCACAGTGGACGTGATTCCCAAACGCTACGTCGCCGAAGCGGTGGTAGACGAATTGCGCACTCTCATCAGGGGAAAGCGAGTCTTGCTGGCCAGGGCCAGGGTCGCGCGCGACGTCATCCCCGATGAATTGCGGAAATTGGGCGCGGAAGTGGATGTAGTGGAAGCGTATGAAACCGTGGTCCCGGCCAGCTCGCGCACGAGATTGAGGGAAATAATTCTGGACCCCGAGCTGCGTCCCGGTGTGATTACTTTCACCAGTTCCTCGACGGTAAAGAATTTCGTAGCGTTATTGCACGCGTCTCACGAGCCAGCGGCCTTGGAGGTCAAAAAACAACTGAAGGGGATCAAACTCGCCTCCATCGGGCCAATCACTTCAGCCACGCTTCGCGAGATGGGACTTTCGGTTGATATCGAAGCGCATGAATACGACGTTCCCGGGCTGGTGAGGGCCATCGAGAACGCGAGGAATTTACTCGTCAAGTGAGCATCCACACTTTGCAGGGGGGACGTGCGATTTCACAAAGTCCGCAACTCGCCGGTAGGCATCGATCTGATTTTCCACTCGCGCGAAACCGTGTCCCTCATTCTCATAAACCTTGTATTCCGCGACTCCACCGCGTTTTGTTATCGCGTCTACTACTTGCTGGGCTTCGCTCTTCGGACATCGCGGATCGTTACCTCCCGCTAACAGCAGCAGCGGGGCTTTAATCGCGTCCACGAAAAAAATCGGCGATCGGTCCCGATACAAATCCTTATTCTTTTCAATGTTGCCCATGGTTGCTAGATCGCTCTGTTGCAGCACCGGATCTTCATTCTTGATTTCGGTGAACCAGTTGACGAAGGGAACAATCGGAACGCCCGCAGCCCAAACCTCGGGCGCCTTGGTCACTCCCATCATTGTCAAATAGCCGCCGTAACTGCCGCCCATTAGCACCAACTTCTTCGGATCCAGAAAGCCGGTTTTCTTGGCCCATTCAGCTGCGGACAAAACGTCCTGCAAATCGCCCCCGCCCATGTCGAAAAGGTTCGCCTGTTGAAAGTCTTTGCCATATCCGGTAGAGCCGCGATAATTGGGGGCAATCACCATGTAGCCCTGATTCACCATGTGCTGAATGAAGCGATTAAACGAATTCACAGTTTGGGATGTGGGACCTCCATGCACATAAACGATGGCGGCATTCTGTCCATTGCGCTGCATGTTGTAGGGCAAATATACGAACGCAGAGAGGGTCCACTTGTTATCGCTGCTGGGAAAACTCACCAACGCCGGCTCCACCATGTCTTCGGAATGGACCCCCGCGACCAACGAGTGTGTGATTTGCTGTGATTTACCAGTCGCAAGGTGATGCACCCAGAGATCCGCGGGAGCAGTCGGCCCATTGTGAGAGTAAAGCAGGCGCGAACCATCATGGCTGAAAGCCGGTTCGCCCGCGAGTTCGTTCCATCCCTTCGGAATCGGCAACGCCTTAGTTTTGCCGGTCACCAGGCTGTGCAGATAGATATCGTTGTTGCCTTCAATGTTGGCGGTCCAGGTAACTTGTTTTCCGTCGGGAGAGAAGAAGCCGCCTTGTGCCTCCCACTTATCTTTCGTGAGCCAGCTGGTTTTCCTGGTCGCCACTTCTAAAAGACCAGCGTTGTAATAACCATTGCCTGAGTTCGAAGTGCAGAGCAGCCTCTTTCCATCGGGAGAAAAGTCGTCAGCGCGGAATAGATGTTCGCCTTCGTGCGGCGTCAACAAGGTGCTTTTCCCACTCGCAAGCTCGACCAGAAAAATGTTGGAGTCCGTACCTTTGGCTTGTTCTTGCGTGTAGGCAATCCACTTGCCGTCGTGTGACCAGATGGGATTATCATTCAGCTTGTCGGCAGCTGTGCCAGCGGTAACGTGCTTCACCTCTCGCATGAGTGTGTCGTAGACATCAATCTCGAAGGCAGAAGCGGTCTTGGCTTTGACGGTGTACGCGAGATAACGACCGTCCGGCGACCACTTCGGGTGCTCTTCGGCAATTTCGCGCGTGTTCGTCAAATTCACAACCTGCCCGGCTTTCGGAGAAACCAGAAAAATGTCCCACTGTTCATCGCCGTCGTAGTCGGACATGTAGGCAATCCATTTGTTGTCCGGCGACCAGGCGGGTGCAGTCTGCCGTTGATCGCTGATTGTGAGTTGAGTCGGCCATCCCCCTTGGGCCGGAACCAGCCACAGATTGTTCCTGCCGCTGATGTTGGTCGCGAACACGATCGTCTTTCCGTCGGGCGACCAGGATGGCCGTCCCACTTGCCGCGTCATGTAAAGTTTGTCGAGCGAAAAGCTCTGGGAATTTTGCTCAACCTGCGCGTTGGGCTTGCTGGCTAGCTGTTTGGGATCGGTAATAGCAGCGGTGGAATTCTCGGCAGCGATAAAAGTACTCATAATTGACACGACAATAGTCAGGTAGAAAATGCGCATGGAAGTTTGTCCCGAACGAGAAGGAAAATTCTAGCAGAAGCTATAGGGTAACTTTCCGTTAAGACGCAATCGTGGCCGGCGTCTTGAAAGCGTGGACGCCTAGCGCGCGATCAGGGCAGATGGCTGTCCGCCAGTGCTGAGACTGTTGGTGACAGGAGTGAGAATTCCAGTAAATGTAGTGGTCGTGCCGCTGGTGGTAGACCCAACTGAGAAAGTCGAAACTGTAGCTCCGCCACTATTCGCAACGAACACGTACCCACCAAAAGGCTGAACGGAAACCGACACCGGATTCAGTCCGGTTGACACAGTTGGGGGAGAGAGCGGAGACAAAGCACCAGTTCCGCTGCTGGCCTGGTATTGAGACAGTTGGTTCGATTGGCGGTCAGCAACATAAACGAAATCGGCTGCCGGATCGACGCCAATTGAGACTGGGTTAAGTCCCGCTGAAAAAGGAGAGCCGGAGATTTGCGCCAGCGTTCCATCGGGGACAGTGCATGTTACGGAAGCATTCGCGCACACTGAAAACGCGCTGACGTTGTTCGAGCCCGAATTCGCCACGTACAGAAATCCTCCCGCCCGAGACACAGCCAGTGCTGCGGGGGCAATTCCGGTTGCGTAATTAGGCGTCGGAAGTTGCGTCAATACACCACTGGCATCGAAGGAAAATGCAGAAATAGTGTTCGTAAAATTATTGGCGACGTACAAATAATTTCCCACGGCGGCGATCGCGGTCGGACCGGTGCCGATGGTTTCCCCGGGCGTTTCGGTCAGGAACGGTGATCCCGCGACCGGAGATAGTGTGGTCCCTTGAAGTGAAAAAACTGAAACTGTTCCTGACGTTGGATCGGCAAAAGTCCCCTGGTTCGCCACAAAAAGAAATTTTCCGCCTGAGTCAATTGCCATCCCGCCGGGACCGACACCGACTCCGGTACTTTGAATGCTGGCCCCCGTGAGGCTTCCGTTGGAGCTGACCGTGTAGGAGGAAACGCAAGGCTGGCTGCATAACGAATTGGATCCCGGGCTCGAGACGAAAAGCGCAGTCCCGGCGGGATCGAAGATCATCGCTGAGGGAGCGCCTCCGGTCTGGATGCTGGACCCATTGGTGCTTATCGATCCGTTACTCAGACTGACGATGTAGGCGGAAACTGACGCGTTGCCTTCGGTCGCGAGGAAGAGGAAGCCAGTTCCGGAATTCACGGATTTCTTGGTAGTCGAACACCCCAGCAGAACCAGCAACAGAGTCGATGTGATCAAAACTAAAAATCGATGCCTCATCCGCTGGCGTCTCCGGAATCGCTTGATTTTGTCATCCTGGCAGCCTATCGAACACTAGCGCAGGTTTCAGACACTTATTTTGTGTATCAGGAATGCATGAGAAGAGCAAACCTTGAGAACAATTGGTAGTGGCTCAATTTCAAAATAACCTGTCA
>JBDUDA010000040.1:0-15615 GCA_040003205.1 Acidobacteriaceae bacterium | reverse complement strand
CGCTGTGCCAGGTTTTTCGCTGGCGGGCGGCAGCTCATCCAATTACGGTCTCATTTTCGCCCCGCTCAAGCCGATTTACGAACGCAAGGGCAAAGGACACGCCGCAAGCGATGTGGTGGCTCGCGTCTCGCCCAAGCTGTTCGGCGTCCCAGGAGCAATTGTTGCCGCCTTCGAACCTCCGGCAATTCAAGGACTTGGAAGCTTCGGTGGATTTCAATTCGAGCTGCAAGACCTAGGCCGCAATACCCTTCAGGACATCGACACCGTTGCTCACAAGATCGTGGGCGGTAGTCGTCAGCAGGCAGATCTCCGGGGACTTTTTACCAGCTTCACTGCTAACGATCCGCAGCAGTTGGTTCAGATTGATCGCGAAAAAGCCAAGGCTATCGGCGTGCCTATCAGTCAGGTCACCCAGGCGCTCGGAGTTTACATGGGCTCGCAATATGTGAACGATTTCGATTTTAACAATCGTTCATATCGCGTATACGTGCAAGCTGATCAGCCGTTCCGGATGAATGCGGGGACTTGCGGCAGTATTATGTTCGCTCCGAGTCCAGCGGGTTGGTACCCTTAGGCAATATCGTCACCCTGAAAGAGACCTCGGGGCCCCAAGTCATCAATCACTACAATCTGTTTCGCTCGGCGGAAATCGACGGATCCGCAGCCCCTGGATACAGTTCCAGCCAAGGGCAGAAAGCTATGCAGGCCCTGGCAACGAAGAACATGTTGCAGGGGATGTCATTCAGCTGGACTGGCTTGGCGCTTGAAGAAGTTGAAGCTGGCGGCAAAGCGATCATCATCTTCGGTCTAGGACTTCTTGTCGTTTATCTCACCTTGTCGGCGCAGTACGAGAGTTTCGCACTGCCCTTCATCATCCTGTTGGCGGTTCCGATGGCCGTACTCGGGGCCCTGCTTTTCGTCTCCATGCGAGGATTGGTGAACGACGTATATGTCCAGATAGGTTTAGTGATGTTGATCGGGCTGTCGGCTAAAAACTCAATTTTGATTGTCGAGTTCGCCGAGCAACTGATTGAGAGGGGAAGGTCTATTACGGATGCTGCAATTGAGGCGGCGGAACTGCGCCTGCGTCCAATTTTGATGACTTCTTTCGCGTTTGTTCTCGGAGTACTTCCGCTCTATTTCGCAACCGGAGCCGGCAAGTTGGGGCGACATTCCGTCGGAACCGCGATTGTGGGCGGTATGTTGTTTTCCACCACCCTCAACCTTTTCTTCATCCCAGTGCTGTATGTAATCGTGAAAAACCTTTTGGGTTCGTTGCCAGC
The DNA here is from genome assembly GCA_040003205.1 of Acidobacteriaceae bacterium. Lineage (GTDB taxonomy): Bacteria > Acidobacteriota > Terriglobia > Terriglobales > Acidobacteriaceae > JALYIM01. Next base: position 14,332 of record JBDUDA010000040.1, on the reverse strand, counting down.
GAAAAAGCAAACCGAAGTCAAGGAGCTGGCAGAAGTAGCTTGATGACTAGTGGTCATTCGTTCCGGAAGGAAATTTATGCATTTTTTGCGCTTTGGCGTACGGAAGTATGGAAGAGCCATGAGGGAAACCAGTTCCGTTTACCCTTGAAAAAGTTTGCGCATTCCGGCGGCTCACGCCGGCAAGAGAATCGTATGTTGTTGATAAATATGGCTGCCGTAAAATATCAGCTTTGGTAGTTGGATTGCTTAGTTAGTGATTGCGCAACTTCCATCTGGAACTTCTTCCCCAGAACTTTCAGTTACAATTCATCTGCGTGCGGGTAGGGAGATTAGTTACCATGAAAAAGCTGATTCTACTTGGTGTTCTGGCAATGGCGCTTCCGATTGGAGCCTTTGCTAACAGCCAAGTCGACTTTTCCAACTCAGGCGGCAAAGTAACGGGTTCCAGCACAAAGGGTCTTACTCTTAATGGATCCACATTGCTGGCCGTAAACGGCCTAAACGGCGGCGCACTAATTACCGGAAATAATCTTGGGTCGGTTAGCTTTACAACCGGCAACTTAATAAGTGGTTCGATCAAAACGGGTGGGGTATTCGCTGGCGGCGGCTCCTTCGTTATCACGGGAAACGGCTCAAATGGCGTTCCCAGCGGAGTTCTGTTTGCCGGAACCTTTTCAGGACCTATCACCTGGCAACTGCTAACCTCGCCGACGGGCATTCATAGCTACGTTTTGGCCGGCACTCTGCTGTCGAACAGTGGCGGCGTATCCGGAGCGACAACCCAGCTGACATTCGATACTGGCACTCATTTCTTCAACGGATCTGCCAGACTTTCCGGCGGAACCACCACCGTAGTTCCGGAACCCGGAACTCTCAGCCTGCTTGGAACAGGAATTCTTGGACTTGCAGGTCTAGTCCGATACAAGCTGAAATCCTAACTAATAACCGTTTACACCTCTGGTCAAGCCTGCCACGGAAACGTGGCGGGCTTTTGTTTTGGTATTTCTGATAGTAGTTTGAGGGTGATCTAATCCGGATAATGTCCGCTTGGGGCTGACTTACTAAGGACGCCTACGATCGGCGGCACTGTAATCGCAGCTCACAAATCATCCAATAAATCCTGCAATTTGGGAGGATTCTTTGGTTCCGCCCGACTCTTTCGCTTTCGATCGGGAACCACGCGCGATACTGGGGGCGCTCCGATGCGATCGCGCGCCATTTCTTTTACTGCTTTCACTGCGCTGAAGGCCTTCTGCTTTCTTTTCTTCGCCATCCTCTCCATGATGTCATGGAACAGCAGCCATAAAAGTGTAATAATTGCTGCAAGCTTATTATCTTGATGTGTGTTTTGCTAGAACTGCCATATGGAAGAGCGCGAGTTTTTTGACGAGCGGTCGGAAAAGAAGCTGGCTACCCTGAACTGTCCGCATTGCCACCAGCCCGCGGAATATGAAGTGACCTGGATCGTTCGCAACAAGAAGCGGCAACTCTCAGGCCGGGCAGACGAGCGTGATCGCGCACGCTTTGCCAAGGCTCGGTCCTACATGCTGCGCAAGGACGACATGTTGGCCTGCAAGAATATGCGCTGCCGAAAACGTTTCGAAATCTCCGGCTTGCAGTCGGTTGTTTTCACCGACTGAGCTGCTTTCGGCGATGCTCTCCGGTAGCGGCTCAATAAAAGCTACAACCCCAGGTTGTCATCTCGAGCAAGGCCTTTGGTTTTGCGAAGTCGAGAGACCTGCTGTTGGGTGGAAAAAAGCAGGTCTCTCCACTCCGTGATGTCTTCGCTGCGCGAAGCCTCGACTCCGGTCGAGATGACAGGTTATTTTGAAATTGAGCCACTGCCTGCTCTCCAATCCCTCCACTAAGCATCTGAGTTTCATTTATACTGACTAGTTTGCCTGAACGTTTGAGGCATTTTGAGGAGTTTTGTTTGCAGATTCTGGTTTGCATTAAGCAGGTGCCGCAAAAGGATGCACCGCTAAAATTGCATGAATCCGGTAAGTGGATTCGCGAAGACGTCTCGTACGAAGTGAACGAGCCCGACGCCTATGCCTTGGAAGAGGCGCTCCGGCAAAAAGAGAAGCACGGCGGGGAAGTTGTGGTGATTACGGCTGGCCCTGCACGCTCGCAACAAGTATTGCGCGAAGCGCTCGCTAAGGGCGCCGACCGCGCGATTCACCTTGAAGACAATGGCTTCGTCGGACTCGATGCATTCAATACCGCCCGAGCCTTCGCAGCAGCTATCAAAGAAGAGAAATTCGATCTCATCTTCACTGGATTACAGTCCGATGACTACGGCTATGCCCAAACAGGTGTCGTGCTCGCTGAACTGCTGGGCTGGCCGCATGCCACCATCATCATGCAGATCGAGAAGAACGACGGTGGCATCCGCGTGAAACGAGAGCTGGAGGCGGGCTACTTTCAGTTTGTGGACATGCCCCTGCCGGCGCTTCTGACCATTCAATCCGGAATCAACAAGCTGCGCTATGCAACACTGATCGGCATCAAACAGGCGAAAAATAAACCGCTGCGCAAAGTTTCTCTGGCAGATGTGAAGTCTGCCATTGGAGAAAATATGCAGAAGATTGAACGCCTGTACATCCCCGAGAAAACCAAGAACACAGAATTTCTCGAAGGGTCGCCAGCGGAAATTGCCAAGAAGCTCACCGACAAACTGCGAAACGAGATGCGGATTCTGTAACTACCCGCTCGGGGGAAACATGGAAGGCAAAAAACTGATACGCCAGGAAGAAGCCGGCATAGATAAGCAGCAGCGTGCTGGAATGTTATTGATGACTGTCGGCAAGATCATGCTGGGGATGGACCTCCTGCTGCTGGCATTCGTGTATGTCGGATTGAAAGGCGGATCACAGATGTGGTTATGGTTTGTCATCGGCGATGGAATCGCTGCTATTGCCTTGATTGCGGTCGGAGCGAGCAAGCGCGGCAGTTTGAGCCGGGGCCCTGGCGGCCCTGGAGACCCAGCAGTTTAGAACTAACCAAAATTATGGCTGACACAATTTTAGTAGTCGTCGAGCAAAGAGAAGGAAAGCTTAACCGGGTTTCCTGGGAAACCTTGACTGCGGGACAAGCGTTGGCCACGGAAACTGGCTGGGGCTTGGAGGCTGCCGTCGTTGGCAGCGGCATTTCCGCGATCACTTCAGAGGTAGCCGCTAAAAAAGTCGCCACGGTTTATGCGGTCGAATCGCCTAAGCTGGAACCCTACACCCCCGATGCTTTCGCCGCCGGACTAAGGCAGTTGATTGAATCCAAGCAGCCGAAGCTGGTTATGATGCCGCACACTTATCAGGTGCGTGATTTCGTTCCGAAGCTCGCGACCGCCATGGGACGCACGGCGATCAGCGATTGCACCGGATTCAAGAAAGATGGCGAAAAGTTGCACTTTACCCGCCAGATGTTTCAGGGAAAGTTTGCTGCCGACGTCAGCTTTTCTTCGGATGCGCCGTGGTTCGTGACATTTCAAAACGGCGCGTTTCGCGGAGACAAAGTTGAGGCTAATTCGGCCGCCGCGCCGGTCGAAACTGTGAATGTCGAAATCTCAGAGGGCGTGGTTCGCAACAAACCGCAGGAAGTTTTCAAGGAAGCCAAGCAGGCCATTGATCTCACGCAGGCGGAAATTATTGTTTCGGTCGGGCGCGGGATCAAAGAACAGAAGAACATCGAACTTGCAAAACATTTGGCGGAGGCTCTAGGCGGGGAGATCGCTGCCTCTCGTCCCATCTGCGATTCGGGATGGCTCCCAATGGACCGGCAGATCGGTTCTTCAGGTCAGACTGTCGCTCCAAAACTCTATCTGGCACTTGGCATCAGCGGCGCAATTCAGCACATCGTGGGTATGAAGGGCGCGCGCAACATTATTGCCATCAACAAAGACCATGAAGCACCCATCTTCGAAATTGCGGACTGCGCTGTCGTTGGGAATCTGTTCGACATTGTTCCCGCACTGATCGAAGAAGTTAAGAAAGTAAAAGCGGCGGGATAATTCCTTACCTGCCGCTAGTTCAAACTTGCAGCCGGCTGAAAACTGATGCTCGTCTTCCGCAAGCCTCTCGAAAACGTCGAACATCCTCAAATGCCCGCCGACGTTGTAATTGTTGGTGGGGGCCCGGCCGGCATGGCCTGCGCCCTTCGTTTGTCCCAGTTGATTGATGATCATAATGCGCTGCATCCGGATGCGCAGTTCAGTAAAGAGAATGTTTACGTGCTGGAGAAAGCCCGTGAGGTTGGGCAACACTGTTTATCGGGCGCGCTGCTGGATCCGCGTTCGATGCGAGAACTGTTACCGGGGTTCGAGAAGGAAGCGCCCATTGACGCTACGGTCAGTAAAGAGTCCGTATATTTTCTGACCAAAACTAGCAAGCTCAAGTTTCCCATCACCCCTCCTCCGCTCCGCGACCATGGCAACTACGTCATCTCGCTCAATCGTTTTGTGAAGTGGCTGGGCGGCAAAGTTGAAGAGGCGGGAATCACCGTCTTTACCGGATTCGCCGGATCGGAATTGCTATTCGATGGAAATCGCGTGGTAGGAGTTCGCACCGACGACAAAGGTGTGGACAAGCAGAACCAACCGAAATCGAATTTCGAACCGGGCTACGATCTCCGCGCGAAAGTCGTAATCCTCGCGGAAGGTACCCGCGGATCGTTGACCAAACAACTCATCACAAAATTCGAGTTGATGCAAAATCGCAATCCGCAAACCTACGGACAAGGTATTAAAGAATTGTGGGAGGTCCCATCCGGACGCATCGCGCCCGGTGAGGTGATCTACACCATGGGATGGCCACTCACTACCAAAGAATATGGCGGCGCCTGGATTTACGGCGGCAAAGACAACGTTGTTTCTCTGGGGTTTGTGACCGGACTCGACTATCCAGACCCGCGTCTGGATCCGCAGCGTGTGCTCCAGAGTTTCAAACAGCATCCTCTGGTCGCCAGGCTGCTAGAGGGCGGAAAGATGATTCGCTACGGCGCGAAGTCGCTGCCCTACGGGGGATGGTGGGCAATACCGCCAGTCGCGGGCGACGGATGGATGCTTCTCGGCGACTCAGCAGGATTCCTGAATTCGCAGCGTCTGAAGGGAATCCACCTGGCGATTAAGAGTGGCATGCTTGCCGCGGAGACTGCTTTCGAAGCCTTGAAGAAAGACGATTCCTCTGCTTCAGTTCTCGGCGAGTTTCAAAAGCGAGTTGAGAAAAGCTGGATCCGTGACGAACTCTACAAGGTCCGCAATTTTCATCAGGGATTCGAGCATGGCTTCTGGGCCGGCATGTTCCATACGGGACTTCAGCAATTTACTGGTGGCCGCGGCTTGCGCGATCGTTATCAAGGCACCTCCGGCTACGAACGGACGAAAAAGCTGCCCGATCTTCCGAAAGACGGAGGCGATGAAGCGCATTTGCTGGGGCCCGCAAAGGGCGACGGAAAACTCACGTTTGATAAGCTCACCGATCTCTATCACTCCGGCACACGGCATGAAGAAGATCAGCCCGCGCACCTGATCATCCACGACACGAATATTTGTAACGAGCGCTGCGTCGTGGAATTTGGAAATCCCTGCCAGAATTTCTGTCCCGCAAACGTTTACGAAATGCTCGATGATACGAGCGCCCCGAACGGAAAACGCATCAGTCTGAATCCATCCAACTGCGTACACTGCAAGGCCTGCGACATTCACGATCCCTACCAAATCATCACCTGGGTGCCCCCTGAAGGCGGCGGCGGACCCAATTACGACGGCATGTGAGTGAAACCTGGCACCTTTCTCTGTCGGCTGCATCTATAATTGAATCGAGTTTCCGATTGCCGTGGCCTTCGGGTATACCCTGGCTGCGACAGCGACGGATTTGCATCCCAAGGGTGCGGGCGGAAACGCCCCTGCCTCCCGCTCACAAGAGCATTGGAAAGGAAACACTCGCCCGGGCGAAGCTCCGCCTGCCGACTGTTTACCTCCCTAGATACTGGCAATGATCCTCACCGACAAATTCGGCCGTGCCATCACCGATCTGCGAATCTCGATTACCGATCGCTGTAACTATCGCTGCGTTTATTGCCGGACGGGCAATGAGGGCGCGCTCTACGGCGATTTACCCTTCACGGATTACCTGCGCATGGCCCGCGTCTTCGCTGGCCTGGGTATTGAGAAGATTCGCATCACGGGCGGTGAGCCGCTGTTACGGAAAGGGGTAGTTGAATTTGTTCGTGAACTCTCCAATCTGAGGAACTCGCACGGTGACCCGCTTGACCTGGCAATGACGACGAATGGGCATCTGCTCGCGGACATGGCTCAACCATTGAAGGACGCCGGACTGAGCCGCATAACAGTCAGCATGGACGCCGTCGACGCTGACCGTTTCGCGCGCATTACGCGCGTACCCAATGGCTTCGAAAATGTGCTGGCAGGAGTTCGCGCTTCCCGCCGTGCAGGACTGTGGCCGGTGAAAGTTAATTGCGTCCTCATGCGCGGATTCAATGAGGACCAAGTCGTCCCCTTCGGAATTTTCGCACGCGAAGAAGGCGTGATTGTGCGCTTCATCGAGTTCATGCCGCTGGAAGAGGATCGCAAGTGGACGCCCGATACAGTTGTGAGACTGGAAGAAATTTTGGATCGCATGGCTGAGTATCGGCTGCTGGTCGAAATCCCTCACCAGCGCAGCGAGACTGCGCGCCGCTATCGTTTTGACGACGGCGTTGGAGAAATTGGAATCATCGCGCCGGTCTCGCATCCGTTTTGCGGACACTGTAGCCGCGTGCGTCTCACCTCGGACGGCAAGATTCGTACCTGTTTGTTCTCGGTGTGGGATCACGACCTGCATGCTCGCATGCGGCGCGGAGACTCCGACGAAGAATTAGTGGAATTTATCCAGGACGTGATTCAGAAGAAAGAAGCACGCCATCACATTGGCGAACCTGACTTTGTACCCGCTTCGCGAACTATGGTCCACATCGGCGGATAGATTCCCGCGAAGCCAGCTGTACACTGTTTATCCGCAAAAATCGTCCTCGCCCGCTGCGCTGTAACCGTCCGCTGGATTAGAATGCTTGCTAGAGAATATTTATGGCAGAACGCACTTTTACCCTCGAAGAAGCTCAATCGCTTTTACCTGTTCTGGAATCCTTGCTGCGTACCTCGATTGAAGGGAAGAAACTTATCGAGAGCGTAGACGCCGAGTTTCAGGAACTCGCACATCAGGTGTTCCTTAGCGGCGGTCTGTTAGTGAACGTTGTGCACATGGCGGGACGCAAGGCGGAGCGCGAGAAAACCATCCAGCGAGTAAAAGACGCCATGGCGGAAATTGACGCCATCGGAGTGCAGGTGAAAGACCTGGAAACCGGGCTTCTGGATTTTCCCTGCAAGGTTGAGGGCCGCACGATTCTGCTCTGTTGGAAACTCGGCGAGCAGGGAATTACGCACTGGCACACCACCAGCGACGGATTCGCCGGCCGCAAGCCGATTGACGAAAAAATTAACAAGGCCAAAAAAGCCAACTAGATTCGAGGCAGACCCCAGAATTACGGACGTCCGCCCTTTTTCCATTCTGGCGTAAAGCTGGAATTTACCAGCCACTGCACCGGACCTAGAAGCGATCCAATGGCAGCGTCCATGTGTTTGAAATCCAGATGAGCTATGTCGTCGCTCGGCTGATGATAGTCGCCATGCAATCCGTAACTGGATACGGTTTGAGCAACAACTCCTTTTTTGGCGAGAACATAATTGTCCGATCGCGCAAAGAAGCCCTGATCAGGATGAGGATCAGCGACCAGCTTAGCCCCATGGGCAGCCAGAGTTGGACCGAGGTCCGATCTCTCCCATCCGGTCAGCCAGACAGTGCCAGCCCTCACCGCAGAGTCGGCGCGGCCAAGCATCTCAAACTCCAGGTTAACTGCGATGTCTTCCAGCGCTACCGGCGGATGCTCACGAAAGTAAGTTGATCCCAGTCCGCCAGACTCTTCACTGCCAAAGAGGGCGAAAATTACGGTGCGCCGCGGCCGCGCAGCTTTGCCCAAGACACGCGCCAACTCGAGTGTAGCCGTTGACCCAGATGCATCGTCATCGGCACCGTTATAGATATCGTCGCCTTTCACCGGAGCGCCGATGCCAAGGTGATCAAGGTGTGCGGAAAGCAACACTGCGCTCTTGCGGAGCCCAGGATCCCGTCCTCGCAGAATACCAACCGCATTCCAGGTAAATCCCTTTTCTTTGGTTGCAGGTCCATCGAAGCGCACGGTGGCGCCTTCTGGAGTGGACTCCAGTTGATGAAGCGCGCCCTCGCTTAGCGATAGCACGTTGAACTCGCCCCCCAATCTGCCCATCTCCCCTTCCAACCTCGCCGGCATCTCTGGCAGCTTCTTGCCTGCTTCTTCGAAGTGCTCGGCGGTCGGTTTGCTGGAAAGCACCAGCGCGGCGACCGCGCCTCCCGAGGCTGCCGCGAGCGCGGCTTGCCGCAATTTGTCTTTTTCCCCACTACCTCCCGTTACGAGTACGACTGCCCCGGCTTTGACTTTAGTGCTTTTGTCGGCGGCATCGATCTTTTGCAGAGGTCCGGAGAATGTCGTCTGCGTCAGGTAGCTCACGAGAAAATCTTTGCCATAAGTCCAAGTTGCCGGCGCGGCTTGCGATGAAGAAGGGTCAGCCGGGGTGAGTGTCACAGTTGGCGGAGAGATGATTTTTGCGCGGACAGTTGGAGCACGTTGCACATACCCGCCGTCATCTCCGGCAGGGTCGATCCCGTACTGTCTGAGCTGCGACGCCGCATAAGTTGCAGCGACCAACTCATCGTGGGTACCGCTGCCACGGCCCTGCATGGCGTCCGAGGCAAGAAATTCTTCGTGGGCGCGAATGCAGCGAGCGCAAACCTTAGTCACCCCAACGTGTGCGGAGCCGGTCGCATCTCCGCCGGCGCTTGCTTGCGAGGCAGCATCTTGGGCAATGATGGATGACTGTAACAAGTTGCAGACGCAAAGAAGAGAAAATAGGGAAAGCAACAGTCTTTTCATGGGATACCAGCGAGACTAACAGAAACAGCGGCGAACGGATTCGCAGCGCCGGCAAGCTAGTGATACCCCTGAATGAATCGACCCGCTTACGGACGTACAACAAATTAGATCCTCCAGGTGGAGTTCGCAGTCGGCTCGTCGATGTAAAATGTCACGAAGAACACGAGAAGGGACACTGAAGGCCGCCGAACCTATTTATAGAAACCTGTTCAATAGTGCTCAGTTTTTATTACGGTTTTCCTCTACTCTCGCCGAATGTCTGAGATAGATTGGAACCTTCACGAGGAAGAAATAGCCGCTCGTTTCGAGAAAATATTCGGTAGAAAAATGACGCCCGTAGAGAGCAAGGCGCTTTTTTTATACGAACTACTGCCCAAAAACAAGAACAATAAGCCCATCAGCTAAGCGGCGCGCCCCTTCCATGATTGTCCAGGCCTTACTGTCCCGAGTCCCGAAAAACCGTAACGCCGTATTCAATGCTCGGGCACGATAGTCCTTTTTGCCCGTGTTGCGACGCGTTCGTTGAATTTACCTATGACCGGCACGGAACAGCAGCTAAATGTTGATTTTGGTGGGCGCGGAAGGAATCGAACCTTCAACCTGTCGATTAAGAGTCGAATGCTCTGCCAATTGAGCTACGCGCCCCGAGATCGCGGCACACAGCTTCTGGCCGGACGAAGAGGAATAGAAATTATAGCATCCAAATTTTGGCCGTCGTCCGCACAACGGGAATCGGCCTGAAACTGAAGATCGAGGCGGTGGCCTGCTGCCGCTTAATCGGTCGCATACGGAGACACAGTCTCCGACACACCATCGTTAGCCGCTCCCCGCAAGCTCGGGTCGACTTCCGGACGCTGCTCGAGCGTCCCGATGAGCGAAGTGTCGTACACTCCGGATGATTGTGGCGACGCCACGAATCGATTCTGAGCCCACATCGTATCTATGATTTTCTGCTGCCGGGGAGTTAAAACCTTTGCAGGCAAGCTCTCGAAGTTTCGAAAGACCCAAACCAGATACAGGCGTTGCAGGAACGAGGGCTTGAGGTAACGTGGGCCTAGCGGAGTCAAAACTCGCAGCAGTCCGCGACTAAGTTTTTCGATCATGATGGAAAGCACCTGAGAATGTGGCGAAACTTTACGTATAAGACTAACCCAGAATTTCGGGTACGACTTGCATACTTTTTATTCTCGCGGCCACGCCGAAATCGGCGCCTTCGCTGCGCTTCTCAACCCGCAGCACATCTGCCTGGCAATTTACCCAGCGCTTCTCCCCCTGCGTAAGCTCCGGAGGAAGGATCAACAGCATCTCCAATTGACTGCCTTCTCGTATCTCCGAAGCTGTGTAAAGGAAGATACCGCTCATGCTCAGGTCGCGAGTCTCGCCGCTTGCCCCTAATCCTTCGGACTTAATCGAAACCGGCACCTTCACGGGCACACGCACTCCCGCTCGGCGCTCTGGCTTAGGCTGTCGCATGGACATCGGAGGGTATCACATTCCCGCGGAGGAAATCGGAAACAGTGCTTTACGATAGCACCTGGGTAGAAGACATGCCAGCAGTGAATGGATTTCGACACATCGGATTAGCTCGAGCTCTCTCCAAGTTGGGATATTGCTCCAGAAGCCACGCTTGCGATTTGATTAAAGAAGGCAGGGTTGCGCTCAATGGTGCGACGCAATACGACCCGGAGTATCCAGTAGGCATGGATCGAACCCACACACCAAATTGCATACTCAAGGTTGACGGCAAAACAGTCTTAGCGGCTAGGAAGGCTTATCTCATGCTGAATAAGCCACGAGGCTATGTGGCTACGGCGTCCGACGAGAAGGGACGCAGCACGATCTACGACTTGTTGGAAGCAGGCCTGCCTTGGCTTGGTCCTGTCGGCCGCCTGGACAAGGCCAGCGAAGGGCTCTTGCTGCTTACGAACGACTCAGAGTGGGCGGCGCGAGTCTTGGCCCCGGAAACACATCTGGAAAAGACCTATCATGTCCAGACAAGAGGAGTGCTTCACGATGAATCCAGGTTGTTACCAGCTTTACTTAAGGGAAAGAGGGAGGAAGACGGCAAATTGTTAAGAGTAAAGCGGGCTAGTATTCTTCGACACGGCGGTCAAAACACCTGGCTTGAGATTGTGCTGGATGAAGGCAAAAACCGTCATATTCGGCGCCTGCTGGAATCCTTTCAAATTGAGGTGCTCCGCCTGGTAAGGACCGCGATAGGTCCGCTCGCGCTGGGAGAGCTTCGCAAAGGAACAGCGCGATCACTGAGTTTCGTCGAGAAAAAACAGCTCGACACAGCTATGGGGAGCATGATGTGAGAGCGTGAGGAGAACTAAAAGGCCTGCTATTCGGAAGAACTGCCTTTAGAAAAAGGCATTGTGGCAGCGATCTTCGAAACCAGTTCCAGTTTCTGTAGGTCTTCCAGGCTGAAATCCGGGCCCACGGAATGCAGATCAAATCCTTTGCGGCATATCTGAATTACACCCAGCACCTTATTCTGATGCATCACCGGGGCCGACATCAGTTTTTGAATGGAGGCTTGTTCCGACTGGTCAACCGTTTCAGGCGTACCCAGCCTAACCGATTCGAAAAGACTAATATGCCTGACTTTCACAAAATTGTTGAATAATTCAGTCTTCTTGGTGACTGCTGTGTGAGCTGCGATGGACGCAGAACTCGACACTGGAATAGATCCTGCGGTCTTCAATTCAATAGGGAATAAAAACACGAGCTGCCCTTTTTCCAGGCGCATCATGGCGACCTCGGTGCGTCGAACCTGGAACAGCGTGGATAGCTCCGCGCAAAATTGTTCCGGCGCCTCTGCCTGCGATAAGGTGTGCTCGAGCTTCCCGCGATCGTACGCTTTCGCCGTGGCCTGTGCGCCGTTGCTGCCTGCGGAATGTTTTTCGTTTCTAGACATGCTGGTAGTGAAAATGCCGTCGCCTTCCAAAATTTTCAACCACTTGCCGGGAACACTGCTTTGTTTATGGTCAGGCCGGGAAAGGTAATCGGGCAAGTTACTGAAGTGCGCAGAGGGAAGCGCGGGTGTCAGTCTGCCGAGCTGAGCGAAGAGTAGCCGTTATGTTTCTAAAGGATAGCCTTTTTCGCGCCATTCCTTCACACCACCGTCCATGGAAAGAACATTGCAGTAGCCCATTTGCTGAATATTGTCGGCAGCCAGGGCAGAGCGAAAGCCGCCGCCGCAATACAGAATCAGAGAAGCATTGTGGTCGGGAATGCGTTGTTCGATGTCTCGTTCAATCACTCCCTTGCCAAGGTGAATTGCTCCGGGAAGGCGATCTTTGGCGAACTCGCTCTCTTCGCGTACATCTATGATGAGGAATTTCTCTTGCCGGTCGAGCTTCGTTTTCACTTCGTCCACGCTAACTTCGCGCACGCGCTTTTTGGCGTCGTTCACGATTTGTAGAAAGCCCTGGGAGTGCTGTGGTGCCATCGCGAATCCTCACTTTCGAATCAGGGAACGTCCCTCGCGGCTCTACGCGTGGACGGTCTGATATTCCTCGTAGGCGCCCTTGAAGTCGGTGACCTCGTGATTCGGCTCGAAATGCCAGATGCGAGTTGCGACTTCGTCAATCAAATCGTGATCGTGCGTGACCAGCAATACCGTTCCCGCATAGCGCTGTAACGCGATATTCAGGGCGTTGATGGATTCCAAATCCAAATGGTTCGTGGGCTCATCGAGGATCAATACATTCGGCTTTTGCAGCATCAGCTTGCAGAAAAGCAGCCTCGCGGCTTCGCCTCCCGAGAGAACGTTGGTGGACTTGGTAGCCTCGTCTTTCGCGAACAACATTTGTCCGAGCAGTCCCCGAATCTCCTCGTTGGAAGCTGAAGGGTCCCATTGATGCAGCCACTCCAGTGCAGTGAAATTTTTGTCGATCAGCGACCTGTGGTCCTGTGCGAAATATCCTACGATGGCCTCGTGTCCCCAGGTGACTTTACCTTCATCGAGAAATGGACCGTCGTATCCACTGGTTTTGCGCAACTCTGATTCAGGAATTGTCGGAGATGTCGCCAGCAGCGCGTTGACGAGAGTAGTTTTCCCAGCGCCGTTGCGTCCCATCAGAGCAATCTTTTCACCACGGATCACGCTGGAAGTGAATCCGTGAATGATTTCATGTTCTCCGTAAGATTTTTCCAGGCCGTGGAGTTCGAGGATATGTTTTCCGGAGGGCCGCTTCGGCTCGAACTTGATATACGGACGTGCAATATTTGATCGCGCCAGTTCGGTGACCTGTAGGCGTTCGACTTCCTTGCGTCGTGACTGCACCTGGCTAGACCGGGTTCCGGCGGCGAAGCGGGCGATGAATTCGTTTAACTGCGAGATTTTCTTTTCGCGCTGGGCATTCTGCGATTCGATCTGCGAACGCACCTGCGTTTTAGCCATCACCATATCGTCGTAAGTGCCGGTGTAAGTGATGATGGTTTCGTAGTCAATATCGGCGATGTGAGTGCAGATGCTGTTCAAAAAATGGCGGTCGTGAGAGATGGTGATTACGATGCCGTCATATTTATTTAGAAATTCCTGTAACCAGTGGATGGAGTCCAAATCCAAATAGTTGGTCGGCTCATCCAGCAGCAGGGCTTGCGGATGTCCGAACAAAGCCTGTGCCAGCAGCACGCGAACTTTCTGTCCACCCTGCAACTCGCTCATCAAGCGCGTGTGCAATTCGTCGGGAATATCCAGTCCTTGCAAAAGTAGCGCGGCGTCGGTTTCGGCGGTGTATCCATCTTCTTCGCCGACGATGCCTTCGAGTTCGCCCAGTTTCATGCCGTCTTCATCGGTGATTTCAGGCTTCTCGTAAATCTTGTCGCGCTCTTGGATGGCTGCCCAGAGCCGCTTATTGCCCATGATTACAGTGTCGAGCACCGAAAACTGATCGAAGGCATATTGATTCTGGCTTAGAACGCCAAGCTTGCGCGGGCGCACGACGGTGCCTTTCTGCGGATCTAGTTCTCCGGAAAGAAGATTCATGAACGTGGATTTACCCGCGCCATTCGGCCCTGTCAGGCCATAGCGCTTGCCCGGCGTAAACGCCGTTGAGACCTCGTCAAACAGAACTTTGGCGCCGTAGCGCATGGACACATTGCTGACTGAAAGCATGATTTATTTCGTGAAACTGCGGGGAAATTCCGCTAAAAACGGTACGCAGCTGGAATATTAAGGATATCATGCGCTCGGAGATTATCCCGGTAGAGGGGAACCCCGGTAGTGGCTCAATTTAAAGCTATAACCCTGGATTGTCATCTCGAGCGAAGCAAAGCCGGAGGCTTTGCGGAGTCGAGAGACCTG
>JBDUDA010000039.1:0-15632 GCA_040003205.1 Acidobacteriaceae bacterium | reverse complement strand
ATTCTGCCGGCGGCGAAGAAGCGCGATCTGCAACCAGCGGGCGCATTTTAATTAGCGTCCGAGAAGAATCGGGAAAAAGGACTAAGGGCTGCTTTTATGTTGATGCCGAAGAAAGTGAAGTACCGCAAGCAGCAGCGCGGACGTATGACTGGCAAGGCTTGGCGCGGAAGCGAGCTGGCGTTTGGAGACTTTGGACTGAAAGTCCTCGAGCCCGGCTGGATTACCGATCGGCAGATTGAAGCCAGCCGTGTGGCCATGACTCGTTTCGTGAAACGCGGCGGCAAAATCTGGATTCGATTGTTCCCAGATAAGCCGGTCACGAAGAAGCCCGCCGAAACCCGTATGGGTAAAGGCAAAGGCGCTCCCGACCACTGGGTGGCGGTGGTAAAGCCGGGGAAAATTTTGTTCGAAATGGAAGGTGTTTCGGTGACCGATGCGACCGAAGCCATGCGCCTGGCGTCACACAAGTTGCCATTGCGCACTTCGTTCGTGAAGCGGCAGTCGGCAACGCACTGAGTGAGTGAAGCTAGTTTTGAGATTCGAAGTTAAGAGCCAAGAGTTGACAATTATGAAATCTGACAAAGTTCGAAATTTTACCGACGATGAGCTTCGTCACCAGCAGAATGAACTGGGAGAGCAACTCTTCAAGCTGAAGTTTCAGATGAAGATGGGGCAGACCGAAAGCTTGAAGAAGATGCGCGGCCTGCGTAAGGACATTGCGCGCGTCAAGACGGTATCCCGAGAACGTGAGATTGCAGGTGGCGGCACGAAAGTCGCGGTCCGCAAAACGGAGAAGAAGTAATGGCAGAAACCAATAGCAAGCAAGTGCAGGAGAACGCGCCGGCAGCGGGCCGTCGCAAGGAAGTGGTTGGAGAAGTGGTTTCCAATCGCATGAAGAAGACCATCGTGGTCGAAGTGGTGCGCAAAAAGTCGCATGCGTTCTACGGACGCGTGGTATCGAAGGGAAAAAAGTTCTACGCGCACGATGAGAAGAACGAAGCGCACATCGGCGACGTGGTGAGGCTCGAGGAGTCACGTCCGCTGTCGAAGCTGAAGCGCTGGCGTCTGAAGCAGATTGTGCGCAAAACGGCGCTGGCTCCGGAAGTGATTGCAGCGGCGAAAGAAGCAACCTCGCAGCAAGCGTAGAAGGCTTAGGGAGATTGACTTATGGCATTAATGATGAGAAGCATGATCGAGGTCGCCGATAATTCCGGCGCCCGCAAGTTGCAGATGATTCTGCCACTGGGCGGTTCCACGGGATTGCGCGCCGGACTGGGTGACGTCATTACCGCCAGCGTGAAAGAAGCTTCCCCAGATGGACAAGTGAAGAAGGGCACGGTAGTGAAGGCGGTGATCGTGCGCACTCGCAAGGAATACGGACGCCGCGATGGCACCTACATCCGCTTCGATTCGAATGCCGCAGTGCTGATCAATGATGCCGGAGAACCAGTAGGCACACGCGTGTTTGGTCCTGTAGCCCGCGAACTGCGCGAGAAAAAATTTTTGAAGATTGTTTCGCTCGCGCCTGAAGTTCTGTAGCGAATTGCTTTTGGTCGCGAATTTGGTTTAACAGAAAAAGAAGAAGGAATCGAGAACCGGGAACTGAAATGAAGACTGTAATAAGAAATCACAAGCGAGTGGACATCCGGCACAACGATACCGTGAAGGTAATCACTGGCCGCGATAAGGGTAAAGAAGGACGCGTGCTGCGCGTGTTTCCCGACGCCGGGAAGCTTCTGGTCGAGCACGTCATGCTGGTGAAGAAGCATGTGCGTCCCAATCCTCAGCGCAATATTAAAGGCGGAATCGCCGAGCAGGAAAGCCGGATTGCGCTCTCCAATGTGCAGTTGGTTTGCGGAACCTGCGGACCGGTACGCATCGGGCACGAAGTTCGCGGAGATCGCAAGGTGCGGGTATGCCGCAAGTGCGGAACGACACTAGACAAGTAATTTATCGAGCTGATAAGCAGAAAAGGTATCTCAGCAATGGCGAAAGATAGAGACGCAAACAAAGAAAAAAAGCCGAGACAGGGCGAAAAGCAGCAGCAGGAGCCGAAGGCTGCGGTAGTGGCGCGGCACAGTTCCAAAGAGACGCCGCGCGCCAAGCAGCTTTTTACCAAGGATGTTGCTCCCGCGCTCTTGAAGGAATTCGATCTTAAAAATCCCATGGCGGTGCCGCGACTGCACAAGATCGTGGTTAACATGGGCGTCGGCGAAGCGACCCAGAACGCAAAGATTTTGGATCCGGCCGTCAATGAACTGGGACAGATTACCGGACAGAAGCCGGTGGTAACGAGGGCGAAGAAATCAATTGCCGCCTTCAAAGTCCGCGAAGGCATGCCGATTGGCGCCATGGTGACGTTGCGCGGCGATCGTATGTATGAATTTTTTGATCGCTTGATAAATGTTGTACTGCCGCGCGTGCGCGATTTTCGTGGTGTGTCGAGCAAATCGTTCGACGGACGCGGCAATTACACTCTCGGGCTGCGCGACCAGTTGATTTTTCCGGAGATCGATTACTCCAAAGTGGATAAGCAAAAGGGCATGAACGTCACCATCGTGACTACAGCACGCAGTGATGACGAAGCGCGCTCGCTCTTGAAGCACATGGGCATGCCGTTCCGGGCGTGAAGTTCAGAGATTAGAAAAAGTTAGAAAAAGGAATTCATGGCAACCACGGCAAAAAGAGTTAAAGACGCGAAGATCAACAAGAAGTTTGACGATGCGCGGGCGAAAGGGCAGAAGCTCAAGTTTTCCACCCGCAGGCACAACCGCTGCAAAATATGCGGCCGCCCACGCGCCTTTTTGCGCAAGTTTGGATTATGCCGCATGTGTTTCCGCGGCCTGGCACTGCTGGGCGAAATCCCAGGAGTGTCAAAGTCGTCCTGGTAAGCAAGAAAGGCTAGAAGCCAAGAGCTAATAGCCAAGAGCTGAAAGCGAAGTTAACGTGGCCGCAGGTTCTTCGGTGAGCATCATTGATCCGAAGCAAACGGGCGACGGAGGAGAAGCAAAGCAATGAGGTTGACCGATCCGGTCGCAGATATGCTGGCGAGAATTCGCAATGCGATTAACGCCCGCCACCAGAAGGTAGATGTTCCCGCCTCCAAGCTGAAATTGGAGATTGCCCGCATTCTGAAAGAAGAGGGCTACATTTCCAATTTCAAGCCTGCCGAGGAAGAAGGGCACAAAGTTGTGCGCATCTATCTGAAGTATGGCAACAATAACGAAGCCGTGATCTCGAACGTGAGCCGTGTCTCGCGTCCTGGATGCCGGGTGTACGTCCGCCGCACCGAGATTCCGCGCGTGCTGGGTGGCCTTGGGATCAACATCCTCACCACGCCGCAAGGTGTGATGACTGGACGCCAGGCGCGCAAGCAAGGTCTTGGCGGCGAATTGCTGTGTGAAGTTTGGTAAGGGTTGATTGAGATAGACTGCCGCTTTTTTGGAAGCGCTGCCTGCTGTCTGTCCGGCTCAAGTTGCGCCGGTAGCGAGGGCTGAAAGCTGAGAGATTAGAGCTATGTCACGAATTGGAAAAAAACCGATCCCGCTCCCTAAGGGAGTTACGGTAAAGATGGAAGGCCACACTGTTGCTGTGCAGGGCCCCAAGGGCAAGCTGGAAACGATGTTGCCTGAGGGCATCCGCGTCGAGCAGCAGGATGGACATCTGCTTGCCTTGCGAGAGAACGATTCGCAAGCGGCCGTCCACGGACTCGCACGCGCTTTGGTGAATAACGCGGTCGAGGGCGTGACTCGTGGCTGGACGCGCGAGCTGGAAATTGTTGGCATCGGTTATCGCGCCGAAATGAAAGGCAAGGGTATGGTGGTCTTTACCCTTGGCTACTCCCATCCGATTGAGTATCCATTGCCGAGCGGAATTGAAGCGGCGGTGGATCCGAAGCAGACGAAGCTTACAGTAACTGGAATTGATCGCCAAAAAGTAGGACAAGTTGCCGCCGAGATGCGCGGACTTCGTCCTCCGGATCCGTACAAGAATAAAGGCGTGCGCTATGTGGGCGAACGCTTGAAGAAGAAGGTCGGAAAGACCGGAGCCAAGTAAGCGGCTGAGAAAGTTTAACCGGACGCGTTGCGTCTACCCGGCATAGAAACCCGGGATGAAAGAAGATAACTATGCTGAATATTTCGTCAAAGAATACGAACCGGCGGCATGTGCATGAGCGCATCCGCAAAAAGATTCAGGGTACCGGCGAACGTCCGCGGCTGAATATCTATCGCTCGCTGAACAATATTTACGTGCAGGTGATTGACGATCTCAACGGCAACACTCTGGTCTCTGCGAATTCCGCCGAAGGTAAGAAGGGCGCGGGCGGAAATCTCGCGGCTGCAAAGTCGGTGGGTAAGGCGATTGCGGAGCGCTCCAAGGAAAAGGGCATCTCTAAAGTTGTGTTTGATCGCGGCGGATACATTTATCACGGCCGCGTCAAAGCGCTGGCCGATGCCGCGCGTGAGGCTGGGCTGGAATTCTAGTTATTGTTTTGCACCAGGGTATTTCGCGCGCGACATGATTCGGCGCGAAGAAAGTTGAAACGAGAGTCTAAGAATGCCAACAGTAATTAAAAAGCTCGACGCGAACTCGTACCAGCTGAAAGATCAGGTAGTGGCCATCAACCGCGTCACCAAAGTGGTTAAAGGCGGCAAGAATATGTCGTTTGCCGCGCTGGTGGTAGTGGGTGATCCCAGTTCCGCCGTGGTTGGATACGGTTCCGGCAAAGCGAAAGAAGTTCCGCAGGCCATCCGCAAGGGAATTGAGTCCGCGAAGAAGAACCTGTTTCGCGTGAACCTGACGCAGACCAGCATTCCGCACATGGTGTTGGGACGCTTTGGCTCGGGCAAAGTATTGCTGAAGCCTGCGCCCGAAGGCACCGGAGTGATCGCCGGTGGCGCTGTGCGCGCGGTGATGACTTCTGTCGGCATCCAAAATGTTCTGACGAAATCCATCGGCACCACCAATCCGCATAACGTGATTAAGGCGACTTTTGATGCGTTGAAGCGGCTCAAGAGCCGGCAGGACGTTGCCACCATGCGCGGCAAGTCGGTGGAAGAACTTTAGGAAACTCGCCAGATTGGGCAAGAAGAGATTTGAGTAACAGGAGTTCCGAAAATGACAGCAAAAAAATCGACTGCGGGCGAGGGCAGATTGCACCTCAAGTACGTACGCTCGGCGATCTGTACTCCGGTGAAGCACAAGCTGGTAATTCGCGGCTTGGGATTCACGCGGCTGAATCAGGTGATTGATCGTCCCGACACCCCGGGAATCCGCGGCATGGTCGCGAAGGTTCCGCATCTCGTTGAAATCGTCGGGCCATAGAGCATTGAACGCAATAGAAATTGGAGCTTAAGCTCCCGAGGCGCGGATTAAGTTATGAATCTTTCAAATCTTCGAGCACCGAAAAAGGCAGCTGAAAACAAGAAGCGCGTGGGACGCGGCATGGGTTCGGGTATGGGCAAGACGTCCGCCCGCGGACACAAGGGCCAGCGCTCGCGCAGTGGTTCCCGCATGATGCGCGGTTTTGAAGGCGGACAGATGCCTTTGCATCGCCGCATGCCGAAACGCGGTTTCACCAACATTTTCCGTGTCGAGTACGACATTGTGAACCTGGACCGGCTCGCGAACCTCGGAGTAGACACCATCACTCCTGACGTGTTGCGCAAGGCCGGAATCGTCAGCACCAAGAATCGCGTGAAAATTCTCGGCACCGGCGAACTCTCATCTGCAATCACCGTTCACGCCCACAAATTTTCCAAGACCGCGCAGGACAAGATCACCAAGGCAGGCGGTAAATTCGAGGTTCTGCAGTAATGTTTGAGAAGCTGGCAAACATATTTCGCGTCCCAGATCTGCGCAAGCGGATTCTATTTACGCTGGGCCTGCTGGCCGTTTACCGGCTGGGCGGTCACATTCCAACACCCGGCGTGAATGCCGACAAGCTGCAACAATTTTTCGAACAGAACCGGGGAAGTTTTCTTGGCTTGGTTGATCTGTTCTCGGGCGGCCAGTTCAAGCGCCTTACCGTATTCGCGCTGGGCATCATGCCCTACATCACCGCGTCCATTATTTTGCAGTTGCTGACAGTGGTGTATGAGCCGCTCGCGAAGCTGCAAAAAGAAGGCGAACTGGGACGCAAGAAAATTACCCAATGGACACGCTACCTCACCGTCATTCTCAGTGCAGTGCAATCCTTCGGAATCGCCATCAGCCTGCAAAAGACCGGAGATTTCGTAAATAACCCGGGCGTCGGATTCATCCTGATGACCATGTTAACGCTGACAACGGGCAGCGCCTTCATCATGTGGCTGGGTGAACAGATTACCGAGCGCGGCATAGGTAACGGCATGTCGTTGCTGATTTTCGCGGGCATCGTAGTCGGCCTTCCACGCGGCGTGGCGGATCTTTGGGACAAAATCAGGACCGATGCCTGGGGAGTTTTCACAGCCCCTGCGGTCATTATGCTCATCGCGCTCATGGTGCTGATCGTTGCCTTCATCGTTTACATGGAGCGCAGCGAGCGCCGTATCCCGGTGCAATATGCCAAGCGCGTGGTCGGACGCAAAGTGATGGGCGGACAGTCCACGCACCTGCCTTTACGCGTGAATGCGGGCGGAGTGATGCCGGTAATTTTCGCATCCTCAATTCTTACGTTGCCGCAAATGTTAGGACAGGCCTTTCATAACAATCGCGTCATCGGTCCTATTCTCGAATGGCTGCGCTGGGGCGAGCCGCTTTACACTTTGCTGTACGCAGTGGGAATCATCTTCTTCGCCTACTTCTACGTTTCGATTGTTTTCAATCCGAATGAAGTAGCCGACAACATGCGGAAGTACGGAGGATTTATCCCGGGAATCCGCCCTGGCAAGCGCACGGCAGACAACATCAACGAAATCCTGACGCGCATAACATTGGTCGGAGCGCTCTACCTGATCATCATTTCGTTTATTCCCGAGTGGATGATTGCCGGCATTCACCTGAATCATTTGCCGGGAGCAGTGGGAGCATTCTTTGAGCGGCTTCCTAACTGGGTCACGAACGGATTGGGCGTTACCTTCTATTTCGGCGGCACGTCGCTGCTGATTGTTGTGGGCGTCGCGATGGATACCGTCACTCAAGTGGAAGCGCAACTGATCATGCGGCACTATGACGGGTTCACTCCTCGTAGCGGACGGATTCGCGGACGTCGCAGCTGGTCATAAGTAACGGGCATAACGCGGTTGCAGGATAACTTTTGAAATGTAAGTTTGGATTGGGGATGGATAGGGCCTGGCGATGGCAGAGGAAAGTTCGCATAACATCGGTCCCATCGTTTTGCTCGGTCCGCCGGGCGCCGGTAAAGGCACTCAGTCCAAGCGCATAGCGGAAGCCTACGGCATTCCGCAGATTTCCACCGGCGACATTCTTCGCGAGAATGTGCAGCAAGGTACAGAGTTGGGCCGGTTGGCAAAAGATGTGATGGCACGAGGGGAACTCGTACCCGACAATCTGGTTTGTGACATGGTTGCGGGGCGGTTGAGCAAACGCGACTGTAGTCGCGGATTTATTCTTGATGGCTTTCCGCGCACGGCGGCACAGGCGCTTTGGCTGGATCAGTTCTTTGACAAATCGAAGGCGAAGTCACTGCCGATTGTGATCCGCATTGACGTAGACTATAGTATTTTAAAGCGTCGGCTTACTGGACGAAGGACTTGTCCCACCTGCGGCAGGATTTATAACATCCATTCCCGGCCACCCCAGGTTGATAACCTCTGCGATGTTGATGGCTCAAAGCTCATAATTCGCGATGATGATCGCGATGAGGTAATTTTTGAGCGTCTGGCAGCTTACGAGCGTCAGACCAAGCCGGTTGCAGAGTATTACCGGCAAAAGGGCCGTCTGGTTGTAGTGAACGGCGATCAGCGAGTAGATCAAGTCACAGCTCAGCTCTTTCAGATCATCGAAAGCCGGGCAGCGACGGTTACAGACGGCGATTAGAAATTATGGCGATTGTTTGCAAATCCGCGGCTGAAATTGAAAAGATGCGGCGCAGCGGCCACGTCGTCCGTGAAGTGCTTGACCATTTGCGCGACTTGGTTGCGCCCGGCGTGAGCACCATGGATTTGGAGCAGGCCGCCGAACAGAAGATGAAGGATCTGGGTGCCAAGCCTGCATTCAAGGGTTATTACGATTATCCCTGTGTGCTGTGCACTTCGATTAATGAGGAAATTGTTCATGGCATCCCCTCGACGAAGAGGGTGTTAAAAGCCGGCGATATAGTTTCGATTGACTGCGGCGTTGTGCTGGATGGCTATTACGGGGACGCGGCGATTACCGTCCCGGTGAACGGCGCGATCTCGCAGGAAGTCTCGAAGCTTTTGGAAGTGACCGAGGCTTCGCTCTACAAAGGGATCGAGCAGGCGCGTATCGGAAATGCAGTCGGCGATCTGGGTGCGGCGGTTCAGGAATATGTCGAGGCCAACGGTTTCAGCGTAGTTCGCGAGTTTGTTGGGCACGGGATTGGCACGAAGCTGCACGAAGAACCGCAGATACCGAATTTCGGATCGAGAGGGCACGGCACTCGCTTGCGCGAGGGCATGGTACTGGCAATCGAGCCGATGGTAAATTTTGGCAAGCCGGGAACGCGCGTTCTAGACGATAAGTGGACGGCAGTAACAGAAGACGGAAGCTTCAGCGCGCACTTCGAGCACTGCGTAGCCGTGACGAAGGATGGGCCGCTGATTTTAACGCAATGAGGCTTTTTGCTATTAGCTCTTGGCTTCTAGCTAGAAACAAAACCGCAGCATTGATGATTTGCGAAAGATTTAGCTAACGGCCAATAGCCAATAGCCGCTTTAAGGAGTCAATGAGCAAAGAAGACGCGATTGAAGTTATGGCGACGGTGGTGGAACCGCTGCCGAATGCCATGTTTAAAGTTGAACTGGAAAATAAGCACCAGGTGCTCGCGCATGTTTCCGGCAAGATGCGCAAGAATTTTATTCGCATTCTTCCAGGTGACAAGGTCGCCGTCGAGCTTTCGCCTTACGATCTGAATCGCGGACGCATTGTTTATCGTTACAAATAGCGCCAATTGCCGCGCTGAAAATTCAGCTGAAAGATTTCGCAGCAAAGAAAGAACGACATCATGAAAGTCAGAGCTTCAGTAAAGAAAATTTGCGATAAGTGCAAAGTCATCCACCGCAAAGGCGTGGTGCGGGTGATTTGCGAAACTGCCAAGCACAAGCAGCGGCAGGGCTAACAGCTAAAATAAGAGGAGCACTATGGCACGAATTTCTGGCGTTGATCTTCCCCGCAACAAACACGTGAATATCGCGCTGACCTACATCTACGGAATCGGCAATCCCCGCTCTGCGCGGATTCTTAAGCAGGCGGATGTAGAGCCCATGAAAAAAGTTCAGGACCTGGGCGAAGATGAAGTAAATCGCATCCGCCAGGTCATCGAGGCCGAAGGATTGGTCGAAGGCGATCTGCGCAAAGAGATTTCGATGAACATCAAGCGTCTCATCGAAATCGGCTCCTATCGCGGATACCGCCATCGGCGTAACCTGCCGGTCCGAGGACAGCGCACGCATACCAATGCCCGCACCCGTAAAGGTCCGCGCAAGGGAACGATTACGCAAAAGAAGAAAACAGCAGCAAAGACATAAGAGCGGCTGTTGGCTCTAGGCCTTTGGCTTAAAGCTTGAGAGCCAAGAGCCGAGAGCCAAGAGCAACAGAGCACGCAGCGAGGAAAAAGCAATCATGGCAAAACCAGCGGCAGCTTCTCCGGGAACTCCGGAGAAAAAAGGCAAGAAGAAGACCTTCAAGAAGAAAGAGCGCAAGCACGTCTCGCACGGCATCGCTCACATTCAGGCGTCTTTCAATAACACCATTGTGACGATTGCGGATCCAGCCGGAAACGTGCTCGCTTGGAAGAGTTCCGGATCGCTCGGCTTTCGTGGATCGCGCAAAGGCACGCCCTTCGCGGCGCAGCAAGCTGCGTCGAACGCGGCGACTTTGGCGCGTGATCACGGAGTGCGCAGCGTAGAAGTGCGTGTTAGCGGTCCCGGTTCAGGCCGTGAGTCCGCCATTCGCGCGCTGGCGTCATCGGGAATTGAAGTCCGAAACATTAAGGACGCGACCCCAATTCCGCACAATGGCTGCCGTCCGCCAAAGCGCCGAAGAGTGTAGCAAAAGGCTCTTGGCTATAGGCTTTTGGCTCTAAGTAAAAGCTAAAAGCTAAAAGCTAAAAGCCAGCAACTGATTTTCGTCCGGGACGAAGGGTGAAGCCAAACCCGTAAACCGGTCATCTAACTAAGGAGAAAATAATTGGCCCGTTATACCGCACCCGTTTGCCGACTCTGCCGCCGCGAAGGAATGAAGTTATTCCTCAAAGGCACAAAATGTTTCAGCGACAAATGCGCCATCGAAAAGCGCAACTTCGCTCCTGGCCAGCACGGTAAAGATCGCAAAGCCAAAATCGTAGGATACGGCCTGCAACTGCGCGAGAAGCAGAAGACCAAGCGCATGTACTTCACGCAGGAAAGCCAGTTCCGAAACTACTTTGAGAAGGCAGCCCGGTCCAAGGGTGTCACCGGCGAAATACTTCTGCAACAGCTGGAGCGCCGCCTGGACAACGTGGTCTATCGTCTCGGCTTTGGTATATCCCGCCGTCAGGCCCGCCAACTGGTGCGTCATGGCCACGTGCAGGTTGACGGACACAAGGTGAATATTCCTTCTTATCCTGTAAGCGTTGGGGAAGAGATTGCCATTCGGGAAAACAGCCGCAAGCTGAGCATCCTGGAAATCGCGAAGGAGTTTGCCAGCCATCAGAATGCGCCCAATTGGTTGACGATTGAACGCGACAATTACTCCGGCAAAGTCAACGCACTACCGAAGCGCGAAGACATTCACCTGCCGGTCAACGAGCAGTTGATCGTTGAGTTGTATAGCAAGTAAAGATCCGCGAAATGGGCGGGGTAGTGAAGAAGCTACTAGCTAATAGCTAAAAGCCGATTTTACGGTCCACATTCGAGCCAGATCAGCCTTAGCTGGCGCTTGACCTGAGTCCGGACCGACTCAGGGAGCCAGCTTCGAGCCAAACGGCCGAAGGAGAATAACGCAATGCTTTGGAAGGGTTTCCAAAAACCGAAACGTTTAGCAGTAGACACCTCTTCACTCACTGACAAGTACGGCATCTTCTGGGCCCAGCCATTTGAGCGCGGCTTCGGAACTACCATCGGAAATGCTCTTCGCCGGGTGATGCTCTCATCCATTGAAGGCGCGGCCGTAACCGCAGTGAAAGTAGAAGGCGTGTTGCACGAATTTCAATCCATCACCGGCGTGGTAGAAGACGCCACCGACATCATCCTCAACCTGAAGCAGGTACCGTTCAAGCTGAGCGGGGATGCTCCCAAGGCAATCTACTTGCGCGCTGATCAGCCGGGAATCGTGACCTCTGGAATGATCGAAGCTGACTCCGACGTTGAGGTCCTCGACAAAGACGTCTACATCGCGACCGTCAGCGAAGGCGGCAAGCTCGACATGGAAATGCGCTTGAAGCGTGGACGTGGATACGTCTCCGCCGACAAGAACTTCGACGAGGATCTCGGCATCGGATTTATTCCGATCGATTCCGTTCACTCTCCGGTTCGCAAGTGCAACTACACCGTGGAAGCGGCCCGTTTGGGACAGATCACTGACTATGACAAGCTGACGCTCGAAGTGTGGACCAACGGCTCCATCACGCCGGCCGATTCGATTGGCTTGGCGGCGAAGCTGCTGAAAGACCACATGAATATCTTCATTAACTTTGAAGAAGATATCGAGACCTCGAGTTCTTCCGAAGAGCGCAAGCCCGAGATCAAGAACGAAAACCTCAATCGTTCGGTCGAAGAGCTTGAGCTTTCGGTGCGCAGCTACAACTGCCTGAAGAACGCGAACATTCAGAGCATTGGAGAACTCGTCCAAAAGACCGAAGCTGAGATGCTGAAGACCAAAAACTTCGGACGCAAATCATTGAATGAGATCAAAGAGATTCTGGGGACGATGGGATTGAGCCTCGGCATGAAGATTGATGAACAGGGAAATGCAGTGCCTGGACCAACTTCAAACCAGATTCTGCCCGCGTCCGCTTATGGACTCGACAACGATCTGTAAACATTAGTTGAGTTGTCACGAAGCAGAAAGACCGTGGGAAGGGAGTTGCGGCAAAGAAGCGATTCCGTTCCCTGCACATTTAAGAACTGAGGCTCAGTCATGCGTCACAAAGTAGCCGGATGGAAATTAGGACGTAACACCAGCCACCGCCGGTCCCTGTTGCGGAACCTGGTCACGTCGCTCATTCTCGAAGAGCGAATCGAAACCACTCTGCCCAAGGCGAAGGCGCTTCGTCCCCAAGTCGAGAAGATGATTACGCTCGGCAAGCGCGGCGACCTCGCGGCCCGCAGGTTGGCGGGCGCTTATCTGATGACGAGCGCTGCCGTAGACAAGCTTTTCGACACCATCGGCCCGCGTTTCGGCGATCGCAATGGCGGCTACCTCCGCATCGTTCATTTGGGATGGCGCAAAGGTGACGGTGCCGACACCGCTTTCGTGGAGCTTCTGGGTAGCGAAAAACTACAAGAAGAAAAGCGTGAAAAACGTGCGGAGGTCCGCTCGAAACGTGCCGCCGAAGCCAAGCGAGCGATGGAAGAAGCGGAAGCTCAGGGCGGCGTCGAGCATCCTACCAGCGACCATGCCGAAGGCGAAAGCAAAACAAAAGAGTAGGTCGAAACCTGGCTCACAAAGGCGCTCCGAGAGGGGCGCTTTTTTATTTGGTGGCCGGCTGCCACGAGTGCGATTCAGCCGATCGGACTGCGAATTCGCCCGAATGCTTCCTGTCCGGTTGGACGTTTGCCCGAATCATGAACGTAACCTGTCTCGGCCCGAGATTAGAGCTAAACTTGCGACATCTATGGCAGTGTCGAGAATGCAGATCGGCATCGCGGTCGGTGCTGGACTCCTCATCCTAATGGTGTTCTTGGGCTACCTGTTCTGGCTGGACGGTCAGGGTCCGGTCTTGTCGCGTTCCGAAGAGCGCGATTCGCTCAGCGGAGTTCCAACTTCCATTCGCTTGAATCCATTGCGAGACAGAGAGTCCGAACTGGTTGCCGGAAAATTCATTCGCGCCTTGCGGGATGGCAAATGCAACGAGCAACTGGCGGACTGGTTCAAGGACTATCGCAAAAAGTACGCGGACTTTCTTTGCACTTCAGAGGGGAAACATCCGCTAGTTTCATGGAAAGTCGTGGACTGGGAAGATGCACCCCCGCTGCGGATTCTGCGCTATCGAGGCGTCCGCTACACTGATGCCGGTCAATCGGGTACGTACAGCGAACTATTCTCGGTCACGCTGGAAAACAAAGCAGGACAGTACGTGGTCACGAAATACGACGCGATGTATTAGTCGTCGCCAGGAGCGGCTGGATGTGAAAGTCCTAAGGCAGTACTGTGTTCAGCCTTCCTGCCTCGCATCTTCAGCCACACAAAAACAACAATCTGCGCTACCAGTCCCGCGGTGCCATCCAGCCAAACGTCACGAATGCTGCCTGTGCGGGAAGGAATGTAGGATTGATGCCATTCATCCGCACACGCCACCAGGATTGTCATTAACACAGAAATTCTCGCCCAACGAAACGACCAATTGCCAGGCACTTCGAATTCGAAATCAGTCGAGGCTGGCAAGGTCGCCCGCCATGCGCGGAACAGAAGGATGCTAAGAGTGAAGTAGCCGACAAAATGACCGGTCTTCCGTAAGTAGTGATGCCACACTCCAAAACGAACGAGGTCGAGTCCAAAAACAGAATGGAAAAATGGGTACATCCATCGGCCGGTATTATCGGCAGAGAAAAAACTGGTGGATTCCACCGCAATAATCGCCAGCCATATGAGGGCCGGGAGCCAGGCCCTTGAAATATCCTTGCGTGAGGGATTCAATCAAAGCTTTCGCGAGCGCGGTGAGAGTGATTGAGCAGCAGGCAAATCAGCGGATCACTCGGCCGCATAATTTGGCGCTTCGCGCGTGATCATCACGTCATGTACGTGGCTCTCGCGCAAACCAGCGAGGCTGATGCGCACAAATCTTGTTTTCTGCAATAACTCGGGGATTGTGGCGCATCCGCAGTAGCCCATGCCGGATTTCAATCCGCCCACCATCTGATGGACGATCATTGAAACCGATCCGCGGTAGGGAACGCGTCCTTCAATGCCTTCGGGAACCAGCTTTGCAGTGCGATTCGAATCTTCACTCATGCTGGAAATCGCTGGCGACGCCTCTCCTTCGGCGTTCTGAAAATAGCGCTCACTCGATCCCGCGGCCATCGCTCCCAGCGAGCCCATACCACGATAGCTTTTGAATGTGCGTCCCTGATAAAGAATCATTTCTCCCGGAGACTCATCGGTGCCCGCGAACATTGATCCCACCATAACGGCTGCGGCTCCAGCCGCGAGCGCCTTCGTAATATCTCCCGAGTACTTAATGCCGCCGTCGGCGATCAGCGGGACGCCGCTGTCTTTGGTGGCGCGATAAGCTTCGGCGATGGCAGTGACCTGCGGCACGCCTGCTCCGGTAACAACGCGAGTGGTACAAATCGAGCCCGGTCCGATGCCGACTTTAATTGCGTCCGCGCCGGCGCGCGCGAGTTCGCAGGCGCCGTCGAATGTCGCGACGTTGCCCGCAATCAGGTCTACTTCCGGCAGCTTCGCCTTGATAATTTTTATGGCTTCCAGCACGCGAGTGGAGTGTCCGTGCGCGCTGTCAATGGCGATGAGATCCACATTATTCTTTGCCATCTCCTGAGCACGTTCGAGAAAATCTCCAGAAGCGCCGATTGCCGCCGCCACCCGCAGACGTCCGTGAGCGTCTTTGGCCGCGTTGGGATACTTCAGTTTTTTCTGAATGTCTTTTACCGTAATCAGGCCTTTAAGGTTGTATTGATCGTCCACAACCAGCAATTTCTCTACACGATGTTCGTGCAGAATCTTTTCAGCTTCTTCGAGAGTGGTGCCGACCGCAACAGTGATCAGGTTCTCCTTGATCATCACTTTACTGATGGGAATGTCGAAGCGAGATTCAAACCGCAGGTCGCGGTTGGTGAGAATTCCGACTAACTTCTTATTGCTGGTGATGGGAACACCGGAAATTTTGTATTTGCGCATAACTTCCAGCGCGTCGGAGACTTTATCGTCAGGCGACATCGTGACCGGGTCAACAATCATTCCACTTTCCGAGCGCTTTACCTTATCAACTTCATTGGACTGCTGCTCGATGCTCAGGTTGCGATGAATAATTCCGATGCCGCCCTGCTGGGCAATCGCGATCGCCATGTGGGATTCAGTGACCGTGTCCATGGCCGCGCTCACGATTGGGATGTTCAAGCGAATGTTGCGCGTCAATTGCGTCTGCGTGTCGGCGTGCGCGGGAATCACGTCGGAATGGGCAGGTAGCAGCAGCACATCGTCGAAAGTAAGGGCTTCAGGGACGGGAAAATGGATCATAATTTTCTCGGAAAGTTAGCGACCATTCTAGCAGGATGGGAATTGCGACCGAGAGCTTACACATTTCCAGGCAGTGGCTCAATTTCAAATAACCTGTCATCTCGACCGGAGTC
>JBDUDA010000245.1:0-4617 GCA_040003205.1 Acidobacteriaceae bacterium | reverse complement strand
TTTCAAATAACCTGTCATCTCGACCGGAGTCGTGCCTTCGCGCAGCGAAGACACGGTGGAGTGGAGAGACCCGCTTTTCCCCATCTCACAGCAGGTCTCTCCACTCTGCAAAGGCAAAGGGCTTTGCTTCGCTCAAGACGACAACCTTGGTTTGTAGCTTTATTGAGCCACAACTCAAATTTGCTCGAGGCCCTGTTCCGCCGAAGCGGTCGCTGTTACCATCCAATTCAACGCGCCCTTGTCCCTCTACTTGCAAATCGTTTGGTTGTTTGTACTGGCAATCCCGGTGGCTTCTGTGGCATGGACGATTACTCACGAGGAAATATTCCGTGAGCCACGCGAGTTCTGCCAGAAACAATGTCAGCAGGCCCGCAGCATTTGGCGACGTAAGTTCTTCTATTTGTTCACTTGCGAGTATTGCTTCAGCCACTACGTGACTGCAGTTTTCCTGCTCGTTACTAGATACAAACTGTTGTTTACCGACTGGCGGGGGTTTTTAATTTCATTTTTCGCGCTGGTCTGGGTCGCGAATCAGTACATGAGTATCTACAACCGCTTGCGTTTGGATATTAAACATGAGAAAGCAGAAATTAAAGCAGTGGAAGAGCAACTCACAGCACCCTCTGGAGATCGACGCAAGTAGATTCAACCCGGGAGTGCGGAAGCTTCTTAACTTCCTTCTCAGCTCTCGACTGATGCCCCGAAATAAGATTCATTTCGCAAAAGCGACTCCAAGCCCTCAATAACGTGCCCTGCATCCGACTTAGAAACCGCTCCTCTTATTCCAGCATTCCTTGCCTCTGCAACAAGTTGACGCGATAAGTGCATGGTAAACATCAGAATCGGAACATCGGGGACGAATTTTCCCATCTGACGCGCCGCCTGTAGGCCATCCATGCCAGGCATGAAAAAGTCGAGAACGATGACATCTGGAGCTAGTTCCTGAGCCTTTAGCACTGCGTCGGCTCCGTTGCATGCCTCTCCGCAGACCGTCCAATCCCGATGCTGCTGAAGCAGATCCCGTAGGCGTTTGCGAACCAGCGGGCTGTCATCAACGATCAGAATTCGAGTACTCACAGAGCAATTCTCCAAACCACTATTTTTTACTGCCACGACAATAGTAGCAGCGCTATAACCAATCTTCTCATCAGATTGGGAGGAAAGAAGCTGTAGGGGAAGTCAGAATGGGTCGTTGATTCTAAAAGGGAACCTAGTATCCCCTAGGGGTGACGTTTTCGAAGCGTCTACGACATAACCAGGATTTTTTGATTGGTGTTTGAGTGGAAGTTTTCGGGAGCGTATCTGACATTTCCCCCTGAAGCTCTGCATCCGTTATTCTATTAGGGCGGAATCCGACCTCTATGGCGACCAGACGAAATAATAGCGGTGTAGCGGCTGCAACGGCTTTACTCGATATCCCTGGCTCTGAACGAGAGCGCGTCCTGGAGGCGTTTCGGACATGGGGCTATCTTGAAGCCGATCTTGATCCTTTGGGTTTTTTAGCCCCAGAACCCTATCCCGGGCTGCAATTGGACGGCGAATTCGTGGCGGAAGCTCGACGAATCTACTGCGGTACCGTAGGGGTTGAGTTCTCGCATATCTCTGACGGTGAGCGGCGTCGGTGGATTCAAGAACGGATGGAAGGGGCCGCTCCCACTTTCGATCAGGATCGAGTCCTGGAACAACTGATTCGCGCCGACCTTTTCGAACAAGTCCTGCAACAGCGCTACTTGGGAAGCAAGCGCTTCTCGCTGGAAGGCGTCACTGCGCTGATCCCGCTGGTGGATGAAATTCTCGACGTAGCGGCGCACCGAGGAGCCGTCGAGCTGGTAATGGGGATGAGCCACCGAGGCCGCTTAAATGTGATCGCACACGTCGCAAGGCGCGCGCCGGAAGAAGTATTCGCCGGCTTCGAGGACGTTGATCCGCGGAGCACGCTGGGTGGCGGCGACGTGAAGTACCACATGGGCGCTACTGGTGACTACGTGACCCGGTCAGGCGCAAAAATTCACATCCACCTGGTTTCGAATCCCAGCCATTTGGAAGCGGTGGATCCCGTTACTATAGGACGGACGCGCGCGAAACAAGATCGGGCGGGAAAAGACGGGCGTAATCAATTTCTTCCCCTGCTGGTGCATGGCGACGGCGCTTTCGCAGGACAAGGCGTTTTCGCCGAAACCCTGAATTACGCTGATATTCCCGGATTCACTGTGGGTGGCACCGTTCATGTCATCGTCAATAACTTAATCGGTTTCACGACCGTCAGCCGCGAATTACATTCGTCCCGGTTTGCGGCTCAACTGGCACGCCGGCAGTCCATCCCAATTTTTCACGTAAATGCGGAAGATGTGGACGCTGTCCTTCGCGTAGGCCGCATGGCGGCAGAATATCGCTACAATTTTTGCAGCGACGTAGTAATCGATCTTATCGGATACCGCCGCCACGGCCACAGTGAAGTGGACGATCCAACCATCACGCAGCCGTTACTTTATAAAGCGATCAAGAACCATCCGCCGCTATGGGAGATTTATGCCGAAGATACGGGAGCGGAATCCGCACCAACCCAAGTGGCGCAAATTAAGGCCGAACTAGAGGCGGCACAGGGCAAGGCTCTTTCCATTAAACAAAAGCCTTTATTGCGAAACCTTCCTGATTATTGGAACAATTTCAGCGGTGGCCGTTACACCAAGGAATTGGACGTCGAGACGGGAGTTCCAGCCGGCGATCTCCGCCAAGTTACGCAAAGACTCACTACGTATCCGGAGAGCTTCCATATCCATCCCAAAGTCAAAAAGCTGTTGGAACAGCGGGCTGAGATGGGTGAAGGAAAACGGCCCGTGGACTACGGCATGGCTGAGGCACTCGCATTCGCCACTTTAGTGAAGCAAGGCACGCCCATTCGCCTCAGCGGCCAGGACACCCGGCGCGGAACTTTCAATCAGCGCCATTCAGTTCTGCTCGATATCGAGAATGAGGACGAGTATGTTCCGCTCGAGCACATTTCGCCGAGCCAGCCGAAGTGCGCAATCTACAACTCGACGTTGTCAGAAGCGGGCGTACTGGGTTTCGAATACGGCTATAGCCGTGACTATCCCGAAACCCTGGTGCTATGGGAGGCGCAGTTTGGAGACTTCGTGAATGTCGCGCAGCCAGTCATAGATCAATTCATCAGCTCGGGTGAAGACAAGTGGGGACTACTCTCGGGAGTGGTTCTGCTTCTGCCGCATGGCTATGAAGGCCAGGGACCGGAACATTCCAGCGCACGCATTGAGCGGTTTCTCCAGCTGGCCGCCCGCGATAACTTTCAGATTTGCCAGCCTTCCAACGCAGCCCAGTATTTTCATCTGCTGCGCAGGCAGGCACTGCGCCGATGGCGTAAACCGCTGGTGGTTTTTACACCAAAGAGCATGCTGAGGAATCCGCAGGCGTCTTCGCCTATCGCCGACTTCGTGAATCGCGGGTTTGACAGCGTGCTTGCAGACACCGAGGTCAGCAATGCCGAGCGCATCCTGATCTGCTCCGGCAAGATCGGGCACGAATTATATTCGGAGCGCAAAAAGCGCAAAAACACTTCCATCGCGATTTTATTTTTAGAGCAAATGTATCCCTTTCCCGAGTCGCAGCTCATAGCCGCAATCGGACAGCATCCTTCCGCGACTGAGATTGTCTGGGTCCAGGAAGAGCCCGCGAATATGGGGGCACTGTGGTATGTGCTGCCACGCCTGCGAAGGTTTGCCGGGGAACGTCCTGTGCTTTCGATTAAACGATCGGCGAGCGCAAGTCCGGCCACTGGCTCCGCGAAGGCCCACGAGATGGAGCAGAAGACGCTAATCACCCTGGCATTCACGACGTAACTGGCCGTCTCGGCGGCAGGATGGCCTCGCTCCGGCTACAATACCGCTGTGAAACCGACCATTTTTGTCGTTGAAGACGACCCTGACATTTCCCGCTTACTGCGCCATCATCTGGAATCCGCCGGATACGCTATTAGGATGTTTGCCAGCGGCGACACCGTCGTGGGGGAATCGGAACGCCAGCGGCCTACCCTTTTCCTTCTCGATATCATGGTCCCCGGGCGAGACGGCCTTGAGCTGTGTCGCCAGATAAGGCAAATCCCCCAGCTGGCATCCACGCCGGTAATATTTCTGACAGCCAAAAGCGGCGAGGCTGACCGCATTCTCGGACTCGAGCTCGGTGCTGACGACTATATTGTCAAACCTTTTAGTCCCCGCGAGCTGGTTGCGCGTGTGAAAGCGGTGTTGCGCCGTTTCGAGCGTCCGCTCTCTGATTCGATTGTGCGAGTAGGGGAAATTGAATTAGATCCCGGCTCAATGACGGTCACAGCCGGAGGTAAGGTGGTCACCACGACTGCTACCGAGTTCCGCCTGCTGGATTATTTCATCCGCCATCTGGGTCGGGTCTTTACTCGCGATCAATTACTCGATTCGGTCTGGCGCGATACCGCCTACGTAACTCCGCGATCGGTGGATGTTTACGTTCGGCGCATTCGTGAAAAAATTGAGCCCGATCCCGAGAACCCGCGCTACCTCAAGACAGTTCGCGGCGCCGGATACCGCTTTGAGGCTCCGAAGTGAAGCAAGGCATTTTCCTGAAACT
>JBDUDA010000244.1:0-4635 GCA_040003205.1 Acidobacteriaceae bacterium | reverse complement strand
CGTTAGGCAAAACCGACGACGCGTTGAAGTCTTATCAGCAGGCGGCGCAGTTATATCCAGCGGGAGCGGCCCAATATTATTACAATCTGGGCGCGGTGTTGACCAACGCCGGTAAGATTGACGACGCGATTGCCGCGTTCGATAAGGCGATCGCAGCCGATCCAGCAAAAGCGGATGCCTATTATCAAAAGGGTGTGAATCTGATAAGCAAGGCGACCACTGACAAGACCGGAAAGATCATTCCGGCGCCGGGCACTCAAGAAGCCTTGAATAAGTACCTGGAGCTCCAACCGACCGGACAATTCGCCGATGCCGCCAAGGGCATGATTCAGTACATCGGAGGCACGGTCGAAACCAGCTATGGAAAGAAAAAAGGGAAATAAGACCTGTCATCTCATTAGATATTTTTCAGGACGGCTTCGGCCGTCCTTTTTTATTGCTGGGAAGACTCATTACCGAACCGCTTTGGCATTACGAAGGTGCATAGATAGAAGGGTTCTTCATAGAACAGACCGCGAATTTCTCATACATTAAAAGGCGGGGAACCCTCGCACGCGAGACCTTGGGTCTCGACAACTGGCACACAAGTATGGCGGCAACCGGCATAGCTCCAATTTCGCTTGAACTCGATGCGCCCTCCAAAGGCGCGGTCGCGACCGACGCGCTATTGACGGCGATGCTCCGTACCAATCCGGATGTCAGCGACCTGGTTTTCTCTCCCGGACGAACGCCGCAGGTGGAAGTTCACGGCACGTTGATCGCGGTGCAGGCGCGAGGTGGGGGCCTGCTGACGGCGGACGATACCCGGCGCATCGCCTCCGATTTGATCGG
Source organism: Acidobacteriaceae bacterium (assembly GCA_040003205.1). GTDB lineage: Bacteria > Acidobacteriota > Terriglobia > Terriglobales > Acidobacteriaceae > JALYIM01. The sequence goes on along the minus strand of JBDUDA010000244.1, from coordinate 3,804 downwards.
CAACAATAAACAAGCGATCACGATGCTGCGCGAGCAAGGCTCCTGCGATATTTCCTATGGGCTGGCGGGAAGCGCACGTTTCCGCGCCAACATTTTTATTCAGCGCGGCAGTTGTGCGATCGTGATGCGGGTGATTTCCGGAGCGCTACCGGACTTCGCATCGTTGCGATTGCCAGCTCAGCTTGAGGAAGCCGCGAGCCTGCGCGACGGAATCATTCTGGTCAGCGGCCCACGAGGGTCGGGCAAGTCATCTACTCTGGCGGCCCTGTTGGATTGCATTAACCGGCAGCATGCCTGCCACATCATCACCATCGAAGACCCGATCGAATTTTTACATAGCCACAAGCTGGCGACCATCCATCAGCGTGAGCTGCACAGTGATACCCCAAGCTTCGCCCTGGCGCTGCGAGCCGCACTGCGACAGGCCCCAAGGGTCATTCTCGTGGGAGAGATGCGCGATCGTGAGACTACCGAAATGGTGTTGGAAGCGGCGGAGACCGGACATCTCGTGCTCTCCAGTGTGAACAGTACCGACACAATAAAAACTATCGAACGGGTGATCGGCGCATTTTCGCGGACCGAGCAGCCTCATATCCGCCTTCGGCTGGCGAAGGCATTTCGCTTCATCATTGCCCAGCGGCTCATCCCTCGAAAAGATGCGACAGGACGGGTTGCGGTGGTTGAGATTCTCAAATCGCATCCCCGCACGGTCGAGTGCCTGGAATCCGAGACTCGTTCTGGCAGAGAATTGCTCGACGTTATCAAGACCAGTGCGGCGGACGGCATGCAGCATTTCGATGGAGAGATTGCCAAACTCGTGCGCGAAGGAATCGTGGATGCAGGGACCGCCACTAACTACGCGACCAATCCGCCGGAGCTCGCCGACTTGCTGAGTCTGCCCAAACTGTAAACCTGCATCGCATTTGGATTCCCCGCACATCCTTCGTATCATCACTAGGTGACTTTTTCGTCGCCGTCTCCGGAAGATCGAGTCCTCAGCTTCGAAGACGCACGCCACTGCGTGGAAGCGCACGCCGGGAAGGTCGGTCCCCGCGGAACGGAAATCGTTGATTTGCTCTCTGCCCGAGGTCGCGTCCTCGCGGAGCCAGTCGCCGCCGACCGTGACTTTCCGCCATTTGATCGTGCCACCAGAGATGGATACGCAGTGCGATCCCAAGATGCGGCCAACGTGCCGGTCGCTCTCGAAGTAATCGGGGAGATCAGGGCTGGAGCGTCGCAAGAAAACTTTCCTGCATTGCAACGAGGTCAGGCCGTAGCGATCATGACGGGAGCGGCAGTGCCAGCGGGCGCTGATGCAGTGGTGATGGTGGAATATACTTCACGCAGCGGCAACCCCGTCGAAATCTTGAGAGGAATTGCTGCGGGAGAAAATGTCGTGGCAGCGGGTTCCGAGGCCAAAAATCGAGACCAATTGCTGACACCCGGCATAACTCTCGATTACGCGTCCGTAGCAGTTTCGGCCTCGGTAGGTAAATCCCGGCTGCGCGTGTTCCAGAAGCCACTCATAGCAATCCTTTCTACCGGGGATGAGGTCGTGGAGATTTCTTCTGTGCCGGGACCAGCACAAATACGCAACTCGAACTCCTATTCACTCGCAGCGCAAGTTGAAGCCGCTGGCGGAGAGGCGATAATCCTACCCATCGCGCCGGACGTACCGTCGCGTTTGCATGAGCTGATTAAAAAAGGATTCGAAGCTGACCTGCTGTTGATTGCAGGCGGCGTATCCATGGGCAAGTACGACCTGGTCGAAGCAGTCTTAGCTGAGATTGGCGCGGAGTTCTTTTTTACTGGCGTACGAATTCAACCGGGCAAGCCTTTAGTATTTGGGCGGTCGTCGACCAAAGGCAGATATTTTTTCGGCTTGCCGGGAAATCCAGTGTCAACCATGGTCACATTCGAGTTATTCGTGCGGCCGTTGTTAGCGGGACTCGCCGGCGCAACGATTCAGAGCCTCAGGTTTCTGAGCGCGCGCCTCGCTTCCGACCTCCGCGTCAAGACAGGACTCACACGTTATCTGCCGGCCCGGTTGTCGGGAGAATTCCGGCAGGCAGAGGTGCGACTAGCGCGCTGGCAAGGTTCTGGCGACATCGCGGCAACGGCAGCGGCAAATTGTTATATCGTGGTGCCTCCTGATCGCGAGCAGATTGCGGCCGGGGAGTGGGTCTCGGTAATGATGCGCTGAACAGCGGTTTCAACCCGCGGTTACAATTTTCCAGATGGCAAAACTTCTCTCTCATTACGATAAAAGCGGACGCGCAAACATGGTTGACGTGTCTGGCAAATCCAAAACCAGGCGTGTGGCTGAAGCCAGTGCCTTGGTGGTCTTGAAGCCTGAAGTGTTGAAAGCCCTGCCTAAGAATTCTAAAGGCGACCCGCTCGAGGTGGCGCGGCTAGCCGGCATTATGGCCGCGAAGAAAACTGCCGAGCTTATCCCCATGTGTCATCCGCTTAACCTTTCGCACGTTGATGTGACTGCAAGCTTATGCGAGAATGGCGTGGTTATTACCTCAAAAGTAACTACCGATTCCGCTACTGGGGTTGAGATGGAGGCCCTGGTTGCCGCCAGTATTGCTGCGCTCACCGTGTACGATATGTGTAAGGCGCTCGATAAAGGAATTGAGATCCGAAACGTCGTTCTTGAGCGCAAGTCCGGTGGCAAGAGCGGCGATTATGTTCGTGCCCGCAAGAAGCAAAAATAGTGGCTATGCCGAATAGCGTAAAAGTTCTGCTGGTGGACGACAATCCCATGGTGCTGGGAATGTTGCGGGGGGCGCTGATGCCGCTCGCCGCCGTCACTACGGCGGGCGATGCCACGGACGCGTTGCTCAAGGCGATCGATGATCCTCCAGATCTTCTCGTCAGTGACTATCGCATGCCCGGAGTAGACGGCCGTCAGCTGATGGACAAGCTGAAAGGGCGCACTACCACCTCCGGGATCGCCGTGATTCTGCTGGCGACGAAGGCCGACATCGCCGAACGATTCGGATCCGATGACCACTCGGTCGATGATTTCGTGGAAAAACCGTTCTTTTTGAAGGAAGCCATCCAGAAAATTAAACGCCTGATAGACAAAATCGCTCTGGAAAAAATGGCAAAGAATGCCGCATCGGATGGCGTCGTTCGCGGCAATCTTTTGCAGATGAATGTGATTGACCTGGTGCAATCTCTGGAAATGGGCCGCAAGACTTGCCTGCTTACATTTAATAATGGCAAAGAGCGCTGCGAAGTGTATTTCAGTGAAGGCCAGGTCACGCACGCGGCTTACGATGACTTGATTGGCGACCCGGCAGTGTTTAAGGTCTTGCGCTGGCGCGATGGCACTTTCCAGATCAATTTCGAAGCTAAGACCTCGAGGCAAACTACGACTTTAAACACTCAGGGCCTGCTGATGGAAGGCTTGCGGCAGCTCGATGAGGCGAATCGCGAAAGTGATGCGCCTGCCGATAAAGTTTCGGAGGAAGAAGATGTCCTCCTCGATTCCTGAAGCGTTGAAAGCCGCCGTCCTCACGGTGAGTGATTCTTGCGCACGGGGCCAGAGAGTAGATCTGTCAGGACCAGCGGTCAGCGAAGCGCTCCGAAAACGCGGATTCACTGTGGTGTCGTCTCAGGTGGTGTCCGATGAGGAAGCTGCCATCCAGAAAGTCATTCTCCAGATGTGTGCTGAAGCTCAGTTGATCGTCACCACTGGTGGGACTGGAATCGCCGCTCGCGATGTGACGCCCGAAGCCACGCGAACCCTATGCGATCGTTTGCTCGATGGTGTCGCTGAACGAATGCGGCTGA
>JBDUDA010000243.1:0-4652 GCA_040003205.1 Acidobacteriaceae bacterium | reverse complement strand
CTCAACATGACAACGAGATTTGAAGGGCACGGCTTCAGCCGTGCCCTTATGGCGCATAAAAGTTCGGCGGCGCGACTGAAAGTGGGGCACTTGTTTCGGAAGCATCCGCGTCGTAATCCCCACTGCTATCATCTACTCACTTAATGCCCTTTCAAACCTTTACGGCGAAGCTAGTCCGTGCGATATCGCTATCCGAACAAACCAAGCATCTTGAATTTGAAGTCGCAGGAAAATCCCGCTTTGGATTCGTCGCCGGCCAATGGCTTTCCCTTAAACACAACAAGCCCGACGGAGAGGAGATCACGCGCGCCTACTCCATCGCTTCACCTCCGGACGAAAGCAATCGTTTCGCTCTTTGCATGAACCGGGTCCAGGATGGATTCATGTCCAATTTCCTGTGTGACATGAAAGAAGGCGGCGAAATCTCGTGCCAGGGCCCATTCGGAGATTTCATCCTGCGGCCTCCCCTGCGCGACACGATTTTCATCGCCACCGGAACTGGAGTCGCTCCTTTTCGCTCGATGCTGCACTGGCTGCTCGCAGACGAAGCCCGCCATCAACATAAGCAGTTTTCGCTTCTATTCGGCAACCGCACCGTTCCCGACATTTATTATCACGAGGAATTCTTGAAGCTTGCCAGGCAGCACGCGAATTTTCACTACCTCCCGACTCTGAGTCGCGGCGCCTCTGAATGGACCGGTTTGAAGGGATACGTTCAGGAACATGTCGCCGAAATTGTCAGCGGACGAAACGACATGCACGCGTACATCTGCGGCCTCGACAAGATGGTCAAAGCCAATCGCGACCTGCTCAAAAATCTTGCCTGGGACCGGAAGTCCATCCTCTACGAGAAGTACGATTGAGCCCGCGCTCCTTTCCCGAATAGCGATTTCTTCCAATTTAGAATCCGCTATTTCCTACCCTGCATCTAAACATTGACAACGAAACACTCAAGTCATAGCATGCAACTGCTCGTAATATTAAAGATATTGATTACAAAGGATTTATCATTTTTTAAGGGGGCCTGATATGGCTAAAATTATTGGAATTGACCTCGGAACCACCAACTCCTGCGTGGCAGTTATGGAGGGTGGCGAGCCCAAGGTCATCGCGAATGAAGAAGGAGGGCGAACTACGCCCTCAGTAGTTGGTTTTACCAAGACCGGAGAGCGGTTGGTTGGGCAGGTCGCCAAGCGGCAGGCCATCACCAATCCGGAAAACACCGTTTATTCGATCAAGCGTTTCATGGGACGCCGCTTTGACGAAGTGACGGAAGAAATCAAAATGGTGCCGTACAAAGTCGTTCAGGCGGGCGACCACGTGGCCGTTCTTGCGCAAGGGAAAGAACACACTCCGCCTCAGGTTTCCGCCATGATTCTTCAGAAGCTAAAGAAGGCGGCGGAAGACTATCTCGGCGAAAAAGTGACGGAAGCCGTCATCACGGTTCCGGCTTACTTCAACGACGCGCAGCGGCAGGCGACGAAAGACGCCGGACAGATCGCTGGACTCGAAGTGAAGCGCATCATCAACGAGCCCACTGCGGCGGCGCTGGCCTACGGACTCGACAAGAAGAAGGACGAAACCATCGCGGTCTACGACTTTGGTGGCGGTACGTTCGATATCTCGGTGCTCGAAGTCGGCGAAGGCGTGATCGAAGTGAAAGCCACCAACGGAGACACTCACCTGGGCGGCGACAACTTAGACCAGCGCATCGTTGACTGGCTCATTGACGAATTCAAGAAGGATGAAGGCCTCGATCTTCGCGGCAAAGGCAACGAGATGGCGCTACAGCGTCTGCGTGACGCCGCCGAGCGCGCCAAGATTGAACTTTCCACCACGATGGAGACTGAAATCAATCTTCCCTTCATCACGGCGGATGCGGGCGGTCCCAAGCACCTGGTCAAGAAGTTGACGCGGGCGAAGCTGGAATCCATGGTCGAAGAGATCATCCAGAAGTCGGTTGGCCCGTGCAAACAGTGCATGAAAGACGCGGGCGTAGATGCCAGCAAGATTGACGAAGTGGTGTTGGTCGGCGGACAGACTCGCATGCCCCGCATCCAGGCGCTGGTGAAAGAGTTGTTCGGAAAAGAACCTCACAAGGGCGTGAATCCGGATGAAGTAGTTGCGGTTGGCGCGGCGATTCAGGGTGGCGTGCTCGGCGGCGAAGTAAAAGACCTGCTGCTGCTGGACGTGACTCCGCTGTCGCTCTCGATCGAAACTCTTGGCGGCGTCGCAACCGCCATGATTCCGCGCAATACGACGATTCCGACGCGCAAAACGGAGACCTTTTCGACGGCGGCCGATAGCCAGACGTCGGTTGAAGTTCACGTGCTGCAAGGGGAGCGTCCGCTAGCGAGGGATAACCGTACTCTCGGCAAATTCCACCTGACCGGAATTCCACCGGCACCTCGTGGAGTTCCGCAGATCGAGGTGACCTTTGACATTGACGCCAACGGAATCCTCAACGTGACCGCTAAGGATACGGCCACTAACAAAGATCAGAAGATAACGATTACGTCTTCCTCCGGTCTAAGCAAAGATGAAGTTGAGCGCATGGCGAAGGAAGCGGATTCGCATTCTGCCGAGGACAAGGCCAAGCGCGAGGAAATCGAGTCGCGAAATCAACTCGATTCCATGGTCTATAGCGTCGAGAAGATGCTGCGCGAGAACGGAGACAAAATCTCCGGCTCGGAACGCGGCGACATCGAGAACGCTATAGCCGACGCCAAGAAAACGCTCGAAGGCACCGACAAGGCGGCCATGGATAAGGCACGCGAGACGCTCACACAGGCCTCGCACAAACTGGCCGAACAGATGTACAAAGCGGCGCAGGCAGCGCCGCCGGCCGGTGCGGCTCCGGGAGCCGAGGGGGGCAACGGCGCCGAGGCTTCGTCCAACGGTGGAGGGGCTAAGAAAGACGAAGGAGTCATTGACGCCGAGTATGTGGACGTCGAAGACAAAAAATAAGCTGTCTGCTTTCAGCCGTCAGCTTTCTGGGGCGCCGAATGGCGCCCCTTGTTTCTAACTGCTAAAAGGAACTGGGAGATTGAAATTGCAATTTCAAGTGCATGGACAGGAGTATTTTCTAAATTTTGTGGAAGATGAAGGGCGCTGGTATGTGTTTGCGCCCACCGAAACAGGAGTGGAACGCATTCCCATCTACATGGACAATCCGAAATATGAGCGGCTCGGGGTGCTGGAGGCGGGAAGGCACAAGATACAGAACTGAGTGGCAAGAATAGGGATCTTTCGTGTCGGATTCGTTCGCGTTGCGAACGAAACTTCGCTCAGGATGACAGTTTGCTGGACACTAACTCCAGCTACCCTCACAAACTGTCATCTCGAGCGAAGCAAAGCGAACGCTTTGCGTAGTCGAGAGACCTGCTGTTAGCTTTCATGGAGAGAGAAGCAGGTCCCTCCACTCGCCGATGACTTCGCTACTCTCAGCCATCGGGTCGATCGGGATGACAACTTAGCTTTTTAGAGTGAGAACGGAATGGCGACTGCAACCAAAGATTACTACGGGATACTTGGGGTAAAAAAGAGCGCCTCGGCGGACGAGATCCGCAAGGCCTTCCGTAAGCTCGCGCGCAAATATCATCCTGACGTAAATCCTGGCGACAAGGTAGCGGAAGAAAAGTTCAAAGTTATGTCTGAGGCGAATGACGTCCTCAGCGATCCTAAGAAGCGCAAGATTTACGATCAGGTCGGCTTCTATTCTGACAACATTGATGCAGCCACGGCCGAGGCCTATTCGCGCGGCGGAGGCTCAACCGGCGCGGGCGGATACGGCGGTTTTCCCGGCGGCCAACCCAGCAACGGCGCGCAAGGCGCCAATTTCGATTTCAGCGGCTTCGATTTTTCTGACATGTTCGACGGCGCGCGCGGACGCAAGCCGGCAAGCTCCGGAAGCGGCGGCGGCGGATTTCGAGATATTTTCTCTGGGATTTTCGGCGGCAAGGGCGGCGGGGCGACTGCGGAAGGCCCCGATCCCGGATCCGATCTCGAATATCAGGTCAACGTGCCTTTCTGGACGGCGATTCGCGGCGGCGTTATGCGCCTCAACGTCACGCGCCGCGATGCCTGTGCGAACTGTCACGGCAGCGGATTTACCGAAGCGCTTGGCGCGTGTCCGGATTGCGGCGGCAAGGGCCAGGTAACGCAGACCGGTGGACGGATGAAGTTTAATGTGCCGTGTCCGCGCTGCCATGGCACGGGACGGAACATTTCCACTTGCGCGACCTGTCACGGCGAAGGCAGTGTCGAACGCACTGACCCGCTCGAAGTCCGCATCAAGGCGGGCACCAGAGACGGACAGCGCATAAGAATTCCCGGCAAAGGCAATGCCGGATTGCGCGGCGGTCCCGCGGGAGATCTCTACGTGATCATTCGCATGGGCGAGCATCCGATCTTTCGACGCGACGGCGACGATATCTACGTAACGGTCCCGGTCAGCGTGACCGAGGCCGCTCTGGGCGCTAAAGTCGAAGTTCCGACCATCGATGGACGGGCGCAGTTGAAGATTCCGCCAGGCACCCAGTCTGGACAAAAACTTCGCTTGCGGGAGAAAGGTGTCCCTTCGGCCACGAAGGAAGGCGCACGCGGAGACGAGATCGTGGAAGTCAAAATCACGGTCCCAATGCCGCGCGATG
>JBDUDA010000242.1:0-4726 GCA_040003205.1 Acidobacteriaceae bacterium | reverse complement strand
AGCTACAACCGAAGGTTGTCATCTCGTCGAGAGACCTGCTGTTAGACGGAGAAAAGCAGGTCTCTCCACTCCGCGTTGCTTCGCTGCGCGAAGCCACGACTCCGGTCGAGATGACAGGTTATCTTGGAATTGAGCCACTGCCCAATTCCAGGCAGCGTGAGAAATGCAAAGGCGCTGAGGGATTCTCCCTCGACGCCTTTATTTTTCCTGCAGGTGCGAGACTGGACCAGTTATTCAGCCTTGGCTTGGAAGAGGTTTTCTCGATGCAACCGTCTCGCCATCAGCAGTAAACGCTTGCAGCCAGCCCAGAACAGCTTGCCATCCCATCGCGTGACTCTTTGCTGCCTCGGGTTGTCCAGCAAAACCGGAATGCGTGAGTCTTACCAGCGTTCCGTTCGCCGTGGGAGAGAGTTCCCACTGCACGGTGGTTTTCAAATCGCCGGTCCAAGTGACCACCCAGGTATAGACGAGCCGTTTCGGCGGGTCGATCTCCAGATATTCTCCTTCTACGGTGAAAGCATTGCCACCGGCGTCCGAACCACGGCTTGACCACATTCCTCCTACTTTAAGATCAATATGGCAGTCGACGGTTTTGTACATCCCTTCCTGTCCCCACCATTGCGGCAACTGGCGAGGATCGGTGATCGCCTGAAACACTCGAACTGGGGGAGCCGCAATATTAATCTCCGCCTGCACCACGTCTTGCGTTGGATTGATTGCAAAAGTTGCCATTCTTCCCTCCTGGGATATTGATTGAATTTCTCTAAATTGTGCCCACTCGCTTGTGGGAATCGTGCTTTACTTCGCTCGCTGGAGCTCAAATGTTTCTTTCATCACTTTGCCGTCTTGAATGAAATCCCATTCTTCGGTGTGGTGACTAGCGTCTAGCACCGTAAAAACGGCGCGCTGCATGTGTCCCTTTTGGGATGCCGCGAGATTCGTTCCGTCCACGAAATCGAATGCGAAAGTCTTTCCGTCCGGCGAAGCGGACGCTTGCATGCGCGGCTGGTTTCCGGCTTCGCAATAGTGCGTCAGCAGAAGACGATCCCCATCGAGATGAATCATGCTGACCATGTCTTCTCTATCAATCTTAATCTCGCTCATGATGGTGGAGCCTCCGGCAGTTGTGCGGTAGGAGACTTCGATGGGCTTACCGTCAGGTGCCTTGCCCTGCCAAGCCCCGTTAAGAGATTTCAATGCGTCGAAAGACTGCTTTGCGTTCGACTCGGCCAAGGCTGCGGTTGCGAACAATGTGGACAATATCAACATCGCGGTTTTACTTGTTCTCATTTTCTTTTCTCCTATTTTTAAGTCTGTGGTTTTTGGTTTGTCCTTCAGGCTTGCGATTGAGTGTGGCCGGCGAAATTTCTGCGGCATACTCACTTTCAACAAAAGACTTCAGGTTTCTCAGGTTGGTTTGCCAGAATTGGCGGTATTGGTCGAGCCAGAGATTAACTGCCTTGAGGGGGTCGGCATTTAACTGATACATCCGCTGTCTACCTTCTCGCTTCTCCTGCACTAAATGGCTTCTTCGCAGCAGACGAAGGTGTTTGGAAATGGCTGGTCGAGAAACCGGAAAAGCGCTGGCGATACGACCCGCGGGCTGGACTCCTGCACGCAGTAAATCCAGGATGGCACGGCGCGTTGGGTCAGCTAGCGCCTGGAAAGTCGCCTCGGTGGAACATGTAACCGAACGGTTTCGCATAATACGTAACTATAAAGTTACGGATGAAATCTGTCAAGAAAACTTTTCGGTAGATTTTTGCAACGGAGGCGACTATCGAGACTGGGCTAGTCGGCGGTCTGGCAAAGATTAAGAAAAGCCTGGTGGATACGGGAATCGTCGCTGAGTTCGGGATGGAACGTCGCAGCCATGATCCTGCCTTGGAGAACTACCACTGGATCACCGCCTTGGGTGGCGAGCACTTTCACTTCGGGGCCTATGCGCTCGATTTTTGGCGCTCGTATGAAAACCATTTCGAGTGGGGAATCTCCCAGCTTTTCATGCAGGAAGCCTTCGCGGATAGAACTGTCAATCTGGCGCCCGTAAGCGTTGCGGCGCACGGTGATGTTAATTGCGCCCAAGCCGACTTGTTTTGGATTTTCCACATTAGTAGCGAGCAGAATTGCGCCCGCGCAGGTACCGAAGGTGGGCTTCAAGCGCACAAATTCTTTCAGCTTCTCGAATCCGGCTTCGCCCAGGAGTTTTAGGAATGTGCCGGATTCCCCGCCGGGGATTATCAGTCCGTCAATTTCCTCGAGTTGCTCGGGCTGCTTGATGAGTATCACTTCCGCGCCCAACTCTTCGAGCCGTTTGCGGTGAGCGTCGAAATCGCCCTGCAATGCTAGGACACCGATTTTCGTTGGGACAGAAATATCCATGCGCGGATTTGCGAATCACGCCACAGGTTAGAAGCCTTACCAGCCACGCTTTTGAAGCATCTGCGATTCGTCTAGCCCGGAAATTGCCAGGCCTTTCATGGCTCCGATCAGGTCTTCGCTCACTTCAAGTAATACTTTAGGATCTTGGTAATGAGTGGCTGCCTGCACGATAGCGCGGGCGCGCAGCGCCGATTCTTCCGGATCCGCAAACGTCGTCGAATCTTTCATGAAAATCCCCGAGCCCACGAATACGGCTTCCGCTCCCAGTTGCATGACGAGTGAAGCGTCGGCGGGAGTGGCAATACCGCCAGCGGAAAAATTCGGCACTGGCAGCTTCCCTTCCTTGGCGACCAGCTTGATCAGTTCATAGGGCGCGCCGTGCTCTTTCGCTTTAGCGTAGAGCTCTTCTTCGCCGAGCACGGTAAGAATTCTCATTTCCTGCACGATCTGTCGGATGTGCTTCACGGCATGCACGACATCGCCCGTACCCGCTTCACCTTTAGTGCGAATCATGGCTGCACCTTCCGCTATGCGCCGTAGCGCCTCGCCGAGATTGCGCGCGCCGCAGACGAACGGAATTGTGAAGGCGTGTTTGTCAACGTGATGCGCCTCGTCAGCCGGGGTCAGCACTTCGGACTCGTCAATGTAATCCACGCCGAGCTCCTGGAGAATCTGCGCTTCAGCGAAATGTCCGATGCGGCACTTTGCCATCACGGGGATGGAAACCGCCGCCATAATTTCGCGGATCTTCTTCGGAGACGCCATGCGCGCAACGCCGCCCTCGGCGCGGATCTGCGCGGGCACGCGCTCAAGCGCCATGACTGCAACCGCTCCGGCTTTTTCGGCAATCTCGGCCTGCTTCGAATCGGTGACGTCCATAATGACGCCGCCCTTCAGCATCTCTGCGAGTCCGGTTTTCAGACGCAGGCTGGTGGAATTTCCGTTTTTCTGTGACATGGTTAACTCATTTCTGGATCGCGAAGATGATGCCGCGACGTCGTGATTGGCGCTGGGACAGTCCGTCCGAACCCGCGCACTCAATGTGCCTATTCTACAACGCGGCGCTATCGATTAGGAGGAAGCTCCAACTGCTCAGGATTTTCGGTAGTGGCTCAGTTTAAAAGCCACAACTAGGGTTGTAATCTCACGCGAAGCAAAGCCTTTGGCTTTGCGGAGTCGAGAGGGCTGCTATTGGACGGGGAAAAGCAGGTCTCTCCACTCCGCGGTGTCTTCGCTGCGCGAAGCCACGACTCCGGTCGAGATGACAGGTTAACTTAAAATTGAGCCACTGTCGGATTATTAAGACTTTGGCGGGATTTCTTGGCTTACCGTGCAACGCGCTTAGCGAACATTCGCGCAGGATCAATGGCGATAAAAGTTCCCTTGCTGCGTGCCAGAACTTCGCCCTTCACATTGAGAATCTCAGCAACATTCACATGCCGTCGCCCGCGTACTCGCAGCTCTCTGGACTCAACTCTTAACTTCGTGAGCAGCGGGACAGGCTTCAGGTAATCCACGGTGATTTGCGAAGTAAGTGCCACCACTTCCCGCAATTTATTCAACTTGCCCATGGCATCGTCGAGGATGGTGGCGATGATTCCTCCGTGACAGTGTCCGGGCGGACCGGTATACCTTTTGCTCAGGCGAAAACGGCAGACGAAGCAACGACGCTTTTCGTCGTAAACGAAATTCAGATGCATTCCGTGCGGGTTATTTTTGCCGCATGCAAAGCAGAAATTCTTTTGTAGCGTTAGATATTTTGTGTTGTGCCCGCGATCCGGCGAGTCGTTATTCATGAAAGTCATTTTAGTTGACGCAGCCGCTAGGGCTTTCGCGCGTTTGTAGAGAAACGGCCCGACATAGCTGTGACCGGGCTTCGCTGCGATTTGCAAAAATCCATCAACAGGAATACCGCTAAATTCCTATGTCATCCTGAGCAAGACAGTCATTCGCTTGCGAATGACTGGCGCCGTCGAAGGATCTCTATCGCCCTCCATCCTGAGCGACTATAGCGATGTTTCGACTCCTATCAGCTCGACATGACAATGTGGCATGGTTTTTTCTTGCAATTGGCTAGAGTAACCGTCCAACCACGCTGATGCATAAACAAATACCGCTAAATCACCTGTGTCATCCTGAGCAAGACAGTCATTCGCTTGCGAATGACTGTCGCCGTCGAAGGATCTCTATCGCCCTGCATCCTAGGTGCCTATAGCGATGTTTCGACTCCTATCAGCCGCCGCTGGCGGCTGATGTCCGCTCAACATGACAGAGGTGGATGGTTTTTGTAAACGGGACGTCGGCCCACCGATTGTTCTAAATTTTCTGGTTCAGCCACGACTCG
>JBDUDA010000241.1:0-4754 GCA_040003205.1 Acidobacteriaceae bacterium | reverse complement strand
GCTCACCTAGACCCTCCCCAGGAGGGTGCTCTGCGCAAAATTCAGCGACTGTCGGCCTTTGTGTCGTACAATCCGGCGAACTGGTTTCCGTTAGATCAGGACTCCGGAGGAGCATGTGGCCACCGTTGCCGCACCCTCAGGTTCTGTCTCGCAGAGGATTGTGAGCTTGCCGGGGCGCCGTTTTGACCATATTTTTTTCTCTGGCCTGGCCTGGCTAATGTTGGCCACCGTCTTTTTAGGTTTTGCCCACAGCTACTATCTAGCCGGAGTTTTTCGAGCGCCGCTTCCCAGCACGATCATTCACCTTCATGGCGCTGCCTTTTCATGTTGGATTCTTCTACTGATCGTTCAAACTACGCTGACTTCCACCGGAAATGTGAGCATCCATCGCCGCCTGGGGGTTGCGGGATTTATTCTGGCGTGTGCGATGGTGATACTCGGAGTGCTGGCAGCCACAGACTCCCTGGTTCGGAGCGCGGGGCCTCCGGGCAGAGATGTAAAATTTTTCTACATCATTCCTCTGTCCAATATTTTCGTGTTCGGCACGCTTGTCTTTTTTGCGTTTCGAGCCCGCTTTAAGCCGGCGGTGCATAAGCGTCTGATTATTCTTGCTACCGATGCTTTGATGATTGCTGCCATCGCGCGCTGGCCCTTTGCGATGGTGCAAAGAAACCTCCCTGTTGACGTGCTGATTTCGTATATTTTTCTTTTGGCACTAGTGGCTTACGATCTGTGGTCTACGCATAAGATTCAACGAGCCACCCTGTGGGGCGGCGGCTTCCTGGTTTTTGTAGGGCAGGTTAGCCCGTTCATCGGCAGGACCGCAGCCTGGCATGCTTTCGCCAGTTGGGTGCAATCAGCGGCGCGTTGACCGCTCAGGGTCCGATCGTGGCTACTGATTGGACGAGCATTTTTCTGCATTTCCTGTGCGGACGCTGTGGATATTGTGGCTGGTGCATCTATATATATTTTGGGACTTCTTCCTAAAGCTTAAAATTTGGGCCACTGCAATCGTTTTGACTGCTAGATTGCTGTTCCTCTTTGAGCTACAAATTTCCCAACAATCTTTGCTCGACTGCACCAAACTTGTGGAATTGACCGCACCGGATGATGCGCGTAGTTTCGACTTACCTTACAAACTTCCAGCCTGGATCAAATTGTTCGTAAATGAATTGCAAAAACGTTAACGCGAGGGATGCCGGTGCAAAAAATGATTGCTGAATGGAAGACCTATCGCACTCGATTTTTGGTGCGTGCCCGCCAGTTGATCGAGCCGATGGTTCTGGTGGATGCACTCGGGCGCGAACACTTTGGCGATATTGGCGATTATCTGGTCGAGTCTTCCGACGGCACGCAACGTATCGCGCAGCGTCTGATCTTCGAAGACATCTACGTCGCCATCGGCGATCTTTCGGGCGGTGGTCTGAGCGCTAAAAAGCGAAGGCCCGCGACAAATGAGGAAGCATCGAGGCCTCGCACCGCAAGCGCGTAAAACAGATGGAATCCGTTGCTGTGGAAATAGAGTGTTTTCAGAAACTTCAATGCGCGTAACTGGTTCATATACAAGATGTAGGGATAGGCTATTGACAGGCCCTATATACAGGCGTACTGTTGCCATCCACACGGGGAAGTAATCGTCCTCGGAAACGTGGGACACAGTCGGAAAGATTTACAAAAAAGAGAGACGAAAGCGAATTAACAGGAAGAGCATTTCGTCCAAGCTCTCCGACTGAGTACGTGTAAAGAGTATCCCGGTGCAACCAGCTTCAGCCATCACCGGTCTTCGCGGTAGCGGCGTGGTTTCAAATTATCGATTGATATTGCCTGGAAGAAGCTGGTCCGATTCTTCGTGGGGCAATTGCAAGGAGCTTTTATGGAAGGCTTAACCCACCTGGTCAGTCAATCGCTGGCACGCCACGGCGTAGGAAGTGATCTCGATCACCGCCGCTTACAGTGGTCGAAGTGGATCCGATGCCGATCGAGTTTCAGTGTGCTTCTGGCTCCCAGCAAACCAGGTCTGTTCGCCCTGGGGGAGCAGGTGCTAGCGCACGGAGAGTTCGCGGCTGCCGGAGGGAAGCGAATGTTGGGGTTATTCAGCATCCGTGAAACCGATGATTTAGGAATGGCTCTCGGTCGGCTTTTTTTGCCCGGCTCGCCGGAGCAGAAACGCCTTGAGAATGGCGAATGCTACGTTCGCTACGCGGTGATTGAAGAGTGCGGTCAAAGGCAAGCGGCTTACGCCGCCCTGCAACGATGGATGGCCTCGTCATCCGACGCTGCCTCCGGTCTCGCGTCGGACTCACCCTCTGTCGCTAAATTTGCCGAATTCGGCGGCTCCGAGGCCTCAGATGGAGATTCGCCGCCGGGCCGAACGAGGCAGCAACTTCCCTCAGGCTTTTAGCTGAAATCGCACGAATCAACGACTGTTTATACGAATCTAATATAAGAACAGCCGAGCACAGCATCCGCAGGAGAGCTGAAGGAAATGCCAGAAGTTACCGAGAAAAAATCGACCCAAGCCACCGCCGAGAAGAACCCCGTAACCAGCGCGAACCCCGGAATCACCGCAACCGCCAATCTTGCCGCTGACAAAAAGTCGCCAGGGTTAAGCTTTCGCCGCTTCTTTACCAAGCCGGGCGTGTCTCCGTATGATGAGGTCGAATGGGAACTTCGTCTTGCTCAGATCACCGATTCCAAGGGCAATGTGATCTTCGAGCAGAGAGACGTAGAGACTCCCAAAGACTGGTCCATGACTGCGACCAATATCGTCGCCAGCAAATATCTGCATGGCACGGTGGGAATGCCGGACCGTGAATCTGGCGTGCGCGCGCTCGTGAGCCGCGTTGCCGAGACGATTCGCGATTGGGGAATGTCGCAAGGCTACTTTAAGACTCCCGATGACGGAGCGACCTTCCATGACGAGCTCGTACATATTCTCGTCCGTCAATATGCGGCATTTAATTCGCCGGTATGGTTCAACGTCGGATGCGACCGCATTGAGCCCAACTCTGACGCGCAGAACTGGCACTGGAATCCTGCTGTAGGACGCGTCGAATTCGGCGTCACCGGCTACAAAACTCCGCAATGCTCCGCCTGCTTTATCAATTCCGTGAAAGATTCGCTGGATTCAATTCTCACTCTGGCGAAAACCGAAGGCATGCTCTTCAAGTGGGGATCCGGCACGGGAACGAATCTCTCATCGCTGCGATCTTCTACCGAAGGATTGAGTGGCGGCGGCACCGCCAGCGGTCCATTGAGCTTCATGAAAGGTTTCGACGCCTTCGCCGGAGTGATCAAGTCCGGCGGCAAGACTCGTCGTGCCGCGAAGATGGTAATTCTCAGCGTCGAGCATCCCGACATCATTGATTTCATCGAGTGCAAGAGCAAAGAGGAAGCCAAGGCCCACGCTTTGGTCGCTGCCGGATACGACGGGTCTTCGCCAGATTCCGAAGCTTACTCATCAATCTTCTTTCAGAATGCCAACAACTCTGTTCGCGTGAACGACGACTTCATGTATGCCGTGATGCGCGACACCGATTTTTCGACGCGCGCGATTCGCGATGGCCGTCCCATGCATACGTTCAAGGCGAAAGACCTTCTCTACAAGATTTCCGACGCCACCTGGCGCTGCGGAGACCCGGGGATGCAGTACGATAGCACTGTCAATCGCTGGCATACCTCGAAGAATACGGCTCGCATCAATGCGTCGAATCCATGTTCGGAATACATGTTCCTCGATGACTCGGCTTGCAACCTCGCGAGCTTGAATCTGTTGAAGTTCGCGCCCAACGGCACATTCGACGTGGAAGCATATCGCCACGCCGTGGACGTGCTGATCACAGCGCAGGAAATTCTGGTGGACAACGCCGCCTATCCCACCGAGATGATTGGCAAAAACTCGCACGATTACCGTCCGCTTGGTCTGGGATACGCAAACCTCGGCGCGTTACTCATGGCCGCAGGATTGCCCTATGATTCCGATGCGGGACGCGACTACGCTGCCTGCGTCACAGCGATCATGTGCGGACAGGCATATCTGCAATCATCGAAGATTGCGGAGCTTTGTCCCGCGCTCGTGCCGGTAACTGAGGCGACGCAAAAAGGTCTGGCTCACACCAATCTCGGTTCCAACCTTGCTGATGGAACCGCGCCGGTAATGCCTGGAGGCGCGTGTCCCGGCTGGTACATCAACCGTGAACCGTTTCTCGATGTCATCCGCATGCACCGGGCGTCGGTAAACAATATCAACCGCACCAATGTGCCCGCGCCGTTATACGAAGCGTCGAAGGCCACATGGGACGAGGCCCTGGCTCACGGAGAAACCTTCGGATATCGCAATTCGCAGGTCACGGTGCTGGCCCCCACCGGCACCATCGGTTTCATGATGGATTGCGACACTACCGGAGTCGAGCCCGATCTCGCGCTGGTGAAATACAAAAAGTTGGTTGGCGGAGGCATGATCAAAATCGTCAATCAGACGGTGCCGACATCCCTGTTCAAGCTCGGCTACACCCACGAAGAGACTGACAAGATCGTCAGCTACATTGACGCCACGGGCACCATCGAAGGCGCGCCAGAAATTAAGGACGAACACCTCGCCGTCTTCGATTGCTCATTTAAGCCGTCGAAGGGGACGCGTTCCATCCACTTCATGGGCCATCTGAAAATGATGGCGGCGACGCAACCGTTTATTTCGGGAGCGATATCCAAGACCGTGAACCTGCCGAACAACGCCACCGTGGAAGACATCATGG
>JBDUDA010000240.1:0-4762 GCA_040003205.1 Acidobacteriaceae bacterium | reverse complement strand
TTCAATTTCTATCAGCATCAAAGAGCCGAAAGAAGCTGAGAAGATATTTCACGCCCTGGAGGAAAATGCCACGGTACATATGCCGATCGGGAAGACGTTTTGGGCCGAGCGATTTGGCATGCTCACCGACCGGTTCGGCGTTCCGTGGATGATCAACTGCTAAAGCGGCTTTCTACTACCGTCGTACAAATTTAGTTTGCTAAGGTTAGCGATATGCATAAAATTACACCGTTTCTGTGGTTCGATGGAAAAGCAGAAGAAGCAATGAACTTCTACACCTCCATTTTCAAGAACTCAAAGGTTGGCAGGGTCACTCGCTACGGAGAAAGCTCGCCGGGTTCGAAAGGAGCGGTTATCACCGCGACATTTCAACTCGATGGACAAGACTTCATTGCGTTGAATGGCGGTCCGCAGTTTTCTTTCACGCCGGCAATATCGCTTTTCGTGAATTGCGAGAATCAGGAAGAAGTGGACGATTTCTGGGAAAAGCTTTCTGAAGGCGGCAAAGAGAGCCAATGCGGCTGGCTGTCAGACAAATACGGCATTACCTGGCAAATCGTGCCTTCTGCCTTAGGGCAAATGCTAAGCGACAAGGATTCAGAAAAATCGAAAAGAGTAACCCAGGCAATGTTGCAGATGAAAAAGCTCGATGTCGCAAAATTAAAGCAGGCATACGAGGGTTGATAAAAAAAAGTCGTTATGGAAGACCTATTATTCGTTGGGAATTGATGTCAAAAGATCCTGCGAAAGTGGCCAGGTTCCACGAGAATCACTCGTCTATATAAATGAAATATCGAAAAAAAGGAGTCAAGGTATGTCCCGTGTTCGAGTCCTGGTAGGCACGCGTAAAGGCGCATTTATCCTCACGTCGGATGGTAAGCGCGACAAGTGGGAAGTAAGCGGTCCGCTCTTTGCCGGATGGGAAATTTATCACATGAAGGGATCGCCCGCTGATCCCAATCGAGTCTACGCGTCCCAGACAAGTGGATGGTTCGGGCAGTTGATCCAGCGCTCCGACGATGGAGGAAAGACCTGGCAGCAACCGGGAACGCCGGCGGCAGAGCCAGTTCCTGCCGGCCCACCTACGGCCGCAAGCAATAAGTTCGTTTACGACACGTCTGCTGAGAGTGGCGCGCCCATGACAACGCATCAGTTTTATGATGGCAAGCCGCATCCGTGGGAGTTCAAGCGTGTGTGGCATATAGAGCCATCGCTCACCGATCCCAACAGCGTCTATGCGGGAGTTGAAGATGCAGCTCTGTTCCACTCAGCCGATGGCGGTGAAAATTGGAAAGAGCTTTCCGGCCTTCGTGGCCACGGCACCGGACCTCAGTGGCAGCCGGGAGCGGGCGGCCTGTGTCTGCATACCGTGATTCTCGATCCTGGCAATCCGAAGCGGATTTACATCGCGATTTCTGCGGCTGGAGCTTTCCGCAGTGACGACGCGGGCGCGAGTTGGAAGCCGATCAATCGCGGACTACTCTCGAAATACATCCCCGACCCGAATGCTGAAGTGGGACACTGCGTCCATCACATAGCGATGAATCCCTCGCGACCCGGTGTTCTCTTTATGCAGAAGCATTGGGATGTCATGCGCAGCGACGACGCGGGCGATTCCTGGCAAAAAATAAGCGGAAATCTGCCAACCGACTTCGGATTCGTGATTGACGTGCATGCCCATGAACCTGAGACAATTTACGTTGTGCCGATAAAGAGCGATGGAGAGCACTACGTTCACGAAGGCAAGCTGCGAGTGTTCCGCAGCCGCACCGGCGGCAACGAGTGGGAGCCGTTGACTAAAGGCCTGCCGCAGAAAGATTGCTACGTTAACGTATTGCGCGACGCCATGGCGGTAGACTCGCTCGATAAATGCGGAGTATATTTCGGCACCACCGGCGGACAGGTATATGTCTCTCCGGATGCTGGAGACAGTTGGTCGTCAATCGTGCGCGATCTACCGGCAGTGCTGTCGGTGGAAGTGCAGACACTGCCATAATCAGTTTGTTTTGAAAGGGCGTAATCAATTGTTTTGAAAGGCACGGCTTCAGCGTTTTGCAGGGCACGGCTTCAGCGTTTTGAAAGGGCACGGCTTCAGCGTTTTGAAAGGGCACGGCTTCAGCCGTGCCGACTGCGGACCAACGCAAGGGGCTTTCAGCCCCTGAGGGATGTCGCAACTAATGCCAATCAGAGTCATCCTTCCAACTCATCTCAAGACTTTGGCCCATACGGAAGCCGAAGTATCGCTGGAGGTTCAGGATCCCGTAACGCAGCGTTCCATCCTCGACGCTCTCGAACTACGCTATCCAATGCTGCGGGGAACCATCCGCGACCACACGACGCTGGAACGCCGTCCCTTCTTGCGCTTCTTCGCCTGCGAGGAAGATATTTCCCACGAATCGCCCGACGCCCCTCTTCCGGAGCCCGTGATTTCGGGGGCTGAGCCGTTCATTATCATCGGGGCAATCGCCGGCGGTTAGACCCGTATTGGATTCATCCAAAAATAAAACCCTGCTGCCATGTTTTCGCGTTCATCCCGAAGCTGCAAGCTTGAGGTAAACTAGCTCACCACGGAGAAAATCAAAATGAAATACATGGTTGCGATGACTACGCTTTTGATCAGTTCTTTCTTTGTCGGTGCGGCGGCGGCTTCGGACGTTCGTCTCGTCGCCGACCCCAGTGTGCCTGCGGCAGTTGGTAAGGCTGATCTGCATAAGGACAAAAATGGCAACTTGCGCCTTAAGCTGAAGGTTTACCACCTGGCGAAACCGTCGTCTCTAACCCCGGCGAAGCAAGCCTACGTCGTCTGGATTGAGGGCAGGGGTAAGACCCCAGAAAATCAGGGTCAGTTGAAGGTCAACAATAAACTTGAGGGCAAGTTCGAGAACACCACAAACTACGAGGCTTTCGATATTTATATTACGGCTGAAGATAATCCCGGGGTTCAGACGCCATCGGAACCCAAACTGCTGAAAGGTACCCTGCAACCCTAATTTTTCGAGGCCGGTAAGGTGCTGCCCAAACGATTTATTTCTTGAGCGCCGGACCGGCCTCCAGCCCTGCTACCCTCGTCATTGCCCGCCACTCCAGGTCCCCTCGCATGTATTGCCAGATTCCCTGTAGCCGCCAGATCATCGTCATTTGTCGGTAGGGGAAATGCTCGACTAGACAGTAGAACAGCAACTTTGCGACTTCCTTCCAGTCACCGTATCTTCTGTAAGTCATTTCTTCCAGCAACACCGAGCCGATAGAAATCAGTGTCGCAAACGCATAGCCGAACAAGAGAAATTCCAGAAAGAAGCTGGGACTAAGCGCGCCAAGAATGGCCGCCGCCGCGATGGTGAAATAACCCAGGCATTCAATAATCGGAGCAAAGAATTCGAATATCCACATGTAAGGGAGAATGACCCAGCCCACTCGTCCATAGCGGGAATCAAACAGCATGTCGCGATTCGGCCAGAGTGTGTCAAGCAATCCCTTGTGCCAGCGCGCCCTTTGACGCGCCAGCGAGCGCAGATCCGCGGGGACCTCCGTCCAACAAGTCGGATCAGGTATGAAGTTGATGTGGTAGTCCATTTTCTGTTCCTGCAAATACCGGTGCAGGCGCACGACCAGGTCGAAGTCTTCTCCGATGGCATGGGCCCGAAAGCCATGAATTTTCAAAACCAAATCGCGGCGAAAAATACCGAAGGCGCCCGAGATGATCGGCAGCATATTAAAGCCGGCCCAGGCCTCGCGTCCGATCAAAAATGCTCGAAAATATTCAATGACCTGAAGAATCTCAATTGGTCGTTTGGGAAGCGTGACGTGCTTGAGTTTCGATTCCGAAATCTGCGAGCCATTTAAGGCCCTGACGATACCCCCAATCGCCACTACCCTTCCCGGATCTGCGAAGACGCCCGCCATGATCGCGAGCAAGGAGTTCGTTTCCAGAATTGAATCGGCGTCCACAATACAAATATAAGGACTGGTCGCCATGTTCAAAGCCGCGTTCACGGCATCGGCTTTGCTCCCCGAAGCCTCTTTATCTATGACTAACAACCGTGGTTCCATGGCGCTGCGATAGACACCGCGGACCGCCGCAGTTTCGATTTCCGCAACGTAAAGCACCCGCGACAACCGCAATCCGAATGCCTGGGAAAGCGCTTGTAGTGTTCCATCGCTGGATCCGTCGTTGGCGACAATCACTTCCAAATTCGGATAGTTGAGGCTGAGCAGTGACCGCACGCTGCTCACGATAAACCCTTCCTCATTGTGCGCCGGAACCAGCAAGCTGATGGGCGGCGTGAAGGGTGATTCCTGATAGTGCTCGAGACGAATGCTACCAAGTCGGTGGCGATAAGCGATATTTTTTTGGATGGCGATCATTAACAGTAAAAAATAGATTCCATTGGAGACTACGTAATAAAAGAAAAGTGTATGATTCGACAATTCTAGGAATTTCAGCACTACTGCCCGCCTGCTACAGCGGCCGCAACTCTGACCTTTTCGCCCGGGTGTTTTGTTGCCAGCTCGGTTATTTCCTTAAGCGCCGCACTCGCGAACGCCGGATTCGACGAACGCTCCAGCCATTTCGCCACGTTTTCCAGCGATCCCGACGCATCGATTTCCGACAGCAGGGCTTGCAGAGCATAGTTGTCGTGCATGGCAATCGCGTTCTCGACAATTTGCGGTAATTCAGACTCCATCCTCGCCAGCATCGATGCGGCCCGCAGTCTTACATGGCGATGGGCATCACCGAGTGCGTACAGGAGCGGCCGGGTCT
>JBDUDA010000239.1:0-4764 GCA_040003205.1 Acidobacteriaceae bacterium | reverse complement strand
GTCTAGGAATTCAGGCTTCAGCGCAGCGAAATCATTGTCGAAAACAAATGTTCCGGCGTACGAAGGATTGTGAACGCCGCCTACCCTCGAATTCCCAGGGCAGAGATAGCAGGTCGGGTCATAGGACTGTCCGGCAAGGGCGGAGTGTTTTTCCACTTGCCCCTGCCATGGACGACCCGCGCGATGAGGGGAAACGAGCACCCACTCATTTGTGAGGGCGTTCCACCGGCGATGAGGATTTTCAGCGAGATTCAATCATCTCCCAATCGACATTAATTGAATTAGGCGGCTGCTGGCAGGTTTTTGATGTCGTCCAGCAGCGCTTTTTCATGTCCCTGAGGATCGACTCTTTCGTAAACTTTGCGGATCACGCCTTTAGGGTCAACGACGAAGCTGGTGCGTTCCCAAAACTTCATCCCTTTCCAATCCGACTGTCCAATTTCAAGCTTCTTCATGAGGTCGCCCTTGGTGTCAGCGAGTAGATCGATAGTAAAAGCAAATTTGTTGCAGAAATCTTTATGCGACGCGACGTCGTCCTGGCTAACGCCCACAACTTTTACGCCAGCGGCATCGTAGTCGGCCTTCGAGGCAGTAAATGATTTGCCTTGTATGGTACAGCCCGGGGTGTCATCTTTCGGGTAAAAATAGACCACCAGCCAACTCCCCTCAAAATCCTTGAGGCTGACAGTTTTGCCGTCCTGGTTAGGAAGGCTGAAATTAGGAAACGGGTTTCCAGCTTGCAGCATGTTGAAAATCCTTTCGCGAAAAAATAATTATAACCTCAGAGCGAGGGGTTGATCGCGATGGCAACTAACACGAGTCTTTGCGGTTCGACGCGCTAAAGGGCTTGTTTCGTGCCAAATCCAAGAATGAACTGCCGGCTGCTGTATCATATGCAGGAGCGTTTCAAACACGCGTATCGAGCGATTAGATATCATTCGATCCAATTTCATATCAGCGCCAAGGCGCCATTTTGTCGCCAATTATGGCCGGCGTTCGCGGGTAGTGCGGATTTTACTCGGGCGCGATTCATCCAGGTAGAGGAGTTATGCGAATTAATCTAAAGCATTCCAGGACTGGATTTATATGGGTACTTGTGGCTTGCCTGCTCTCCTATGCCGGAACTGCAGCGCAAGTAAGGCCATCCACGGCAGTGAATCAGGCGCTCGATACAAGCAATTCGCGCGCCGAGCAGGCAGCCGAGCAGATGGTCTCGCTCTCGCCGGAAAAAATTATTTCGATCCTCGAGCAAGAGCCAGGATTATTGCTGCAGGTAAAGAAGATGCTGGTGCGCAAGGCTTTCGAGCAGGGACGAATCTTAGACCCGCAGGAATTGACAGACGAAGCTCTGTATCGCCTGATCCGCCGCGACGAAAATATTCGTGTAATTGCCACCCGCGAAATTGAAGACCGCGAATACATCAGAGTAAAGCCCAGTAAAGATGAGTTAGAAAACGATCAGCAACGAAGAGTGGCCAGCCTCTATTCCGGCTCTTCTTCTCAGCAGACGGCCGGAAAAACAGGACGCAGCCAGGAAGACGAGTATTGGCAGCGTCGTGATTATCAGAATGGCATAGGTGGGTACGGAAATGGCAACCGGCAAATGCAAACGCCCGGCGGAAGCCAGAGTCCACAGAATCCGCAAAACGCTCCAGCGGAGGATCCTCGGCGCGCGGTTGAACGTGCGCAGGCGCAGTCTCCGAACGGCGATCTATCAAACTTGGATAGTGGCGGAGCCACCTCGACTGGCCTGCCCCTCGACGTAATTGCTGGAATGCAGGGAGTCAGTCCTGATCAGTTGTCAGCGCTCTTACAATCGCGCACGGGCGGGAAGTCGGGCACTGCGGCGCAACTGGATCCGGGCACCCTCGCAAGCCTGACTGGCGGTGCGGCAGCAGGTTCGGGAATTTCCGCAGCCGGCGGGTCAACACTTCCTTCCTTCGATCAGCCACAAAATGACGAAACGCAACTACCCCAACAGGCACGCCTGGAAAATCCAACGCGCACTAATTCGTCTCGGCAGCCTCCCCCAACCCGGCGAGATCAGCCACAGCTGCGGCATTCCGCGAATCCCTACGCCGATATTCCGTCTCTATATGACCTCTATTCGCAGTATTCGCAGCGTCCGCCGACGTTGGAGAGATTTGGCGCGGACGTTTTTCGCAAAGGCACCGGCAATCTCGATCAGTTGCCCATGGACCTCCCTGCCGGGCCGGATTACGTTTTAGGCCCCGGCGACGGCTTGAGTATTGATCTCTGGGGCGCGGTCTCGCAGCGTTTGCGCCGCGTCGTAGATCGAGAAGGAAAAGTTTCTCTGCCTGAAACTGGCAGTATTCAGGTAGCAGGGAAGACTTTGGGCGATGTGCAGCATATGGTCCAATCAGCCTTGCGAACGCAGTTTCGCGATGTGCAGGCGGACGTCTCGTTGTCGCGTCTGCGAAGTGTTCGAGTGTACGTCGTCGGAGATGTACAGAATCCCGGAGCTTACGATGTCAGCTCCCTTTCAACTCCGCTGAACGCACTTTACGAAGCCGGCGGCCCGACCTCGCGTGGTTCCATTCGCATGCTGAAGCATTTTCGCGGCAAGGAAGTAGTACAGCAAGTGGATGTCTACGACCTTCTGCTGCATGGTATTCGATCAAACATGCAAAGGCTGGAATCCGGAGACACCATCCTCATTCCTCCCATCGGACCCGAAGTAACGATCGAGGGAATGGTGCGCCGGCCAGCAATCTATGAGCTCGCGGACGAAAAAAACCTTTCTGACGTATTGCAGCTTTCTGGAGGAGTGTTGGCAACCGGAACTCTACGGCACGTGGATGTTGAACGCATTCAGGCACATGAAAGCCGCAGCATGCTGGCATTGGATGTCCCGGAAAACAACAATGAAGCGGCGGTCAACAAGGCGCTGGAAGATTTCAAAATTCAGGATGGCGACAAAGTTAAGATTTCCCCCATTGTCGCATTTGCCGACAAAACCGTTTATCTCGACGGACATGTGTTCCGGCCTGGCAAGTATGCCTATCGCGATGGCATGAAGATCAGCGATTTGATCGGCTCCTACAAAGATGTCCTCCCAGAACCTTATAAACAGCACGCGGAGATCATCCGCCTGAAGGCTCCCGATTACACTCCCGAAGTGTTGGCTTTCAGTCTCGAGGATGCCCTCAGCGGCAAAGACCAAAATCTGGTCTTGAAGCCATTCGACACAGTGCGCGTTTTCGGCCGCTACGATTTTGAAGATTCTCCCGTAATCACCGTCACCGGTGAAGTCAGAGAGCCGGGCGATCACGTTACCAATGGCGCAACCTACCTCCGCGACGCAATCTTCCTTGCCGGCAGTACCACGGCGGAAGCACGGCTGGATGATGTCCAGGTGTTTCGGAGAACAGAAGATGGCAAACTGAAAGTTTTAAGCGCGAATCTGTCTAAGGCTCTAACCGGCGATACCGCAGAAAACATTCTGCTGCAACCAACCGACAGAGTTTTCGTGCAAAAAAGTTTGTTGAAGACAGATCCCGCCGCTGTCACCATCGAAGGCGAAGTCGGCCGTCCCGGCCGATATCCTCTGGGCGACAACATGACCGCTACGGATCTGGTTCGTTTGTCGGGCGGTCTCAAACGAAGCGCCTTCAGCGAGCAGGCAGATTTGACGCGCTACACCGTAGAGCACGGCGAGAAAATAATCGGAGATCACCAGCTAGTCCCCATTGCCAAGGCTCTCGCAGGAGAGCCCGACAGCGACGTCCGTCTGCATGACGGCGATGTGCTGACCATCCGGCAACTCGCGGGATGGAACGATCGCGGGGCCAGCATTTCAGTAGCCGGTGAAGTTGTCCATCCAGGAACATACGGCATTCAGGAAGGCGAGCGGCTGAGCGCAGTGATTCAGCGCGCCGGGGGCTTCCGGGCCGACGCTTATCCCTACGGCATCATTTTCGAGCGCGTGCAAGTGCGTGATCTCGAGGAAAAAAATCGTTCGCAGTTGGTTCGCCAGGTCCAAGAAGAAGGCGCAAGCCTGAAGAGTGCAGCCGAGGTTGATCCCGTGACTCGGGGCGCTGCGATGTTGCAGTGGAAAAACACCCTGGAAAAACTGCAAAACACGCCACCGGTTGGGCGCATTGTTCTGAATGTCTCCGGCAATATGACTCGCTGGACGAACACCTCCTCCGATATTCAAGTTCGAGCGGGAGATGCGGTCTATATCCCTAAAAAACCAAATTTCGTGATGGTGGATGGCGCGGTTTATAACCCGACCGCAGTTACCTATCGTCCGGGCAGGAGCGCAGGCTGGTATCTGAAACAAGCGGGCGGACCGACGGCGATGGCGAACAAGCGCGCTATTTTTATCATCCGCGCAGACGGTTCCGTCGCAGGCAGCTCCAGTGGACTTTTTGCAGGTGCCTTGTTCTCGGGAGGTCCTCTCGAAACCCCCCTCCAACCCGGCGATATGGTGGTCGTGCCAGACCGCGCTTTCGGTGGCAGCCTTACCTGGAGAAATGCGCTGCAAGTTTCGCAGCTCGTTTCTTCGATAGGAATCGCAGTACAGGTGGCCAGGAGTTTTTGACGTGCGCATGAAGTACACGGCCAAGAGCCACCTCTTTGTTGCCATTTATTTCTTAGTTTTGGCTTCCGCCTCCTGGGCGCAGGCTGCACCGGGCGACGCTGCTGCGGCGCCACACGACTTGCCCTCGCGCGCCCAAGCATCCGACGAATCAGGTCGCAGTCACGAACTCGCTCCCGGAGAAGATCCGCAAAACCGCC
>JBDUDA010000238.1:0-4765 GCA_040003205.1 Acidobacteriaceae bacterium | reverse complement strand
GACGTACGAAGCTCCCTTTCTTAGGCACTTCACCGCGCGCCTCTC
This sequence comes from Acidobacteriaceae bacterium, assembly GCA_040003205.1. Classification (GTDB taxonomy): domain Bacteria; phylum Acidobacteriota; class Terriglobia; order Terriglobales; family Acidobacteriaceae; genus JALYIM01. Next base: position 4,720 of record JBDUDA010000238.1, on the reverse strand, counting down.
GCCGATCGAAGAATCCGTCTCTGGAAATCGCTAAGACTACGTGCCGACGGAAGCCCTTCCCCATGGAAACTACGACGCAGTCGAAACATCCCTAAGGCCTTCAAGGCAAGTATGGCGATAGGGATCCTTCGACGCCGAAAGCCGATTCGCAAGCGAATCGACTTTCTCTGCTCAGGATGACTGGTATTTAGCAGGAAGACTGGTATCAGGTGATCTTATGCGGCTCGCGCCGGGCTGGGCGCTGCTCTCACGGACTTCTGTGGGACTCGTCGGTCCAGCATCAATCCGCGATAAACTTCTTCCGTTCTGCGGGCGATAGTGGACCAGAGATACTTTTCCTGCACACGCTCGCGTGCCTTCTCTGCCGCTTCTTGCCGCGCCTGAGGATTGGCTATCAGGGTTCTCAACATGCGCTCCAGGTCTTGAACATCACCCCGCCGAAAAGTGAATCCGACATCGCGCATCACTTCGAGGTTCTCAGGAATGTCGCTGGTCAGTACGCAAACCCCGGCCCCCATTGCGTCCAGCAGTGCCAGAGATAAACCTTCCACGTCAGACGGCAGAACAAAGAGCATGGCGTTCACGATCAACTCATCCAACGCGTGACCCGATAGCCAGTCGAGCACGCGGATGTGGCGGCTCTGATGGGTGCGCAGTTGTTCGGCATATTTGTCAGAGTAGCTGGAGCCTCCTGCCAGTGCCAACTTTACTGGCGTGTCGCCGACGTTCTTGTAAGCCTCGATCAGAAGCTCGCAATTTTTCTCCGGAGAAAAACGTCCCAGAAACAGAATGTAGTTGTTGGCCTCCAGTCCCCACGCGGCGAGCCGCCGCGAAGCCCGAAGCTTGCGCAGGAAAGTGCCATTGGGAATGTAGATCGTCCCTCTCGATCCGCTGGATTTGTATTGGCGTTGTAGCGTCTTCGACACCACTATGGTTGCGTTGGGAAACCTGGCAGCTGTTCCCTCGGCATAGCGAAGCACGGCGGCCGCTAATCGTCCCCACTTTTTCCGTTGCCAATCGAGCCCCTGCACGGTAACCACGGTTTTTTTCCCAAATAGCCGGGGAATGAACGAGAACATAGCAGGCCCCAACGCGTGATAGTGAACTATGTCGCAGTCGCTGAATGTGGCATGAACAGTGCTGAGTACGGTATGCAGCAACGTATCTAGGTGCTTGGATTGAATGGTTGGCAGGCGCACCAGCCGCAATGCGCCATACACACCCAGTTTCGGAGTGAAATAGCTGCGGCAATAAACCGTAACGTCGTGTCCCATGGCAGCAATATGTCTGCCGACCTCTTCGTAGTAAGTTTCAATGCCGCTGTATTTGGAAATCACTCCCCGGCCGCCTATGAAAGCCACGCGCATCTTCGATTTCGTTCTTGATAGTCGCGAATTGGTTGCCGCTGCGCTCTGCAAAGGAGGTACCAAGCGCTCGTAAATCGTGGTGAGCGTCTTCAAGTGTTCCTCGGGCAAATATTTATCGGCGACCAGCTTTCGCGCGCGGGCCCCCATCTCCTCCGCTAACTTGGGTCTGTGGTCGAGAAACGATATTTGTTTCGTAAGATCGTCGGCGTTTCCGGGGGCAAAGAGTAATCCGGTGCGACCGTTCTGCACGGTCTCTCTGCGGGAACCGAGATCGGATGCCACCACTGCCTTGCCCCAGGCGTACGACTCCAGAATGCTTTTTCCAAAAGTCTCGTATGCGAGAGAAGGAAAAACCGTGAAGCGAGACTTAGCTATCAAACCTTGAAGCACTTTTCCAGAAACGTGTCCCAGGAACTCGACGTTGTTCAGCCCCATATAGTTAGCCAGAGTCTCCAGCACGATTCGCTGAGGACCATCGCCAGCGATTTGAAATCTCAAATGGGAAAGTCGGCTTGCCGATTGCAGGAGGGCGTTCACCCCTTTTTCCGGCGAGAGCCTGCCAAAGTAGAGGATGGGACCATTTGTCCCGGGATTTACAGGGTGCGCCGGCATCAATTTCTGGAAATGAGGAAGTACCTCGATTTTCGCGGCATCCCACCCGTCCGCGACTAACTTGTCTTTTACGAAACGGCTGGGGGCGAGGAAGAGGCTTATGCATTTCTGATAACTGCCGGCCAGTTTGTGACCGTAGGCCTCAGCTGCTAATACAAGTGTCGAGGCCCGGGAGCCCGGGTAACAGCCTTCCGTAACAATGTGCCAAAATTTCCCCCCATGGCATTTGTCGCAGGCGTGCCCGTTCGACACCATGTTGAAGCTGGGACAAAGCAACTTAAAGTCGTTTACGTGATAAACGACTGGCACCCCCTGCGCTTTGAGTTCCCAAAGAATCGAGGGCGACAAGTGATGGTAGATATTGCGGACGTGAGCGATATCCGGACGAAATTCAACGATCATTCTTCGCATGCGCTGGCGCGCTTCGCACGAATAAATTGCGCCGGCCGCCAGCTTCGCCTTCGCGAAAGGGTTTGAACTCGTTGTCTTAAAGTCGATTTGGTTTAGAAAGTGGTGGTCATACGCGGTTGCCTCACCACGTACGTCTTCCATCGAGAACAGTTCTGCCTGATGCCCTGCGGCCCGCAGGAGCTCGATCACCTCGAAGAGGTAGGTTTCGGTGCCGCTGAATGGATAATTATATTTGTTGCAGAAGAGGATTTTCATTCCGCCGATGCTCCGTATGTTCCGTTGCTTCGCTCAGATGATGCAGAAAAAGATCAACAAAAGCCTCAAGGTTCGTCTCGCTATTGAAGTGCTCCGCGACATGTTCACGAGCCAGCCTGCGAACGCGGTCCAGATGCGAGTAGGCGCTGCGTATCATTTCAATTTTCGAGACGAAATCATCGAGAGATCCGGGGCTGTAAAGAAATCCGGTTTTACCAGGAGTTATCAGTTCAGGAATTCCGGTTATGTCTGGCGCAAGCACGATCCGTTCGTGGGACATGGCTTCCATCAAAACGACTGGAATTCCCTCGCTGCGGCTGGTAAGCACCACAATGTCGCACTCACTGTACCGCCGGATGAGCTGCGAATGGGAAAGCTGGCCCACTAGATGGGTCTCATGGCTCAATTCAAATTCACGGATAAGTCTCTCAAGAGTGGACCGTTCGGGACCTTCGCCGGCAATTACGCAATCCAGGGCGACCCTTCGCGCTTTCAATTCGCGGCAGGCCGCCAGCAGAAAGGCATGGTTTTTTACCGGATGTAGCCGCCCAACCGAGAGCAATCGAAATACATTGGACGGCCGGTGGGGAGAATTCCATCCCGTCGAAGTCGTGGCGCGGACTCCCAGTCGCCTGGTCAATACTTTGTCCGGGTCGATTTGAGGGTAGTGCTCAAGAATGTATTTGCGATTGAACTGAGAGACCGTATAGCAGTGTTGGCAGTTTTGCAGTTTGCTGTCTAAATATGCCCCATGCACCAGCAAGTCCGAGCCGTGTATGGTCACACTGAAAGGAATCCGCAATATTCGCGACGCAACCATCGCGATCCAGGCAGCGAAATATCCGTGATGTACATGGATGTGAGTTATGTTCTTTTCTCTCAGTAGCGATGCGAAGTAAATGCCCAGAAGGGTATGAAGCAAGGCTCGTGCCCGGCGCTCTGCCGGCTCCTGTCCACGGACAACGACCCTCCAGATAAGATCGGCGAGCGCGGGGAATTGTCTAAGACCTAGCAAAGACGCGCGGCACAAGCTGGAGAATCTCCAAAGTTGCAAATACTGGGTTTCATCCGCCAGCGAGTGCAATTCGCGGTCAAGTTTCGATGCCGGAAGACGCACACTGCATGGAACTACCGGAATGCCGCGTTTGCGCAACGCCTTGATCTCTTCAGCCACGTACGGTTCAAAGGGGGAGGGGAATTGGTTCGTTATGTAGGCGATGCATTGCAAAATGAAACACTTTCAGCTCAGCTGCGACAAGACACTGATGCCTTCAACAATTGGACGAAGACGCTAGATCAAGACGTTTTTTCGCTGCCAGTGTTCCCGCAATCGTGAATAGCAACCCGTTCACAAATTGGTAATTCATCACGACGAAGCTGGCATTAATGAGGTACACCATCAATAAGACGGGCCAAACGACGCGGAATTGTCCATCTAAAAAGTCGCCATCGCCCGACTGCTGTCCAGACCGTCTGGTACATAACCGAAAAAGGTCGACCATGAGCCAGGCATAGAGAGCGATCCCGATCGTGCCGTGTTCTACAGCAATCTCTAAATAGGTATTGTGAAAAATGAATTTGTCGGGCGAAAAGTCAGGCACACGCTTCGTTAGTTCGGATTGGAGCGTGCCAGAGGTCCATCCCGCCAGAGGTTTTTCCAGAAACATCGCCCACCCGGCCTGATACAGGTCGCGCCGAAACTCTAATGGATCACGCTCGCGCAGCCTTTCCGTCAGCGGAGTTCTTATGTCTGAGAAGCTGAGCGCCACCAAAATTCCCAGGCCGCTGGCAATCAGCAGGCACCGGCATGCGCGGCGAAGTCGCAAGCTCGGAGCAATAAAAGAGAGCACAGAAATGGAAACTGCAAAAGCAATCCACACAGCCCGTGTTTTGGTTGCCAGGATTGCAATGGGTAAAGCTGCCAGCAGCACGAGCGCTGAAATGCCGCGCAAGCGCCTACGTCGAAAACTGTCCAGGGCTATCAGCCCGAGAATATTCAACGTCACTCCGTTTGCCACCGCGTTCAGGAATGGGCCGCGAGCGCGATCAATACGAGCCAGATCGTCACGAGTAAC